>NZ_JAINZO010000001.1:1702026-2003255 GCF_020179605.1 Geomonas agri
CAGTCCTCGCCGCTTTCGGAGATGTGGAAGGAGTGCAGCCCCGCCTTTGCCAGTGCCTCGATGCAGGCGTTGGTATCTTTGATCCCCTTGCCGGGGAAGCGATGGTGGAACTCGACCAACAGTTGCTGCGCCCCCCCGGCCACCGGGGAACTGGTAAGGATGTCGCCGATGACGCCGTACTCGGCCCCCTCGATGTCCATCTTGAGCAGGTCGATGCGGTCGTGCCCCAGCAGGGACATGATGGTCTCCAACCGGTACACCGCCACCTCGATGGCATTCTTTGCCGTGCGGCGACGCCTGAGCAGGGTGTGGCTGACCCACTCCGCGTTCTCCGGGGGATAGAAGAGCGCCGTCCCATCGTAGTCCGCGAGCCCGTAAGGGTGGAAGACGAACTCTTCCGGCAGGCTCTGCCGCTGCACGAATTGAGCTGAACGCGGCGTGGGGTCGAAAGCGTGGACCGTGACACCGTACTTCTCGATGACGGCGAGGTCCCAGCTGATGTCCTCGCCCACCCCGAAGGAGTAGACCACCCCACTGCGGGTGAGGCCTTCCGGGCAGAAGGTCCAGGCACCGTAGCTCAACTCGCCAAGGGTCACGGTTGGGCAGGAAAGTTCGGGCGCCTGTGGGAGTCGATGTCCCAGCGCGAATTCCACACCTTGTTTAAGCAGCAGTTTCAGTCCGTCCAGCATCAAGGCTCCTTCAATCCTTCCCGGAGGGCACCCTGCCCATAAGGTATCCCAATCTTCCGGCCAAGTCCTCGGCCCTCCGGACCAGTTCGGTCCTCAGGGGACGCGAGGGGCGCAGCAAGGCAAATGGTGTTGCCGCAAGCGACAAGAGGGCGGCGCAAAAAGCAACGACGTAGGATGCTGAGCAGATACGCCTCCCCTGCATGACGGCGAGCGAGCGACCGGAGTTGTAGCTGCGCCTCAGGATGAAAGCCACCGTGGTGAAGCGCGCCGGTGTCCAGTGCCGGACCGAGATGGCCGGATCGTACCAAAAGAGAGGGTGCTTCGCGTAAATCCTCTGCGCGAGATCCGTCTCTTCGCCTGGCCCCGTGCTTTCACCGGTTGCACAGCCGTACCGTGGTGAGAACCCGCCCAATTCCTCGAGAACACTCCTGGCGAAAGCCACGTTCGCCCCGGAAAACCCGTGCCTTGCGCGGGGCGGCGTGAGGAAGCCGGCGCTCTTTCCCCATGTGCGCAGTTCAAATTCATCGCTAAACCAGGAAGGGGGAGCAGCCTCGTACCAGGGCCGGATCTCCCCCCCCACGGATACCGGTCGCGGCGACACGGCGGTGAAGGCATCGATGATACGTTCGCACCACTCCGGGCATGCCTGGGCATCGTCGTCGATATAAGCGACGAGCTCCCCCTGTGCTTCGCGCCAGCCGCGGTTGCGGGCGTGGCTGACACCCTGCCGGGGTTCGTGCACCAGCCGGAGATTGGGGATGCGCGGCGCGAAGGAAGAGACGACCGTGCTGGTCCCGTCCGTCGAGTTGTTGTCGATGACGAGGACCTCATAACGCTCATTATCCAGAGTTTGCCCGGCAAGCGACTGCAGGCAGTGCCCCAGCAGGGCCTCCCTGTTGTAGGTGCATACCACCACGGAGAGGAGCGGTCTCATCGATCGTCCCCCATGGTGGGGAGGGAGTCAAAAAGCTTCCCATAGTAACTGTCGAATCCCTTTCCGGAGAAGTTGGCGACGGCATGGGCGTAGGCCGCATCGGACAACCGGTGCAAAAGCCGCCGGTCCTGGTGCAGCCGCGCGACGATGGCCGCGAAGCGGCTCACCAGGCCGTCTTCGTCACGGCAATCGCCCAGGATAAACCCGTTTTCGCCGTCGCGGAGATGATGGCTGATGCCGCCTACGTCGGTCGTCGCAGGAACGACGCCGTTGGCCATGGCTTCCATGACCACCATCGGAAAACCTTCCCTCTCGGAGGTGAGCAGCAGGATATCGCTCGCGCGGTACGCTGCGGCGACCGCTTCCGGGTCCGGCAATTCGCCTGCGAAGCGACAATAGGCCTGGTCAGCCGCTGCTACGGCATCCGTGAGCGCTCCGACAAGGGTGAAATCGGCCGGGACACCTTGCATATGGCAGAGCCTGGCGATGCGTCCCACCAGATGCACCCTTTTCTCTTCCGAT
The DNA here is from genome assembly GCF_020179605.1 of Geomonas agri. Classification (NCBI taxonomy): domain Bacteria; kingdom Pseudomonadati; phylum Thermodesulfobacteriota; class Desulfuromonadia; order Geobacterales; family Geobacteraceae; genus Geomonas; species Geomonas agri. The sequence continues at coordinate 1,704,172 of NZ_JAINZO010000001.1, forward strand.
CCCCGCCCCACGTAGAGAACCTGGAGCCGCTCCGTCGCCGTCCTTTCGGGCTTCGTGGCCGGGATAGCGACCCCGTTTTCAACCACGTCGATCCGATCCATGAGGTCCTCGGACAGGCCGCGGGCCGCGTAAAGGCGCCTCATGTCCTCGAGGGTACGGTAGTCGATGACGATGCGCCGGTCGATCCGGTCGCAGTACGGCAGGGACACCTCCTCGATGCCTCCGCCAAAGGCGTGGATCAGGTCCACCACCCTGACGTCGGGGCGCAGATACGGGAGCAGCGTGTAGAAAAAAGGCGTGTTGCAGCCAAAGACCAGGGCGGCATCGCTTTTGTTGATGACGGCGGCAAGGTAGCCGCGCAGAAAAGCCTGCAAGGGAAGCAGCTCCAGCAACCGTGACAGGTCCCAGAGGTTACCGGCGCGAGCGAACTCGTCCTTGAAGGCGGCGTTACGGGACCTGTTGGTGATCACGATGCGGGGATTATCGCCGGAGGCCAGCTTCACGATCTCGGCATGCACCCGCTCCGCCCCTCCCACATGGAAGAAGGGGAAGAAAAAATAGAGCCTGGATCTCGTGCCCGGCAGCATGTTGCCGCAGAGCATACCGGCCCGCACCAGGGCTTCCCGCACCACACCCTTGACCCGCGCCGAGAGCAGGCGGGAGGAGTCACGCAGCAGTTCTTGAATCAAAGTCCTGATGAACGAGCCGGAGGGGAGCCGCCCGGCGCACCACTGCGCCAGGCAAAGCGCCTTGATCCTGACGTTCTTGAAGTCGGCTTCCTGGCGGTTGCTGGTCGAGGTTACCGACTCCTGATGGACCCGGTACCTGAGCAGTACCTGGTCGAGTTTCTCCATGCGGCATCCCAGCGCAGCCAGCCGCAGCCATAGCTCGTAATCCTGCGCGTACGGCACCTTCTCGTGATAGGGATGGCGCAGCAACAGCTCACGGCGCATCATAACGCTGGGGTGGGCCAGGCAGTTGCAGACAGGGAGCCGGCCGCGAATATCATCCCAGGTCACGGTCTCGCGGTCAGCCTGCCAGGCGCCGAGATCCGTGCCGTCGGCACCCATGAGCTCTACCCAGGTCCCCAGCACCTCGACCTCAGGGTGGCTCTCCAGGTATTCCACTTGGCGCTCCAGCCGCCGCGGCAGTGAAACATCGTCAGCGTCCATGCGGGCTATGTAGCGCCCGCGCGCGAGCTGCGCCCCCCGGTTCAGGGCGCCGGCGACCCCGAGTCTGACGTCGTTTCGGACCACGCGGATCCTGGCATCGCTGTAGCCGCGCAAGAGGTCGAGGCTTGTGTCCGAGGAGGCGTCGTCGAGCACCAGCAGCTCAAAGTCCGTGAAGCTCTGGGACAGCACGCTGTCGATGGCCTCGGCCAGGTAGCGTTCGGCGTTGCGGACCGGCATCAGCACCGTGACGGCAGGCTGGCTATGTCCCTGTTCAGGCGGAGAAGTCATGGTGCTCCATCCAGATGGCCAGGACCAGCAAGATCCAGCTTTGGTAGTCGCGCCCGGCGGCTATCCGGGCGAGTTCCTTGGAGTCGAAGAAGCCGACCAGCTTACCACCCGGCGGCAGCAGGTACTGGTGCAGCATATCCTGCAGGGCGTCCTGCGCCATCCAGCCGGCGACCGGCGCGCCGAAGCCTTGCTTGCCCCGGGAACGGACGGCGGGGGTCCAGCACTCCCCGAAGGCCTGGCGCAGGATCATCTTGTCCTGGGAATCGCTGAGCTTCAGCGCCACCGGGAGCCCCGCCAGGAAGGAGGCGAGCTCCAGGTCGAGAAACGGGGCTCGCAACTCCAGGCCGTGCGCCATGGCGGCCCGGTCGATCTTGGTCAAGATGTCACCGGGAAGGTAGTCACAAAGATCCATGCGCAGGGCGTCATCCACCCCTCCGAAGAGGGTGGGCGCCGAGACGGGTGGCAGCTCGAGCCCGAATCGGGAAAGCTCGGCGTCGCTGAAATAGACGTTCTGGCGACGGTGCAGCTCAGCGCTTTCCCTCGCTTCCCGGCCCAGGTGGTAGCCCCCGGCAAGCTCCCGCCACCGCATCGGGAGGCCGACACCGGTCCTGCGGCACGCCCCCCAGGCGAGCGCCACGAGCATCATCTTCCAGCGGTCCCGAGCCGCCGCAGAATCAGCCCAGTAAAGGGGCCGATACCAGGAATACCCCCCCAGGAGTTCATCGCCGCCATCCCCGGTCAGCACCACCTTCAGGGTGCGCGCCGCCTCCCGGCACATCACGAAAGTCGGGATGTTGGAGGAGTCGGCGAAGGGCTCGTCGTAGCACGTGGCCATCTCATGCAGTAGTAAGGGAAGATCGAGCCGGTCCGCCAGCAGCTCGCGGTGGTCCGTGCCGTAGCGGGCAGCGATCTCCCGTGCGTAAGGAAGCTCGTTAATCTCCTTACCGAAGCCGAAGGCGAAGGTCTTGAGGCTGGCGGCGCGCTCGCTGGCCAGGGCGACAATGGTGCTGGAGTCGAGTCCGCCGCTCAAGAAGGCGCCCACCTCCACGTCCGCCACGAGCTGCCGCTCGATCGCTCTTCCCATTAGTTCCCGAAACCGCTCCACGGCGTCATCGAGACTGATGGGCGCTGCCGGGGGGGGGAGCTCCCAGTACCTGCTTACGGTGACCCTTCCCCCGCTCCAGACCAGCGCGTGGGCCGGAGGTAGTTGGTGGATGTTGCTGTAGATGGTCCGGTCACAGGGAACGTAGAGATGCTTCAGGTAGTGGGCCAGCGAGAGGCGGTCCAGCTGCGGGCGCACCATGCCGCTGGCCAGGATCGCCTTCAGCTCGGAGGCGAAGACCAGCTCCCCCTCGGGGGCCACCGCGTAGTAAAAGGGCTTTTCACCGAAACGGTCCCGGGCACAGAAGAGTTCCTGCCTGGCGTCGTCCCAGATGGCGAAGGAGAACATCCCCGGCAGACGCCGCAGCATCTCCCGACCGTGACGGCCGTAAAGGGCCAGTATCACCTCGGTATCTGAGGAGGTTACAAACGGGTGGGGCTCCAGGTATCTCCTGATGTCCTGATAGCCGTAGATCTCGCCGTTGAAGGTGATCCCGGTAGAGCCGTCGGAGGAGAGCATGGGCTGCCGCCCCCCTTCCAGGTCCACGATGGCCAGACGCCGGTGTCCGAGGGCGCAGTTGGCAAAGAAACTGCTCCCGGCGCCATCGGGACCGCGGTGGGCCAGGCTATCGGTCATGAGCCGCAACTGCTCCCTGAAACGCTCCGCCTGGGGCGCGACTATGCCAGCTATTCCGCACATATGGCTTACCCGGACCCGTCCGGCAACGCCGGCCTCGCCGCAACGAAGGAAGTGGCGCACCAGACGGTTTGCCTAATGTCGCCGCAGCCGGCGGCGGCGAACCAGCCCTTAACCTCTTCGCCGGTATGCGTGGATGCGAAATGCGGGGTGATGGCATCAAAGACGTCGAGGATCCGCCAGCGGAGGTCCGGGAGCGGGACGTTTACCAGGAACCTCGTCTCCAGGGCGAAAACGGCGCGCGGACCGAGCAGGGGCGCGTTTCCCACCAGTCGCAGCAGGTGGTAAAGCAGGCCGGCGGAGCAGTAGGAATAGGCGAGCGCCGCCCCGGTGGCGAAGCGGCGACCCAAGCGCTCGCCGAGCTTTGCATGCAGGTTCCTGAGAAAGTGCACCGACGGGTGGTCGTACAGCCCTCCCTTGGGATAGACGCAGCAGGCGAGCTTCCCTCCCGGCCGCACCATGCTCACCAGTCGCGCCAGACCTTGGGCGGGATCGGGGGTGTGGTGCAGCACCCCGATGCTGTAGGCAAGGTCGAAACTTCCGGGTTGGAAGGGGGGATTGAGGATGTCCCCCTGCACGATCAGGACGTCGCTGTCGGCGCTGAAGTTCTCGCGCGCCGCCTCGACGGCGGCACTCATGTCCATCCCCACGGCGATTCCGCCGCACCTCCTCACCTGGTCCAGGAACCGGCCGGAGCCGCAACCAAACTCGACCACCAGCTTCCCTTTCAACTGGTCAGGCTCCCACTCGGTCACGCTGCGGAACATCCGCGCCGTGTGTCCCTGCATCGGCCTCCCCGCGTTGTCAGCCTCGAACTGCACGCGAGGCCAGCGGCGCCACTCGTAGCCGAAACTCCCGGAGTACCGCTGCGCGCTAACGAAGCGGGGCACGCCGTTGACGACGGGATAGCGGGTGACCCCGTCCGCGGCGGTGAGGACGCCGGTACGGACCATGCCTTTGCCGTCGTACTCCTCCACGGACAGGCTGAGCCCGCTACCGGTGACCGGACAGCGCAGAATCGGAACGAACTTGGGATGCATGAGAGGGTCGGTACCTGCCTTTCTGACTAACGCTTGCGCCACGCCGCGGGCACCACGTCCGAGGTGTCATGTCTCTCGTCGCGCAGCCACTTTTTCGGTGCGAACACGATCTTTCCGTGGTTCTGGTTCAGCCACGCCCCCCACCAGCTGAAGGAGCTGTTGGCGATGATGTTGTGCCGGCAAAGGCTCATCAGGCGCAGATCTTCATGGGCCAGTTCTGGGCCGTTATGGCCGACGACGGTCGTTGGCAACCCGGTGGCGAAATGCGCCTCCACCCATTCCGGCTCGTCCGAGAAAAGGAACAGGTGTGGTTCAGGCACCGTGCGGCAAAGCTCCTCGACGCAGGGGTGGTAGTAGTCCATCCCGCAGACGCCGTGGGTCTCGCTGCTGGCCGGATTGGTGACGTAGTCGCCGCGACGCACGTGGACCGAAACGGAGTTGCAGGCGCCGATCGCCTCGGCCACGCGCCGGTTCTCGCCACTAAGGGGCTCCCGGCAGGTGAACTCACGGCGCAGCGCATCGGAGACCTCGTCGAAGTACTTCTCCGACTGCCAGTACCCCACGAGGTAACTCTGTCGGGGGGCGGACAGGACCCGAGGGTCAAAGTGAAAATGCCGTTCCGTCACCATGGTGGCACGGGGGAACCCGACCACCTGGCGCAACTTGGACCAGGCCAGCCCCCACAAGGTTTCTTGCAGGCAAAACGTGGAGGCGATCTCTTCCGGCGAGGCGATGCCGGCCGAGATGTTCAAGGTGTTGAGCTGGAAGGTCCTGGGAGTGCAGCCGGCAGGACAGTTTTCCAGCTCCGAGAGGTCGAGCTTCAACTCGACCTTGTGGTGCTGCGCCAGGCGGCGCCCCGCAGCGTACTGGAACATCTGGTTCCCCAGCCCGCCAGCCAGTCGCACGACGATCATGGCGTCCTTCCTGATGTGCCAACGCTTGCGGCATGCCCCGTCGTCACGCGGCAGCTGAAGCAAGGCAGTCCCTGCCCCCCTTGGGCGCTGATCACGCTCCCTCCTTTCGGAACCAGAAGCAGCCGCAACCGTAGTTCTGGGCGTCGGCCAGTTCCCTGGCGGCGTCGGTCACGATGCCACCGCCTTGGGCATCATCGGGGATGAGTGCGAATTGCTGCAGGTTCAGTTCCCCGAAGTAGCTGACGACCTGGTCGTAGGAATAGATCCGGTGTGCGTTGAAAGCGATGCGGGGCTTCCCGATCGGGACCACGAAAAGAAGGTCCCCTCCCGGTGCCAGCACCCTCTTCAGTTCGGCCGCCGCCTTCAGGTCCCCTTCCGGGTCGAGCCGGTCGCCGTAGCGCCCAAGCCCTACATGCTCGACGACGTGCATGCAGGAGAGCGACCGGACACTGGCGTCGGCGAAGGGAAGGCTCAACAGGTCGGCGCGATTCGATGTTAGTCCCGACAATTGCAGCTCGGCCGGGCGGTAATCGAAGAAACTCACCTTGATGAAGGCGGAGACCATGGTGGCGAAGTAGAGCGACGAGGAGATGTCGTAATGCTCTTCCGGCCGGATTTGCGCTAGTACCCTGGCGGCCCAGGCGAGATGGTAGACGTAGTGGCGATCGAAGCCGGTGGTGCCGGTATTGTCGTGGAGGCAGGGGTATCGGTCCTGCCAAAGCACGGGGAACCGCCCACCATTGACGCGCTCCAGAATTCGGTAGCGGCAAAAATCGCGGATAAAGCATGCGCGCTTTTTCAACTCAAGCTGCATCTCAAGCCTCGCCTCTATTAGTCATGGAGAATCACCAGGCGCCGCCAGAGCGGGCCGGCCAGGGCCAAGCTTGCATTCTTGGTTCCAACTGCCGGCCTGCAGCCCCTTGTCGTCCCCCTTGCCACGACGGTTCAAGTTACCTTCCCTGCCGTGGCCTGGCCAGGCATCTTTCCATGAAGCACAGACATGTAGCGATCGAAATCGTAGACGCGGTTCGCCATCTCGTAGGCAGCCCGCCTGAAGGCGTCCCTCTCCCTGTCGACCAGGTCCACCGCCCGTTTCAGTGTTGTGGGGTCCTCCAAGTCGACGTACACAAAGGGCGGACGGTCGGAGAGGTCACAACGGATGTTAGTCAGAACCGGGAGGCCGCTCCAGAGATACGCTGCGATCTTTCCTGACGAAAGGATCAGGTTGTCGAAGTTGGAACTCCCTGTGAGGTTCTGGTAAAAAGCGAGTCCGGCGTCGTACCCCGCGATCAGGCTGGCATGTGCCGCGTCGGTGTAGTAGGAGCTGTCGACGGCAGCATCAGGCAAGGCGGCAGCCAGTTCCGCAACCTGTACCAGGTAGTTCTCCGTTCCAAGTGCATGCCCCTGCAACAGTAAAGCCGTGCGCTCGTGCACGCCGGATTTCCGGTAGGCCTCCAGGAACTCGGTCAGACAGGCCCACTCGGCGAAGTATCCGGTGTACAGGAGGCGCAGTTTCCCCGGCGGCGGCGCAGGCGGAAGCGGCTGATAACGGCTGGAAACCGGAAGGTACTCGAAAAGGAGTTCAGTGCACAAGTACTTGTTGAGATCGTCACCCCGTTCCCTGCTTTGCACGACGCGCACGGCACACCGGGTCAGCAATTCGGTGACGTGAGCCTTGTCGTACCGGAACATGTAGTCGCTGCTCTCCAGCGAAAGAAAGACGACGCGGGAGAGATCCGCTCCCACCTCGTACAGCATCTGCACGGCCTGAAAATCGACGGCGAAGAACCTCCGGTAGCGTCCGATGTTTTTCTCCAGCACGCGTAGGTACTGCCTTCTCCGGTCCATGCGCAGCACCGGCCCCCCAAAGTACCTGTAAAGCGGATCGGCCCCGCTGTCGATTACCCGCACACCGGCCCACTGGCAGGGCTCAGCCTCCCGGCAGTAGGTGCTCTCCACATAGAGATCGACAGCGGTTCCCTCTGCGTCATGAAGGTAGGAACAGATGTTCTTCAGCGTCGGTGAGATCTTGAAGGCGTACTGGTAGCAGATCATCGCAGTGGCGGGACCGGTCACAGAACCCCTCCAAAGCAAACGCCCCAGGTGTCACCACCGGGCTCTTTGCCGGTCATCCACTCACAGGAGAAAGCAAGCCGCATCCCGGCTCTTTTGAATAGAGTTTCGATTTCAGGAAGGAAAAGGTAGCGCATCATGTGCGATTCGTTGAGCGTTTCTATCCGGTTGGAAGACCTCTCGCGTATCAGGACCTGATAGCGGACATCGACGCAGTTGCGATTCAGATGCAGGACCGGCTCGGCGATCCGGGTCGCCTCGATCTCTTCGTCCTCCAGCCGTTTCACCCTCGTCTCCGGTAACTCCAGTAGCACAGCGGGGCCGTACCAGCAGTCGAAGATGAAGACCCCCCCCTCCCGCAGGTGCGCCTTCGCTGTGGCAAAGGCGGCGCAAAGATCGTGGTCGGTCGTTTGATAACTCATAACGTGGAACAGCGCGAGAACCGCGTCGAATTTTTCGCCGCACCTGAAGGTGCGCAGGTCGCCAGGGGAAAAGTGAAGACGCGACAAGGCCGCAGCTGGAAGACCGTTCTTTCTAATCTGGGCCTGTTCAAGCATCTCGACGCTGCGGTCCACGCCGTGCACATTGAAGCCTTCACCTGCCAGCAGAGCCGCATGTATGCCGGTGCCGCAGCCAAGCTCGAGAATCGACTCCGTTCCAGGACGGTGCCGACCCAAGAGGGTGCGTATGAACTCTGTTTCTCCGCGATAATCTTTGTCGCGGTACAGAAGGTCGTAGTAGCGGGAGTAGGCACCGAAGGGATTCACGACAGTACCTCGTGCACGGCTCGGGACACTCGTTCCATCTGTTCCAGGGTCAGCGCAAGCCCGCTGGGGAGATAGAAACCACTGCGAGCAATGGTTTCGGCTACAGGACAACAAGCGTCCTCGAACAGCCCCATCCGGCGCAAGACCGGCTGCTCGTGCATGGGATAGAAGAAGGGCCGTGTCTGGACCTGCCGTTCGGCCAGGCGCGTCATGACCTGTGCCGCGTCCTCCCTGGTCACATCCCGCAGCACCACCCCGTAGACCCAGTAGGCGTTGGAGGCGTAATGAGTATTCTCCGGCGGCAGCTGCAGGCCGGGGAGGTCGGCCAGCAGGTCTTGGTAACGCCGCCCCATCTCCCGCTTCCTGGCGACGAACTCGTCCAAGCGCTCCAGTTGGGCCAGTCCCACAGCGGCCTGCATGTTGGTCATCCGGAAGTTGTAGCCCAGTTCCTCGTGAACGAAACGCTGTCGCGGCTGAAAGCAAAGGTTACGCAGCGACCGGCAGCGCTCGGCCAACGCGGCATCGTCCGTGAGCACCATCCCCCCTTCGCCGGTGGTCACCAGCTTGTTCGGATAGAAGCTGAAAGTGCTCAGGTCACCGAAACTGCCGCAGGGGCGTCCGTCGCAGACTAGGCCGTGCGCCTGCGCCGCGTCCTCGATGACGCGCAGCGAATATCTCCTGGCCAGCTCCAAAAGCGGCTTCATGTCCACTGGCAGGCCATATATGTGCACGGCCATCACCGCGGATGTCCGCGGGGTGATCAGCTTCTCGATCGACGTGACGTCCATGTTCCAGGTTACGGCATCGCAGTCGACCACGACGGGAACAAGGCCGGCGCGGACAACTGCAGATGCGCAGGAGATGATGGTAAAGGTGGGGATGATCACCTCGCTGCCGGCTGGAAGTTCGAGCGCGGCGACGGCAGCCTCCAAGGCGGTGGTCCCGTTGGTGACGGCGATGCCGTATCTCCTTCCGACCTTGGCGGCGAAGCGTTCCTCGAAAGCGGCGACGAAGGGCCCCTCGGAAGAGATCCATCCGGAATCAATGCATTCGCAAAGGTACTTCTTCTCGTTGCCGTCCAACAGAGGCTCGTTCACAGGGATGAAGTCGTTGTTTTTCATGAGTGCTCCACGACCAGGATATCGGCCGGATCAACCCCCCTAAACCGCGTCTTGTCGGACTCCCCGGCATAGGGCCCCTGCTTCACCTCTATCATCTCGATCTCCTCTAGAGCCTGGAAACCGTGCCCTCCCCCTGCCAGCAAGATCACGTCACCCGCCTCGAGGATGCGGCTGTTCAGGTACCTCGCGGCTTGGTCGAAGAAATCCACCCTGAGCCTCCCCCGCTTCAGCACGAGAACCTCCTGGGTGAGGTGCACCTCGCGCTGCACGCGGTTGTGGACGTGCGGCTCGATGACCTTTCCGGCGGGGTGCCTCATGTAGGCGAGCTGTTGCGAGAAATCGTCCGGGGTGAAGAATTTAATGCCGGGGTAGGAGTAATCCCGTCTCAGCACTATAGCCAGGAGTTCACCTTCGTTTTCAATTCTTTCGATCATCATGAGGTAGTCCTTTGGATGGATTCACTGTACGATTTCCATGATGAAGTGAGTACACACCTTCACCAAGCTCCGCCTTGTTCCTCAAGGCAAGCAACCGGTAGCTCATCCCAGCGACCGCAAGGCATCGGACGAGGGGAGGTGCCCGGTTACCTCGAAGCCTAGCGCCGCAAGTTCGTATTCGTTACGCTCCAGTTCGGTACCTTTTCGGGGCGGACCTGAGCCAGCAGGAACATTCACCTATACGGCGCCTGATTCTATCGCCGATGTTCAACACGCGTCATAAGTAGTCGGTTTTCAAAACCCATTCTCGGATCTTCTCGTCCTTTGTGAAAAGCGCTTGGTGGAAGCCATAGCCTTTCCGATAAGCTGCCGCTGTCTCTTTTTCAACCCTTGCCCTGTCGGACAGCCCCCCCCCCACCCCCAGGGCTTTCCTGACGGCTTCCCACAAACGCGGTATCTCCCCCGGCTTAGGGGAAGATCCTGCCGCAGCAAGAACGCCGCGGCTAATCCTCAAGTCTCTGAAGGAGTCGGAGATCCCTTGGCTGTAGGCCCTTTTCTTGAAGTACGCCAGCGTCATCCGCTCTTTCGGGACTCGGTGTCGCACGCTCGCCTCGGGATGGTAGAAGGCACGGTACCCCTTCTCGGACATGTAGTTGCTGACGTGCGTTTCACCGTCTCCCCGCAGGTGGATCAGCTCCCAAGGCATCCCGTCGGGATGGAACCCCCCGGCTTCCTGAAGCAGAGTTCTACTCACGGCGAAATTACAGCCCCAAACGAGTGAGGCGTCGATGTCTCGCCCGAGTTCACCGAGGTCCAGGATGCTCAGTTCTCCAAGGATCCGATCCCCTTTTTGGCGGCTCCACATCCTCTCCAGCCAGCGGGGGGGAGGCGTTTCCCACAAGGGAAGGTTCTTCCCACCGACGAGTCGAACGTCCGGCTTCGCGAATGCCTCGCATATCGCCTCGAGCCAGGTATCGAAAGGGATGATGTCGTCGTCTGCAAACACGAGCAGGTCGCATTCCGCTGCCCTCATCCCTGCATGACGAGCGTTGTGGAGTCCGGGAACCGGCTCGTGCAGATAGCTGAACCTGAAGGGCGTGCACCCCTTAAGCGCTGCAGCTGCCCGACGGCATTCTCCATCAGAGCCGTTGTCGACCACGACGACCTGGAACCGGGTGGGGTTCAAGGTCTGGTTCTCAAGCGCAGCCAGCAGTTCCAAGAGATAAGCGGTGCGGTTATGTGTCGGTATTATTACTGCGACGTCCATATATAACCCCAGAAAAATGGTCGCAGGTGTATAAGCCTGAGCGGCCTCTCCGGCTGCGGACCAACAACGCCTACTTCGCTACAGCCCTCACGAAAATCCGCTGGCACTCCTCTTCACCGGTGCAGTGGAAAAGCACACTTTTGTACCAGCGGTACAGCGCGGAAAGAAGACCGGGGTGGTTCAGAATGAAAAACCGGTTGGACAGTGTCCATAAGAGCAGGTCGCGGAGCGGGCTCATCCTCTCGAAAGGTACCGTTTCCACCACCTCGAAGTGCGGCTCAAGGTGCCGGCAAAGCGACTCGACGCAGAAGTGCTGGAAGTGTTTCTCCTCAAGCGGCTTGTTCAGGTGCGGTACCGTAAGGTACAGGACGCCTGACCGCTTCAGCAGCCCCCTCACCGAGGCTATGAATGCCGCAACGGCGTCTTGCGGTATGTGCTCCAGCACCTCCATCAGCACGGCCGCATCGAAGGGCTTCAGCCCATGCTCGCCGGTGATCTCCTCGCACAGGAACTCGAGGTTCGCGGCGTCTGCATTCATGGCCGCAGCGAGGGCCACGGCCCGGCTGGAGTAATCGATACCGACGACGCGGGACCCGGGAAGGGCCAGTGAAAGCTCACGGCTGAAACGACCGTCCCCGCAGCCGATATCGACTATCCGACCCGCCCGCCCCCCCTCACCGATCTTAGCGATCAGGTACTCAATAGTGGAGCAGTAGTTGACCGCCCAGGTATCGAGGAGAAAATGCCGGAACGTGCCGTCCCGGTACTGCCCGATGTAATGGTACGGGAACAGGTATTCCTCTTCCTGTATGCGTTGCTGAATCTTCAGGTCCGCCATCATACTGTCAGTTCTCCAGCCCGGGAGCCGGGGTGATATGGAACCCCCCGCATGAGAAGTGCCGAGCCAAATAGGCCAGGGATAGGGTTCTGAACCAAGTGGGAAACATGGCGCCTTGGTTCACGCCGCTCGACATTTCCTGATGACCATAGGTCATCGTTTCGCAAAGCCTGAAGACGAAACCGTCGTCCTCGACTTGGTTGCAGATTACCCACTTCAGGGCGCGGCCCAGCGCCTCGTCAATCTCCGCCCTCCTCTCGGGAAGCACCGGGGCCAGGCGGCAAAGGATGTAAATCGAATCAATATCCTCACAGGCGCTGGAGTTGGCCGGCACACCGAAACCGCCCAGCGGGCTCTGCGTCTTGAGGACTTGGTCCACGATGGCGCCAGGATGCTCCACGCTCTGGCTGTCGTAGAAAAACAGCGGGTACAGGTGATAGGCGAATTGGACCATCCGGGAGCGCTGCACGGGATCGTCGGTCTCCCACCTACCCCACATGCCGGTCTCCGGGTTGACCCGTTCCTTAAGGTAGTGTTGCAGATAGCGAACAGCCTCCTCAGCACGGCCATCGCCCCAGGTGTCGCGCTGGTACTGCAGCAGAGAGCCGATGTTCATGATCTTGTTGTCGACGTCGTCTTCATGGGCAAAGGACGCATCCCAGTCCGACCGGTCCAGCCACGCCCTCAGCCGTTTCAGGTCACAGTAGGGCTCGAGGAAACTGAAAGGGTACCGGGGCTTAGCGCCCAGGTCCGTGTAGGCGCTGATCATGTGCAGAGCAAGATGCCGCGCCCCCCACCAGTCGGTATCGCCGTACAACCCGTTGTGCACCACGGGGTCGTAAAACAGCCCGTCCTCGGCCGACTGGAAGGAGTCGAAGTAGGCGGCCCAGCGTTTCCTGTCCACTGTGGGCTCTTCGAGCTTTGAAATCAGGGACAGGGTGAGGCAGGCGTACACCGAGGAGTAGAGTGTGGGCCGCGTGGTGCTGAGGGCGTAGAGATAGCTAAATTCACCGACCTGGTGTCGTTTCACGAACGCCACGACCCTGTCTCGGGCTGTCTGAAGTGCCCGGTCCGCTTCGGCAACTGGAAAATGAACTGCATGGACCCTGGCGGCAACTTCTTTGTCGATGCGCCTCACCGCCAGTCGACGGTCGAGCTGCGCCCGGCTGAGTCCGACGCGGTCCAGAAGGGGCAAAAGCATACCCTTGAGCAGCCGGCGCAAGGGGAGCCCCCCCCCGGCCTGACCGACGCCGCCCGAAGAGGGGGAGGACATCATACGGCCGCTCCTCTCGACGCGCCCGTCTCCTCCAGGTCAGCCTGGAAGACAAGAGAGGCCACCCCGTCCTCCTTGGTCAGCAGATAGCCGGTCCCGTAAATGTCGGCCTGGCTGATCTTGAACCCCAAGCAATGCTCCACCTTGTCCTCCAAGGCTCCCTGGTGGGAACCGAGCGACACGGTGAGGGTGTAGGAGCCGGGGGTGAACTGCCGGGCTAGCAGCGAAAAAGCGACGGCACCGCGTCCGGGGATCCTGTGCGGGGGCTGGAACGCCATGTAGGTATTTCCAGATGCCACCCGGATCCCATCCTGGGTGTGTATGATAAAACCGGCCCCAGCCAGCGCCACGTCCCCGGCATCATAGCAGATCCGGAACCTGATGGTGTCATTCTGGCTGAACTCGTTGGTCGGCAAGCCGCAGCCGTCGCAAAGCGAGATCTGCCGCATGACCGGTCTCATTCCGGAAAGACGGTTGGGATGCCGGGAAAGATCGACTTGGCTGGAGTGCGCGTCGAGCCCCATGGCGAGGTAATTCTGCACGGCATCTGCCGTAGTCCCGAAACAAGCGATCTTACCCTTCTCGATGAAGAGCCCCTTGTTGCAGAGCTGTTGGACCAGCCCCATGTTGTGGCTGACGAACAGGATAGTCCGCCCGTCACGCCCCACAGCCTCCATCTTGCCGAGGCACTTCTTCTGGAACTGAGCGTCACCGACAGCGAGTACCTCATCCACCACTAGGATCTCCGGCTCCAGGTGGGCGGCCACTGCGAAGGCTAACCGCACGTACATTCCCGAGGAGTAACGCTTGACCGGAGTGTCAAGGAAACGTTCGATCTCGGCGAAGTCGACGATCTCGTCGAACTTGCGCTTAATCTCTGCGCTCCGCATCCCAAGAATGGCCCCGTTCAGGAAGATGTTCTCGCGACCGCTCAATTCGGGGTGGAAGCCGGTGCCGACTTCCAGAAGGCTCGCCACCCTGCCCCTGATGCGGATCGCCCCCATGGTAGGCTGCGTGATGCGGCTTAGCACCTTGAGCAGGGTCGATTTCCCAGCTCCGTTGCGGCCGATTATGCCGATGCGCTCGCCCGGCTCCACCTTGAACGAGACATCCCTGAGAGCCCAGAACTCCTCTTGGCAAGGCGCCGCACCAGGAAAATTGCCAAGGCGCCTGAACACGGAGGCAAAGCCGCCGGCAATCACGTCGCGCAGGGCTAGGTACTGCTCCCTCTGACCATGCGAGACAAGGTACTTCTTGCCTAGATTTTCCACGGTGATCACGGGAGCCGTCATATCACGTCCGCCAGAATGCGCTCGGTCCTGCGGAAGAACCACACCCCGCTGACGAGAAGGAGCAGGGAGAGAAGCGTGGAGAGCGCAACCCCGGGCCAAAAGACCTCGCCCCGCCCTCCAAGGAGCGCCCACCGGAAGCCATCGATGACGCCGACCATGGGGTTGAGCGAATACAGAAGGCGCCAGGATTCGGGCACCACGGCGCTGGAAAATCCAACAGGCGAGACGTAGAGTCCGAACTGGAGCAGGAAGGGAACTAGGTAGCGGAAGTCGCGGTACTTTACGTTGAGCGCGGCGAACCAAAGTCCCGCCCCGCAAAGGAACAGGGAGCAAAGAAGCAGGAACAACGGTAGCGCGGCGAGGCGCCAGCCGGGCAGGAAGCCATACCAGAGCATCAGTCCTCCCATGAGAGCTAGCGAGACGACGAGGTCGACGACACTAGCCAGGATGCTCCCCAAGGGCACGATCAGGCGCGGGAAATAGACCTTGGTGAGCAGGTTGGCGTTACCCACCAGGGAACCGGAACTCTCGGAGAGGGCATTGGCGAAGAAGGTCCACGGGAGCAGCCCGGCGAACACCAGCAACGGATAAGGGACGTCCCCTGAAGGCATCTTGGCGAGGACGCCGAAGACAACGGTGAAGGCAGCCATGGCCAGCAGGGGACGCAGCACGGTCCAGATCACTCCGATGGCGGTCTGCTTGTAGCGGACCATCACGTCGCGCCAGACCAGGAACCAGAGCAGTTCCCGGTACCTCCAGAGGTCACGCCAGTAATGCAGCGCCGGTGCGTCAGGCTCGATGAGTAATAGGTCAGGTTGTGAGGTTTCTTCTATGGCCATGGCCTCTTTGTGGTGTTAAACGCCGCGTATGGGACGCAGCTTCTTCATTAGCGGCAAAATCCTCGTGGCATAATAACCTGAAATGGCCAGTGCCGCCCAGCAAAAACCGAAATTTGCCCTCACAATCCGCAAAGTTTCGGTGAAACGTGGGCGATCGCTCACCCCGCCCGGGCTGGCATAGCCGATCAACTGTGGACAGAAGACAAAATTGACCCCGTCTTTTTTCATTCTCTGATTGAAATCGAAGTCGGCGTACACCGGGTAACGGCAGTCAAATGGTGGCTCGGGGTGCAGCCGCTTGGGCACGAGGAGCGCCTGGTGGTGCAGGGTGTTGTAGAGCCTCAAGTGCCAGTCGGCTCTCGGGTGAAAGACCCGCCCCGGCCCCATCTGCACCGCACCGTAGAGAACATCGCCGGGGGCGTAGGCATCAAGACGCTCCGGCAGGGAGATCACCCGGTCCCCCGCGCCGAGAAAGAGGATGGAGCTCTCGGGGTCTGCAGCACGCCACCCCTTGTTCATGGCGTCGTACGTGCCGCGATCCGGTTCGCTCACCCAGTAATGCAACCGGTCTGCGTACCTCTTGATGACCTGCAGCGTACCGTCGGTGGAGCCACCATCGATAATGAGGTAGTCTATGGCTCTGGTGCGCTTTTGCTCCAGCACGCTGAGGATGGTATCTTCGAGCTCGCTCGCGGCGTTACGCACCACGGTCACGATGGAGATGCGCGGCTCCTTGCTCATCGCTTCGCCCTGCCCAGGATGAGCCGCAGCACCATGGCAGCGTGATCGAAGCGTCCCAGCAGTATGCGCAGCAGCAGTCCCCCGACCAGCACCAGGTAGACGGTCGGCAGCGCGTAGGGATAGTAGCGCCGGGTGAACAGGATGCGGTTGCGCACGTTGTAGAAGTCGCAGGTGTAGCTCTTGCGGCGCGGGTTGCTGCTGGTGCCAATGCTGCGGCCCACCTTGTGATAGACAAGGCTCCGCGGCGCAAAGCCGAGCTCGAAGCGTCCCTTCGCCCGCTCCGCCCAGTCCGCCTCCTCGAAGTAGAGGAAGTAGTCCTCGGACATGAGCCCCACCTCCTTGAGAAAGCGTCGGGAGACCATGAGGGACGCACCTTCCACGTAGTTCATCCACCGCTCCGCTCTGCCCCGCTCGGTGCGCCCTCCCCAGAATCGGCCGTAGTGCCAGGGAAGGCCGACGAAGCGGCAGTAATGCCCCCCACCCAGTGCCTGCACCTTGTCCCGGTCCTCGTAGTAGCGGATGGTCGAGCCGCACATGCCGATGGAGGGCTGTTCCTCCATGCGCCGCACCAGGTGTGCAAGCGCATCGGGATCGACAACCGTGTCGTTGTTGAGCAGCCAGGCGTAGGAGAAATCGTCCCGGGAGAGGGCGTAGCGCAACGCAACATTGTTGCCGCCGGCGAAGCCCAAATTCGCTCCGTTTCGCACCAACACAAGCCAGGGGTCCAGCCCCGCAATGCCGCCGCACTCCGCCTCGGCGGCACTGTACTCTGCGCAGTCGATGTCGTGGTCATCAACCCAGTCACGAAGGCGATGCAGCGAATCGTCCGTCGAGCCGTTGTCACAGACTATGACGCTCAAGGGGGAGTAGCTGAGTGCGCGCAGGCTTTCCAGGCACTCCAGGGTGTCCCGCCAGCCGTTCCAGTTGACAACAACGACGTAGACCCGGTTCACCAGTAGATGCTCCACGCAACCAGGGCAACCCAGACGATGCCAACGGCGAAGAGCGTCGGATCCTTCAAAAGCGATTCGGTGGGGTCACCATTTTGCCCCGACTGCACCCGGAACATGTAGCGCAAGAGGCCAAAGCAGCACAGGGGAACGCTGTATATCAGGGTGTGCCTGTTGATGGTGTACATGGCATAGGTGACGAGCACTGCTCCGCCGGTCATATACATCATCCCTTCCAGGAAACCCGCCGGATAGTGGGCCAGGTTCTCCCGATGGCCGCAGGCGCCGTCACCCAGCAACCGGTGTTCACAAAGCCGCTTCCCCGTGCTGAGAAAGATCGACAGCAAAAACACACTCATAAAGAGCCAGGGGGAAATGACGATATGGAAGACTTCGCCGCCGGCCTGAAGACGTAGCAGGAAACCGGCCGAGATGCAAAAGAGATCAACCAGTGCGAAGGACTTGAGGATCATGGAATAGGACAAGGTGACCATGACATAAGCGGACAGCAGCGCGATGAAAGCCAGGTTGACCCGGCTCCCTAACGCAAGGCCGCCGATAAAAAATGCCAGCGCAAGCAAAGCGGCGCGACTGACACTCACCTCACCGGTTGCCAGAGGTCGCTTGTTCTTGGTGGGGTGGCACGCGTCACGTGCCCGGTCCCGTATGTCGTTGACGAGGTATCCAGCGCTGGAAACGAGGCAAAATGCGGAAAAAGCAGTGATCCCCGTGGCTGTCTGTGCTGGTGACAAAATTTGACCGCCCAGAAAAGGAGGGAAGAAAAGCATCAGGTTTTTCAACCACTGAGCGGGACGCAGCAAGGTGAGATAAGCCCTCATCACTGTCCGACCTCCAGCTTTTGCAGCATTTTCGCCGCTGCCGCACGGTAGTGCGTATCGGCAGAGGCTTCCCGCACCGCCTGGCGGAAGTAGGACATGGCCCCGGCAACATCGCCGCGCTTTTGCGCCACCTTACCGCTCTGGTAGAGGTTGAAGGGATCATGCGTCTTCAGGTACATCAACCGGTAGGTATCGATCAGGTCGCGGTAAATTGCGTCCCTGACCGCGGCGTCGGCGGCCTGCCGGGCAAGGCTGTCATCGGCCTTGGCCAGCAGCTGCAGGAATTCCGGGCCGGCCTGCTCCTTGAGGGAAAAATTGCGGTAAAAATAGTCCCGTGCGCCCTGATAATCTCCCACATCAAGCCGCACCGACATCAGGTCTTTCTTGATGAGGTCAGCGATCGATGCCCGATGGTTCAGCCGTTCGGCCGTCTCGATTTCGCTGCGCCCCTGCTGCAGTTCTCCCTTTAATAAAAGAGCGACGCCGAGCTCGAGGTGTGCTCCTGCAAAGCCAGGGGACTTACGCACCGTGTCCCGGAAAAGAGTAAGGTTGTCCTGCCATACCAAGGTGCGCTGCACCGTCAAAGTGCCCGCGACGACAGCGATGGCAACGACCGTGGGCAGCAACCACTGCTGCCGATTGGCCTTCTCCAGAAAAACCGAGGCCTGGCCGGCAACCCCCAGGCACATGAACGCCGAGGGAAGATAAAGGTAGCGCTCGGCAAACGGAGTCCATGCGACATGGCCCAGCGAGACCGCAAGGGCGGGGAGCAAAAAGATGACGCAAGCTGCGGCAAGCACGGCGGCCATGCTACGCGTCTTCAGCCAGAACGGCAACAGCAGTAATGAGAGGATGGCGGGTACCAGATAGAGCACTGAGACGGTATCGATAGCAAAATTGAGGGGAAGCGGCATCAGCAGTTTTTTCAGATAGAAGCCCAGTGCCGAGGTGACGGTTTGCAAAGCCGTGAGCGCTCCACCGCCCTGGTTGCTCAGCAAGTTGCTGGCGCTGAGAGTCGGGCTAAGCGCGGCGAAGGTAACCAGCAGTAACATGCAGCAGGCGGCAACTCCAGCCAAAACGACAATAGCGGTCCGCCTGTACCGGGCAGGGGACGGCCAGTAGAAGGTCAGCAGCATCGCGGCCGGCAAGAAACAAATCGCGATCTCCTTGGCCAGCACCCCCAAAACGAACAGCAGCAAGGCCGCGTAAAGAAAGGGAAGCCGGTCCGTGCTGAGGCACCGCAACAGACACCAGAGCGCGGCGAGGACAAAAACCGCAGCCAAGGGGTCGGTACGGCCGGCGATCCATGTTACAGGTTCTGCGTTGACGGGATGAACGGCGAAAAGAATGGCAGCAGCCAGCGGAAAACACGGTGCTTTGATGGACCAGGCACCTGCCAGTTGCCTACCGATCAGGAACAACAGCACGGTGCTCAGTGCATGGAACAGGATGTTTTCCAGATGCATGAATCGGGGATGCATGCTCCAGAGAAGGTTGTCCAGGTAATAGGACAGTTCTACCAGGGGCCTGTAGTAGTAACTTCCGCCGGGACGGAACAAACCTGTTAATGTCTTGCCCGCGCCGGGGTCGTAGGCTGCGATGATGCGCGGGTCGTCGACTGAACATGTACCAGCAGAGAGTGCCGGGTAATAGACACAAAGGACGACAGCCGCCAGAAGAAGTATCTGATAGCAGGGTTTGAGTTTCATCCCGAGGTCTGCTTTGATGACACCATTTCCAGAAAAAATGCTTCCATGTCCTTCCTTTTGGGCTCCACCCGTTCGATGGAGCACCGCTGCTCTATCGACCTCTCGATGAAATCCTGCAGATCGGCTTTGGCCACAACTCGCTCCTCGGTTGTGCCGTCAGGATTGAGGAGTCGCACGGTGTACCCCTCGACTCCACGCTCGAGGATGCCGGACACAGTATCGACGGCGAGAAGGACGCCTTTGTTGATGACGCCGACCCGGTCGCACACGGCTTCCACGTCAGCAGTGATATGTGTGCTGAAAAAGACGGTCTTGCCGCGCTCTTTGAGCTCGCGGATGATATCCTTCACCAGCGCCCGACCGATCGGGTCCAGGCCGCTCATCGGCTCGTCGAGAACATATACCGCTGGATCATGTATCAGCGTCTGGGCCAGACCCAGCCGCTGCACCATCCCCTTGCTGTAGCTACGGATCGGGCGTTTGCGGGCCTCCAAAAGATCGAGACGCTCCAGGACTTCGCCACTTCTGGTGGAAATTTCGGCCGGGGACATTTTGAAGCTCTTGCCGACAAAGCGCAAGTACTCTTCGCCGGTGAGAAAATCATAAAAAGAGGGATTCTCGGGGAGAAAGCCCACCTCGGAACGGGAAGATTTCTCGGTGACGTCGACCCCCATGATCCGAGCGGAGCCGGAGGTGCTGCGGATAAGGCCCAGCAAAATCTTGATCGAAGTGCTTTTGCCAGCACCGTTGGGACCGAGAAAGCCGAACACCTCGCCCTGGTCAACCTGCAGTGACAGGGATTTCAATGCGTTGACGGTGACCTTCTTTTTCCCCTGGAATACCTTGTTTAATTCGTTGAATTCTATCGCGTGCATTTCCGCCTCGGACCTCGACTCATTTTTTCACACCGGAGAAAGAGAAACCGCTCGTAGAGCTGATGCTGCCATCACTTTGCAGGATGAATTTCCCGCCATACGGATCCCTGGGAAGCGCACGCAAAAAGCCCTCACGCACCAAGATCTCCAGTGATGCGGGCAGTACACCGCGCTGCTTTACAAAAGCATCGCGCGCCTTTTCCAGCTCCAGCACCCTGATGAAGGCTGACTGGCGGATAAGGAGCGACTTTTTCACGCCCTGGTCACGCGAGTTTCTCGCCATGTTGCCGAGGTAGACAATGGCCATTTCGGTACTGCCGGAACGCTGCATGTAACGACCAGCCAAATTGATAAACATGTTATTGCCGCTCAGGTCCGCCGCACGGCGGTAGTATTTGGCGGCACGTCCATAGTCCTTCAGGAAATAGGCATAGTTGAATCCGACAAAGTAGGGAAGCTGCCAGTCCCAGTCACGATATTCCATGCCGCGCTCCAAGAACATGTTGGCAAGAGCGACCTGCCCTACGTTCCAGGTGAGAATGGCCTGGGCGAAATAGTAGCCATCCATGTTGTAGGGGTCCAGCTTCAGGCTCGCATCGATGGTGCGCGACATGGCGGGGTAATCAACCGGCATCTCCAGTTCGTTGTTTGCCTTCTCCACCAGCCCGCCGTAATACATCAGGACCTTCAGCATCAATAAGGCCCCGACTGTTTCCCGGTGATCGGCCGACATGACCTTCATGGTGTTGACGCTCGGTACATACCCGAGTTTTTCCACGAATGGCTTGCTTCTCATGTAATCGGCAAGAGCGAAGACGACAACCAAATAGCCCGCCAGGAGCATGGGGACAACAAGAAAAAGTTTCCGCACCGTTTTGGGCATCATTTCATCTCGCGTCGGGTGAAAATAACCGTTGCCAAGATCACCAGCAGGGTCGTGTAGATGCAGAAGTACATGACAGGAAGGGCCACGGCTTTCATCGACAGGGGAATCCCGTAAATGGCGTTGATCCTGAGGTTGAAGGCGCTGAAATTGGGCAGCAGGTAGTAGAGAAACGAGGCCGCCTGTTTAACCACTGGAGACAACGTCTTGGCCAGTGGAGAATGGACATAGTCGTAGGCCTGCTGAGAGGCGTTTCCGGCAAGAAACACGGAAATGGTGCCAAAAATGGGGAGAAAAAACGAGGTACTGACCGTGGAAAACAAAAAGGCGTAGGCGACCAGCATGACGTATTTCAACAGATCGGCCCCAATACACAAAACCAGATTAATCCAGACGATAGGTCGATCAGCAGGATAAATTCCCGAGGCGAGCCAGATCATGCAGCACGCGACCGTGCCAAGCACGAGCGTCGCCAGGAGCAAAAACAGGGCAACCGCTACGAATTTACCCACGAGGTAGGCACTGCGACTGAGCGGAAGACTGAGTACGCTGTAGGTATAACGCCGCTCGATATCCTTCCACAGCGAGGTAGCGCCCAGGGAGACTGACAGCAGGAGAAGAATTACAGAAAGCAGAGAAAGCGACAAGGTAATCGAGAGCTCAGTCACTTGCCGCATGGAAAGTGAGCTGACCGAAGGGATTAGCACGAACAACAGGGCAACGACTACAATGCCGTGAAAAACCCTGTCCCGAAAGATCGCACGCAGGTTAACAGCAACTGTGTTGAGCATACCGCTTATCAGCGCTCCTCATTTTAAAAAGGGATAGTGAGCCACAGGCGGACAAAAAAATCCGGTCTACGATAGAAAACGGGATGCCGAAGCATCCCGTTCTCCGTGAATCCAATCGGTACCAGTTCGGCTTAGTAGGCAGTCCAACCGGTGGTGATGAAGTTGGAGTTGTTCAAGAGAGTGCCGAAAACAGCCGGATCAAGGATGGTCCCGCTGGCATTTTGCTTGAAGTAGATGGTGGTCGAATCGTTCGCGGTGCCGAATACCTTCGAGCCGTCTACATGCTTGGTGCCGATCGCGTAGCTGGAGCTCTGACCGGTACCCTGGTTGGTGGTGTCATAGTTGACGATAGCGCTTACTTTGGAAGACAGCTTGATCAGCGGGCTTTTAGCGTCGGTAGCATTCTGCTGGGTGTTGCCGCCATAGATAGAAACGGCGGGACCGGTTACGGCATGGCTGCCGAGAACGGTGCCGGCAGTACCCTGGCCGGCGAAAGCGTATGACGAAGCGAACGAAAGCGAGAGCAGCGTTAAGGCGAGAACCTTTTTCATTTTATCCTCCGATTAGCAGATCTGGTTATTGGTATTAGTTGTATTCGTAGTATGCCGGGTAGGTCTGCACGTCAGCATAGTACGCTTCCTGTCCGGTTTTCCAGTTCTTCAGGTCGGAGTTGGAAGCAGCGTTGAAGGCCTTCTCGCGGTAAGCGGAGAACTGCGGAATCGCGATGGCGGCCAGGATGCCGATGATCGCGACGACGATCAAGAGCTCGATCAGGGTGAAGCCTTTGTTGCTTCTGATTTTGTTTAACATTTGTTTCTCCTTTTCGTTGATGGATTGCCGATTGATAGATCTGGGTAGATCATCGGTACCGCAAGACGTGCTCTAGAGAGCAACATGTAGGCCAAAACCAAGAAAAAGAGATAAACAGAGTAAATAGAAAGACTTTGCATCAACAGCCGGATCGGATACAAAAGCCCAAAAACGTCACAGCGACAATTTTGGCAACCAGATGGTGACGTTTTTTGTCAGTCACTCTTCATCCATGCCGAACTTTGCCAGGCGGTAGCGGAAGGAACGGAAGGTCATGCCGAGCAAGGCTGCCGCACGCTTCTTCACTCCTCCACACTTATCCAGTGCCTGCACCAAGAGCTTCTGTTCCAGGTTGTCCAAATAAGCCTGCAGGTCCATCCCCTCCTCCGGGATGCCTATCCCGTCCGGTGCTGGGGAGGAGATCCTGTGCTCGCGCACGGCGGGCGGGAGGCAGTCGAGGGCGATCACCCTGCTGCCGAGCACGACGCAGCGCTCCACCAGGTTCTCGAGCTCGCGCACGTTGCCAGGGAAGGGGTAGTTGAAGAGAACGCGCATGGCATCAGGGGTGATGATGTCGCCGGTGCCCGACCAGATGGAGTACTTCTTGTAAAAATGCTCGACCAGCGCCGGGATGTCCTCGCTTCTCTCCTTGAGGGAGGGCATACGAATCTGGACCACGTTGAGGCGGTAGAAGAGGTCTTCACGAAAGCTCCCCTCGCGGACCTGCTCCTCGAGGTTACGGTTCGATGCCGCGACGATGCGCACGTCGGCTTTGAGCGAAGCGGCGCCCCCGACTCTACGGAATTCCCGTTCCTGCAGTACACGCAAAAGCTTCGCCTGCAACAGCAAAGGGACCTCACCTATCTCGTCCAGAAACAGGGTGCCCCCCTCTGCCTGTTCGAAAAGACCGGGGCGATCCGCGATGGCGCCGGTGAAGGCCCCCTTGGTGTGGCCAAACAGCTCGCTCTCGATGAGGGTTTCGGGAATCGCGCCGCAGTTCACCGCCACAAAGGAGGCTGATTTGCGCGGGGAATTGTAATGGATGGCCCTCGCCGCCAGTTCCTTGCCGGTGCCGCTCTCTCCGGCGATAAGGACGTTGGCCGTGCTGTCGGCGACCTTGGCGATGAGATCGTAGACGTCGCGCATCTGCTTGCTCTTGCCGATGAGCCCAGAGAAGCTGAAGCGTTCCTGCACTTCAGCCTTCAGTCGGATGTTCTCCTGCACAAGCCTTTGCTTTTCCAGGGCCTTCCGCACCAGAACCTTCACCTCTTCGACTTTGAAGGGTTTGCCGATGTAGTCGTAGGCCCCAAGCTTCATCGCCTCCACCGCCTGTTCAGCGGTGGTGAAGGCGGTGATCAGCAGCACCGCCGTGTCCGGGGACTCGGCTTTGACCCGCGTAAGCAGCTCAATGCCGTTCAGTCCCGGCATGCTGACGTCGGAGATCACCATGTCATAACGCTGATCGGCCATGCAGGAAAGCGCGTGCTCCGCACTTTCAGCCTGGTCCACCAGGTACCCCTCTCCATCCAGCAGGATGGAGAGGAACTCCCGCATGCTCAGCTCATCATCGACAACCAAAATTCTGGCACGCACGTAAAAAACCTCGCTCAGTAATCTCTGTGAAAAAGTGGAGCCAGCGGCCCCGGCCAGTACCCCGGCCCCAGTCCCTGCCCCGCTTTTTAAGCCGGCAGATGCAGGGTCACCGTAGTTCCCTTGCCCAAGGTGCTGTTGATGGACATCCTGCCGCCATTTGTTTCCACGATGCGGTACACCGTGGCAAGCCCGAGCCCGGTGCCCCCCCTCTTGGTGGTGAAGAAGGGCTCGAAAACCTGCTTAACTGCGTCCTGACTCATCCCGGAGCCGTTGTCTCTGACCCGAATGTGCACCTCGTTGTGCCCTTTGCAGTTGACTCGGGCGCCATCAATCGAGATCACTCCTTCTCCCTCGATGGCTTCCGCGGAGTTGACCAGGAGGTTCCAGAAAACCTGGGAGCATTGGTCCTTATCGAACTGCACCGCCAAGTCAGCGGGAAGCTGGTTCTGTATGGCGACCTGCTCCAGGCGCGGATCCGTATCCAGCAGCGCACAGAGGTCCGTGATCACCTTGTGCAGGTTAAGCTGCACCTTGGTGGGGGTAGCAGGTTTGGCGTAGACCAGGAAATCACGCAGCAAGCCGTCCAGGCGATCGGTTTCCCGAACGATAATCGAGAACAACCGTTCATCCTTCTCATCCACCCAGGGCCGCAAGGCGACCAGTTGCACAGATCCGCTGATGGCTGCCAGCGGGTTGCGTATCTCGTGCGCCATGCGCGCGGAAAGCTCGCCCAGCGCCGCCAAACGGTCGGCACGTTTCAACTCGGTGGCCATCCGCTTGATGTCGGTCAGGTCATGGAGGTCGAAAATCGCCCCCACCGTAGCGCCATCCTTGTCCAGCAGTGGAACCGACTTGTACGACAGCAGTAGCTCTTTACCGTCCACACCGACATGTTGGAACTCGCCTTGCCCGGATTCAAAGAAGGTGGCTTCGAACCCAGCGCAACCGGGAAGCACCTCGGTAACCAAGCGGTCATAGGCGTCCTGCTGGGAGATCCCGGTGAGCATCTCAGCGTAACGGTTGAAAACGCGGATCCTGCCCGCAGCGTTAATGGTCAAAAGACCGCTGTCGATGGTGGAAACGATGCAGCTATTCAGGCGCTCCAGTTCCTCGTAATCGATCACCTTTTCCTGCAGTGCGCTCTCGGAGATCCGGGCACGCTCGGCGAGGTGGCCGGCGAGGAACGCGGTCAGGAAGAAGGCGGAACAGTGGAGGAAGATCAGGTAGAACAGGTACTCGGCGCCCCACTGCTGGGCGGGGTGAGAGGAAAGCCCGAGGGGAACCAGCTTGCCGTAATACTGGAAATCGAGGATGGTGCCGTAGAGAATGACACACAACGACGCGGTGTAGTAGGCCTGGGAACGGGCCAACAGCACACTGGCGCTGATTATCGACAGAAAGTAGAGAAACGCGTAATGGGAGGTGACCCCGCCCGAAACCAGGATCAAAACGGTGACCAGGATCAGATCCCAGACGATCTGGAGGTGGGTCAGGGTACGGGTGGTCTTGGAGGACGCCTGGCGCAGCGCCACTAGCGACAAAAGCGAAAAGAGGTAAGTGGCGCCGATCAGCCGGATAAGGACTTTGCTGGCGACCTCGCCACTTACGTCATAGGTGTGTATGTCGAGGTAAACGGTGGTAACCAGGAAGACCGATACCACCAACAGCCTTAGCAGTATGAACCAAAAGACTTTTTTCTTTTCGATCATCCAGCTTAACCGCCAACCGCACCGGCCAATTTGAAGATCGGAAGATACATGGCTATGACCAGTCCGCCGACCGTAGTGCCGAGAAACACCATGAGCAGCGGCTCCATCATGGCGGTGAGGGCGCCAACGGCGTCATCGACCTCGTCATCGTAGAAATCAGCGATTTTGTTGAGCATGGCATCCATGGCGCCGGTCGCCTCGCCAACGGAGATCATCTGCACCACCATGGGAGGAAAGACGCCGCTTTCCGCCAGCGGTTCCGCG
Organism: Geomonas agri; assembly: GCF_020179605.1. Taxonomy (NCBI): domain Bacteria; kingdom Pseudomonadati; phylum Thermodesulfobacteriota; class Desulfuromonadia; order Geobacterales; family Geobacteraceae; genus Geomonas; species Geomonas agri. The sequence continues at coordinate 1,730,455 of NZ_JAINZO010000001.1, forward strand.
ATGGTCTTGCCCTCGGAAATGGACTGGCGCACGTTGTAGATCGCCGCCTCGACGACCTTGTTCCCGGCGGTCTTGGCGACGATGTCCAGGCCATCCATAATGGGAACGCCGGAGCTGATCATGGTCCCCAGAGTGCGGGTGAACTTCGCAACCGAGACCTTGCGGATCAGCGGCCCGGCAATGGGCGCCTTGAGCGCAAAGGCGTCGAGAACCTTCCTGCCGTTTTCCGTGTTGTAGTACTTGCCGATGCCGTATTTTATACCGAACATGGCTGCAATGATCACGACGATGTACTTGACCAGGAAGTTGGAAAGCGCGATGACGAATTTGGTCGGTGCCGGCAACTCGCCGCCGAAATCGGCAAACATCTTCGCGAAAGTCGGAATGACGAAGACCAGGATGACGCCTACGACGATCACGGCGATGGACATGATGGTTATCGGGTAGACCATGGCGCCCTTGACCTGCTTCTTAAGCTTCATCGCCTTCTCGATATAAGCAGCGAGCCTGGCCAGGATGGTATCGAGGATACCGCCCACCTCGCCTGCGGCGACCAGGTTGACGTAGAGCTGGTCGAAGGCGGTGGGGTGCTTGGCGAGGGCGTCGGCGAAGGTGGAGCCGCTTTCCACGCTTTCCTTGACCTTTACCAGGATATCCTTGAAGGTCTTGTTTTCCTGCTGGCTGGAGAGGATGTCCAGACACTGCACCAACGGCAGGCCCGAGTCGATCATGGTGGCGAACTGGCGCGTGAAGACGACCAGGTCCTTGGTCTCTATCTTCTTCGGGCCGCCGAAACCAGGGATCTTCAGCTCCATGGAGAGGCCTTTGCCCTGCTCCTTGATGGTGATGCCGGAAAAACCGTATCTCTTAAGCTGCGTCTCGACCATGGAGGCGCTGGCGGCTTCCATGACGCCCTTTTGGACGCTGCCCGCCTTGCTTCTTGCTTCCCAATCAAACTTTGCCATGTCTTATTACTCCTTTCCCGGCACCGGCCGGGACTGGCTGCTGCTATCGCTGCGGTGGCCGCCTCATCTGTGAAGCCGCGCTACCCGGGGCGAGCATTTGCTTCAGCTCGTCGGGTTCGGACGAGCGGCCCAGGGCGTCATCCACGGTAATGACTCGGCGCGACAAAAGGTTCATCAGGCACTGGTTCATGGTCTGCATGCCGAACTTCTCCTGCCCGACCTGCATCTGCGAGTAGATCTGGTGCACCTTGTCCTCGCGGATCAGGTTCCTGATGGCGGGGTTGGGGACCATAACCTCGAGCGCCAGCGCGCGCCCCGACCCGGTAGCCTTCGGGATCAGTGTCTGAGACATGACCCCTTCCAGCACGAAGGAGAGCTGGGTCCTCACCTGGGTCTGCTGGTAGGGAGGGAACACGTCGATGATCCTGTTCATGGTCTGTGCGCAAGAGTTGGTGTGCAGGGTGGCGAAGCAGAGGTGGCCGGTCTCGGCCAGGGTCAGTGCCGCCTCAATGGTCTCCAGGTCGCGCAACTCGCCGATCAGGACCACGTCCGGGTCCTGGCGCAGCACGTACTTCAGGGCGTGCTTGAAGCTCTTGGTATCGGCTCCCACCTCGCGCTGGTTCACGATGCACCCCTTGTGCGGGTGCAGGTACTCGATCGGGTCCTCGACGGTCACGATGTGGTCGTGACGGTTCACGTTGATGTGATCAATCATGGAGGCGAGCGTGGTCGACTTGCCGGAACCGGTAGGACCGGTGACCAGGATCAGGCCGCGCGGCTTGTCGCACAAGGCCCTGACCACGGGGGGAAGTCCCAGTTCCTCGAAGGTGAGAATCTTGTACGGGATGACCCTGAAGACGCCGGCGACGGCGCCCCGCTGCACGAAGATGTTCCCCCTGAAGCGCGACAGCCCCTTCACGCCGAAGGAAAGGTCCAGCTCGTTTTCCTCCTCGAAGCGGTGCTTTTGAGCATCGGTGAGTATGCTGTAGCAAAGCTGCTTGGTCTCGATCGCGGTGAGCGGTGGGACGTCCATTGGGGTGAGTCTACCGTCGATGCGGATCTGCGGGGAGGTATTGGTGGTGATATGGAGGTCGGATCCGCCCCTCTCCACCAGTTCCTTGAGCATTTGATGAAAGTTGATCATGAATACCTCGTCTCCGTTACCCTTTGGTGGCGTCAGTCATCGGCGACCGTAACCCTCAGAACTTCCTCGAATGAAGTGACCCCTTCCATGAGCTTGGTGAGCCCGGACTGGCGCATGGTCTTGACCCCCAGGCGCATGGACTCGCGCTTGATCTCGGCGGTGTTGGCACCGTTGAGGATCAGCTCGCGGATCGGTTCCAGCATCGGCATGACCTGGTAGAAGCCTACCCTCCCCTTGTAGCCGGTACCGTTGCACTTGGGACAGCCGGTGCCGTGGAAGCAGACCACGGACGGGGCTTGGTCGGCCGGTACGCCGGCGTCGATCAGGGCCTGCACCGGCACCTCCTCGACCACCTTGCACTCGCCGCAGACGCGGCGCGCCAGGCGCTGGGCCGTGATCAGATTCACCGCCGAGGCGACCAGGAAGGGCTCGATGCCCATATTGAGCAGACGGTTGATGGTCGAGGGGGCGTCGTTGGTGTGCAGGGTCGAGAGCACCAGGTGGCCGGTCAAGGCAGCCTTGACGCCGATCTCCGCGGTCTCGAAGTCACGGATCTCGCCGATCATGATTACGTCCGGGTCCTGGCGCAGGAAGGCACGCAGGGCAGCCGCGAAGTTGAGGCCTATGTCCTCGTGCATCTGCACCTGGTTGATGCCGGCGAAGTTGAACTCGACCGGGTCCTCGGCGGTGGAGATGTTCTCGGTGACCTTGTTCAGCTCGGAGAGCGCAGAGTAGAGCGAAACCGTTTTGCCGCTACCAGTAGGACCGGTAACCAGCACCATGCCGAAGGGCTTGTGGATCTCACGCTGGAAGTGCTCCAGCGCCTCGGGTTCGTATCCCAGCTTGGTCATGTCCAGCTGCAGGTTGCTCTTGTCCAGAAGACGCAGGACGATCTTCTCGCCGAACAGGGTAGGGAGCACCGAGACACGGAAGTCCATGTCCTTGCCGCCCCCCAGTTTGATCTTGATACGACCGTCCTGGGGCAGGCGCCGCTCGGCGATGTCCAGCTCGCTCATGATCTTGATGCGGGAGGTGATGGCGTTTTTCAGCTTCAGGGGGGGCTTCATCACCTCGTAGAGCACGCCGTCGATGCGGTAGCGGACGCGGAAGTATTTCTCGTAGGGCTCGATATGAATATCGGACGCCTTCTTCTTGATCGCGTCGGTGAGGATGAGGTTGACCAGCTTGACGACCGGGGCGTCCTCGGTAGCGCGCTCCAGGGAGCCGACATCGATCTCCTCCTCGTCGCCGATGACCTCCAGGTCCTCCATCTCCAGGTCGCTCATCACGTCGGCCAGAGAGGCGCTCTGGTCGTAGAACCTGTCGATGGCCGTCTTGATGGAGCTCTCGGCCACCACGACCACTTCCACGTTGTAGCCGGTCATGAACTTGATGTCGTCGATAGCAAAGATGTTACTGGGGTCGCTCATGGCGATGATGAGCGTGGACCCGGCCCTGTTAACGGGAACGATCTGGTACTTGTGCGCTATTTCGGCGGGAATGATCTTGACGACGGCGGCATCGACCTCGTAGTCGGCGAGGTTGATAGTAGGAACACCGTATTGCTTGGAGAGAAACGAGGTGAGATCTGCCTCGTTGATCAGACCATCCCTGACCAGAATAGAGCCCAGACGCAGTTGGCCGCCCGCAGCTTTCTGTTCCGCAAGCGCCTGCTTCAGCTGTTCCTTGGTGATCAGGTTGTTTGTGACCAGCAGTTCACCCAGTCTGCTTACGTGCATAGCTACCTCAGGGGGTTAAATAACCTGTGAATGGTATTTTGTATTTGCCTTAATGTCAAGGAATAGCTCTCAGCTACAGCAGCGCCGCCAGAGCCCCCTCCATGCACCCCTTGGGCGGAGTGGCCCCGGTCCAGATCCGGAACGCCGCCTCCCCCTGTGCCACCAGCATGGCGAAGCCATTGGCGCAGGGGATTCCTAGCGCCCCGGCCTGGGCCAGCAGCGGCGTGACCGGGGGGGCGTAAACCATGTCGTAAAGGCATGCCCCAGACTGCAAGGACGAGAGCGCGAGCCCTGGGAAAGAGTCACCTGCCATCCCCACCGAGGTGGTGTTGACTACGAGGTCGAATACGCCCATGAAGCCTGCATCGGATAGGCAATCGAGACCGCGAGTAACCAACCGGCTCTGCGTCAGGCGCGCCGCGACCAGGTGCGCCAGTGCCGCAGCCGAGTCGGGCGAGCGGTTGGCGATGGTGATCCCGGTTGCCCCGGCCAAGGCCAGCGACACCACGGCGCTGCGGGCAGCGCCCCCTGCCCCGAGCACCAGTACGTTCTTTCCGTTCGGGTCGAAGGAAAGCTTCTCGCGCAGCGCGGTGATGAGGCCGATACCGTCGGTGTTGTACCCGACTAGCTTTCCTTCCCGCGCCACCACGGTGTTGACCGCACCGATCAGCTCCGCCTCCGGGGTCACCTGGTCCAGCAGCGGGATAATGGCGACCTTGTGCGGAATGGTGACGCTGAAGCCGGCCACACCGACCGACTTGAGCCCGGCGATCCCTTCGGCGAGCCGCTCGGGCGCCACCGGGAACGGGACGTAGATCCAGTCCAGGCCCAGTGCCTGGAAGGCGCCGTTGTGCAGCACCGGCGAAAGCGAATGGGATACCGGCCAGCCGATGATCCCTGTTACCGTGGTCTTTCCCGTGATCGCCATCACTGCACCCCGTTCGCCCTCAGAATCTCGTCGATCTGGGGCTTGGTCTCAGGAGAGATGGCCGCTGCCATCTGGAGGTCACGCACACCCATCTCCTTCTGCCCCATGCGCAGCCGCATCTGCCCGGACTCCATCAGGGAGGTGGCGTAGATCAGGATCGCCTTGCCGGTATCGAGATCGCGGAAGAACATGTCATGGTCGCCAAGCACGCCGCGCAGGGAGTAGATGGGCCAGGCATCCAGATCGGGCGGTGACTGCGGCACGCTGGGGCTATCCAGCCGGAAGATGATGCCGCGCTGGTGCAGCACGAAGTTGGGTAAATCGAGCGAGTACTTGGTTGAGAAGTCGACAAAGACCGGGCGACGGCTGCCCTGCTCCATGACCGAGGTGAGCAGTGTGTTCTCTGGGGAACGGGAATCCTTCGGCAGGTTGTACAACTGGCTCCCCTTGAACATGCGGGGCATGCTGTCCAGGTACCAGTCGAACACCAGGTGCGGCGTGTGGGGCAGGTCGAGGTCCTCGCGCATCCGCTCCACTCCCTGCAGGTACCACAGCGGAAAGGCGCCGGAGTCCCCCCAGGTGTACATCACCGCGTTCTGCGGCAGCGAGCGGAGCGTGTTGCTGGCATAGTCGAAGGCGATGTAGTTCTCGTGCTGGTCGTTCTCCACGAAGTTGCGGGCGAAAATGGTGAGCGGGAGCATGAACAACAGCGCCAGGAGCCCCACACGCAGCGGAACCGAATCGGATAGACGCTGGTTGGCCTCCTTGAAGATGGTGAAGAGCCCCACGCCGATGAAGACGGCAGAGAGGCAGTAGAGCGGGGTGAAAAACTCCTCGGTCAGGAAGATAAACTCGCCCGGGGTGTTGAAGTAGCCGACGATCACCGCCAGGAACGTGCCGAGAGCGATCAGGTAGCCAAGCACCAGCTCGCGCTTCTTCACGCAGAGGTAAGCAAGACCGATGATCAGGAGCGCCATGCCCACCACGGTGAACTCGTAGGGGACGTTGAAAGCGTTCAGCTGTGCCCAGAGCAAGCCCAGGTCGCGGTTGGGCTTCTCGGTCGGATACCCCTTGCGCAGCATGTTCCAGAGGAACTGTTCCAGGTTCTTGGAGTCGCCCCAGTTAAGCACCGGGTGCTGGAAGGCGCGCACTATCAGGTGCAGGTGGATGCTGAAACCGAGCACGCCAAAGGCGAAAGCGATGAAAAACTCCTTGAAACGCAGCACGACACGGTGGTCGGCGGACCAGAGCAGAAAGGCGTAGGTCGGGATCATCAGCACCATGATCTGATGGGCGCCGGCACCGAGACCGCAGAGAAAGGCCCCGAGATAGACGTACGCAGGACGCTCCTCGCCGGCGAGATAACTCTCGCGCCAAAGAAGCATCAAGTAGAAGACCATCGCACAGATGAAGGCCAAGAGCGGGTAGGGCTTGTCATGGTTGGACTGCAGCCACAGCCTCGCGGTACAGGCGAAGGTGACGGCAGCGGCCAGGGCGGAGAACTTTACCGGCAGCTGCCGGAAGCGCCCCTGCCACGCCGTCTCTTCCCCTTCCAGGAATTTCACCGTCAACAGGTAGACGCCATAGCAGGCAAGGCCCGCCGAAACCGCGGTGGCAAAGTTGCACCTGAAGGCGATGCTGCCAATGGGGAGAAAGGTAAAGGGCTTGGCGTAGTTGATGAACAGCGGGTACCCGGGCGAGTGAGCGGTCCCCAGCGACGCGATAGCGGTCAAGAACTCGCCGCTGTCGAAAAAGGTGACCGTGGGGGCCAGTGTCAAAAGGTAGATGAACAAGGGGATGCTGAAAGCCAGGATAGCGAAACCGTCCAGCCTGCCCAGGATTCCGTTATTGTTCACGCAGCTGCTCCTGGGAGGTATTTTCACTGATGTTCCGGATGGAAAGCTTGTCGCGCCACAGGCAGCACAGCCCGACGACGGTGACCGGGAAAAAGCCCATGGCGTGGATCACTATGGCGATGCTGAGGGCGCGTTCGCTCCCGATCTGGAAGGCGGACAGGGCGGTGACACAGGCGAGGTGATAGGTCCCGATGAATCCAGGCGAGGCCGGCACCATGACTGCGAAGACCAGGAAGACCATGATGAACATGGCTGCCGTGGGAGGGAGCATGACGCCGAAGGCGCGCAGCATCAGGTCCAGGGGCCAAATGGCGCAGGCCCAGATCAAGAGCGAGCTGACCAGGGTTCCGATGATGCTGCCTGCGGTGCTGGGGAAGCGGATGCCCGAGATGAAAGAGCGAAGCATGGTGTCGATCTTCGCTCCCAGGTGGGGGGCCACCGGGCGCACCAGGCGCGCCACCACCCCAAGGGTGAACTCGGTGTGCCGCCTGAGCAGGAACAAAAAGACCAATACACCGATGTAGAGCGCGAAGGTAATGTAGCCGCCGGTGACCAGTGCGTGCTGGACACCCGCCATCCCGGCCGGGAGCCTGATGGTGAAGAAGGTGATCAGGAGCACCAACAAAATGGTGAAGCCGTCGCACAACCGGTCCAGCACCAGCGAGGCGAATACGGCGCTGGTGCCGATCCCCTCCTTGTTCCCAAGCGAGTAAGCGCGCACAAACTCGCCCAACCGCGCCGGCAGCAGGTTGTTGGCCATGTAGCCAATCAGTGTGGAAGGGAACAGGTTGCCCAGGCTGGTATTTTTGATGGGGAGCAGCAGGAACTTCCAGCGCACGGCGCGCAGGTAGTAACTGATGAAGGTAAGCACGAGCGCCGGCACCAGGTAGCGGTAATCCAGCTCGGCGAATGCCTCTGCCATCTTGTGGAAGTCAATCTTGCGGAACAGCAGAAGGAGACATACGGCGCTGATGACAAGGCCGAACAAAAGCTTTTTATCGAGTTTTCGTGTTGACATTCCAGCTCCTGTCTTCGGTCTTACTGAGTTAGTGTTTGGCGCCCGCACTGGGCCGGGCGACACAGTCCCAGTCACCGCCGCTCTCCGAGGCAACCGGCCGGGCCTCCCGGAGCATCTCGCGGCAGCGCTCCACGTCGGCCGCGATAGCAATCTTCAATTCGTCGAGGTTGGCGAACCGTTTCTCGCCGCGCAGCCGCTCGATGAAGAAGAGCGTGATCTCGCGGTCATAAAGATTCTCCTCGAAATCAAGCAGGAAGACCTCGATGGAGAGACGCTCGTTGCCGAAGGTCGGATTCGGGCCGATGTTGCAAGCGCCGTCCAGAAGCCGGTCACCCAGGCAGACCTTGACCGCATAGACGCCGATGGACGGGATCAGGTCCTTGTCGGTATCGATGTTGGCGGTGGGAAAGCCCAACCCCCGCCCCCGCTCGTGGCCGTGCACCACCGTGCCGGTGATGGAGAAGTGCCGTCCCAGCAGCTTGGAGGCCGCGGCGACATCGCCGGCGCTGACCAACCGGCGGACCGCAGTGGAGCTGTAGACCGTGGCGCCGTCGGAAATGGGCTGCAGTTCTTCGACGCTGTAGCCAAAGCGCGCCCCCAGTTCCCTCAGGAGCTTCACGTCCCCTTCCCGGCCGCGTCCGAAAGCGTAGTCGTAACCGATCACCAGCCGCTCCAGGCCGATGGCGTCGACCAGCACCCGCTGCACGAAGTCCGCGGCAGGCATGGCGGCAAAGGTCCTGTCGAAGGGAATCTCCAGCAGGTAGTCGATGCCGGACCCCTCGATGAGGGCCTCTTTTTCACGACAGGTGGTGATGAGCCGCACCTCCTGGTGTGCCGCAACCACCTTCAGGGGATGCGGCGCGAAGGTGATCACCACAGAGACGCCGCCGATCTCGCGGGCTAAATCCCGCACCCTGCGGAATATTTCGCGGTGACCGAGATGCACGCCGTCGAAGTTGCCGATGGTGACCACCGGCCGACGCAGTTTTTCCCTGATTTCGGAAACGCTTTTAAAGATGACCATGAAGGGAAGGGATCCTCACGCCTCGGCCGGTTCGACGTCCGCCTGGGGAACTTTCTTCTTCCCGAAGAGGAGCGCGACCCAGATGCTGATCTCGTACATGAGATAGAGCGGGATCATGATGACGAACATGGTAACGAGGTCCGCATGGAAGGCGGCGACGATGGCGCTGGCCAGGAGCGCGTACTTCCTGCGGGTGGCCAACATGCGGTAGTTGACGATGCCGAAGCGGGCCAATAGCAGGGCCAGGATCGGCAGTTCGAAGATGAGCCCGAACATCAGGATCAGCCGCAGGCAGAAGTTGATGTAGGAGGAGATGTTGTACCAGCTTTGCAAGCCGCTCGCTTCGTAGGAGAGGGAGAAGTTGATGATCACCGGCCAGATGATGACCAGGAAAAACATCGCCCCGGCGCAAAAGGCGAGGGAGGCCGTGGTGACGAACGGAACCACCAGCCGGCGCTCCTTGCGTGTCAGTCCCGGTGCCACGAAGAGCCAAAACTGGTGGAACAGGACCGGAAGCACGATGACCAGACCAGCCAGCATCGAGATCTTGCACTGCACGAAGAACGGCTCCAGCGGCGCGCTGTAGTTCAACATGCGCGGCTTTTCCGCGACCGCGTGCTCGTCGCCCAGCTTCATGCGCTGGTACGCCTCCGGGTAGCTCTGCTTCACCTTCTCGTAGAGGGATTTCTTTATCTCGGACAGGTAGGTCTTGCCGGTCAGCGGTTGCTCCACGAACTTCAAGAGGTCGGTGGAAAAGTTCCAGGCGACCCCCATGCCGATGATGATGGCGAAAACGCAGACGATGAGCCGCTTCCGGAGTTCAACCAGGTGCTCCATGAACGGCAGTACCTTTTCTTCAGCCATAAAACGTGTATCTCCTAATTAATGCCGCGCATAGCTCAAACTAATTCTATACCACAGCGCGGAAAGCCAGCGCAATAGCTTTCAACGGCGTTTGGGCTTGGGTCGCTTCCCCTTGATGGGGATGCGCTGGTAGGCGTTGCGCACGTCGGCGATCGGCTCGATGGGACGCTTCTCCAGGGTGCCCACCAGGGCGAACTCGACCTGCTTGCGCGGCTCGTTCACCGCAGCCACCTTTACCCGGATCTTGTCGGCGATACGGTACATGGCGCGGCTTCTCTCCCCCACCAGGGCGTGGCTCTTCTCCAGGTGCACGTAGTAGTCCTGGGGGAGCGTCGCCACCGGCACCATCCCCTCCACGAAGAGGTCGACCAGTTCCACGAAGAGGCCGAAGGGGGCCACGCCGGTGATGTAGCCGTCGTACTCCTCGCCGATCTTGTCGCGCATGAACTGCATCTTCTTCAGGTCGACCATCTCGCGCTCGGCCTCCATGGCGACCCGCTCGCGCTTGCTGGTGTGCAGCCCGGTCTCCGGGAGCCGCGCCTCCAGCCGGTCCTTGTCAGCCTGCTTCATCTTCCCGGCCAGGACCCTCTTCAGGATGCGGTGCACCACGAGGTCCGGGTAGCGCCGGATGGGCGAGGTGAAGTGGGTGTAGGAGGAGGCGGCGAGGCCGAAGTGCCCGAGGTTCTCTGCGCTGTAGCGCGCCTGTTTCATGCAGCGCAGGAGCACCTCGTTGATGAGCCGCTCCTCCGGTTTTCCCGCCACCTCGACGAGGAGCTTCTGCAGCGCCACCGGGTTAACCTTCTCGTCCTCTACCTTGAGGATGTAGCCGAAGCCGAACACGAACTCGGAGAGGTCCTGCAGCTTGACCGGGTCCGGGTTCTCGTGGATGCGGTACAGGGACGGCACCGGGGTCGACTCCAGGAAATGGGCCACCGCCTCGTTGGCCGCCAGCATGAACTCCTCGATGATGCGGTGGGCGAGGTTTCTCTCGGCCCGGACGATTGCGGTGGTCTCACCCTGCAGGTCCAGGATGATCTGCGGCTCGGGAAGGTCAAAGTCGATGCTCCCCCTCCCCTTGCGCACCGCGTTCAGCCTGAGGGATAGCTCCTCCATCACCTTCAGGTCCGCAACCAGGTGCCGGTTCGCCTCGATCGCCTCAGCGTCCTGGTCCACCAGGATCTTTTTGACCGTAGTATAGGTGAGCCGGGCCGCGCTCTTGATGACGCTGGTATAGAACTTCTGGTCCACCCGCGCCCCATCCGAGTCAAAGAGCATCTCGGCAGTCATGGTCAGGCGGTCCACCTGCGGGTTCAACGAGCAGATGCCGTTGGAGAGCTGCTCGGGGAGCATCGGGATGCAGCGGTCCGGGAAGTAGACCGAGGTGCCGCGCAGGTAGGCCTCGGTGTCCAGGCGCGACCCCTCGATAACATAGTGCGAGACGTCGGCGATGGATACCCAGAGCCGGATCTTGTCCCCTTCACGGGCGACCGAAACGGCGTCGTCGAAGTCACGGGCGGTCTCACCGTCGATGGTGACGGTGAGTCTCTGGCGCAGATCCACCCGTCCCTGGATGGCCTCCTCGGTCACCTGCTGGGGCTGCTGTTCCGCCTCGGCCATGACCTTCTCGTCGAAGACGTGAGGCAGCTCGTACTTCTTGATAACTGTCAGCGCCTCGACTTCCGGGTCGTTCGCCTCACCCAGCACCTCGATGATACGTCCCTCCAGGGGACGTGCGCCTGCGGGGTACGAGGTAATCGCCGCCAGCACGATTTGGCCGTCCTTGGCCTTGGAGGCACCACCTGCGGGGCCGGGCGTTACGAACAGGTCACGACCAAGCTTGGGGTCGTCCGGGATGACCCGCCCCCCCTTCCCTACCGCCTCAAAGCGCCCCACGATCTCGGTAACGCCGCGCTGCACCAGCGCCGTTACGCGTCCCTCCCTTTTGCCGTCGCGCCGGGTCGACACCACCTGCGCCTCGACGGTATCGCCGTTCATATATTCCGAAAGATAGCGCGCCGGGACGAACAGGTCCTCGCTGCCGTCCTCGGGCATCACGAAGCCGTAGCCGTCCCGGTGCGTGGAGAGCTTGCCACGCACGGTACCCCCCGCTCCGGCCATCGTGTAGATCCGTCCCGGCAGCTTGGCTATCTCCCCGGTCTCCACCAGGTAATCGAGCATGTCGTCAAGGCGCCCGCGCTCGTGCCGGGATACGTTGAGAGCCTTCAGCATCTGCCGGTATGGAACCGGTTCCCCCTTACCGAGCAGCCTCATGATGGAGTCTTTACCTTTACGCATTACAGAACCCCTTCGGAAATCGTTGAAATCAGTACCGTTGGATAATGCAGAAGGGACATCCGAAAGTCAAGAAAGAGGCGGATAAGCACGAGACAATGATTCTTCCGGCAGCTCCTCTCCCGACGGGAGAGGGAACGTGGAAACCTGCGTGGCAGCCGCATGCATAAAGTCACCATTGCTTTTGAATTGCCTTTTCCGCTGCGGTTAGGTACAAATACGGGTTAGCTTTTGTACCGACAGGGAGTAGCCATGTTTTGCCGTACCATTGCAGCAGCAGCGATCGTGTTGTACGCCACCCTTCCCGCCTCAGCCGTCAACCTCAGCAAACCCGACACATCGCTCAGCACAGCAGCCCAGCGTATGCAGGTCAAGGATTTCCGTGGCGCCCGCGTGGCGGCCGCGGCCATCAACGACCCGGCCCTGCGCGCATTCATGACGGGCATCGCCGCCGCCAAGATGGAGCAGTGGGACGAGGCCGCCGCGCAGCTTCCTATCGCTGCCGAAGGGTACCCGCTCCTGGCCGACTACGCCCTCTACTACCAGGGCCTCGCCCTGTCCAAACTGCAGCGCCACGACCAGGCTCTACCTCCCCTGTACAAGCTGCTCAAGGACCACGCCGACAGCCGCCTGGCGCGCCAGACCCTGATCCTCTACGCCGACACCCTGGCCGCGGCGGGCTATCCCAAGGAGGCACAGCAAAGCTACGCCACCTTCGTGGAGCGCTACCCTTCCGGCAATGACTCCATCTCCGCCATCTTCGGCTCCGCCCTGTGCAAGATCAAGCTGGGCGACCAGGCTGCCGCAGCAGCTGCCCTGCGCAACATCTACCTGGTCTACCCGGCCTCCCCCTTTGCCGACAAGGCGGCAGTTGAAGTGCAAACACTCGTCACCCAAGGCATCAAGGTGGATCCCTACACGAGCGCCGAACTGTACAAGCGCGCCGGCACCCTGTCCGACCTCGGCCGTCACCTGAAAGCGGCGGAGGCCTACGCCGAGATCCCGCTCGCCGGGGAGAACGAGGAGTTCGCCCGTAAGGTGAAGTTCAAGAAGGGGCAGGCCCTGTACCGCTCCAAGCGCTACCAGCAGGCGCAAAGCACCTTCAGCTCGCTGCCGGGCAATACAGAGGCCGATCTCTGGCTGGCGCGCACCCTTGACAAGGCTGGCAAGGGTGACGAAGCCTTCCAGCTCTTCCTCAAACTCGGACAGGACGCCAAGGGCGGCACCGTGGCCCAGGAGGCGATGCTGGAGGCAGCCTACCTGAAGCGTTTCCAAAGGCAGTGGAGCCAGGCGGTGCCGCTGTTCAAGAAGTATCTCGCCATGGCCCCCAGCCAGAAAAACGGCAACGCGCTCTGGGAAGCAGCCTGGTGCAGCTATCAGGCCCATGACTACCAGGAGGCCGCCACCCAGTTCAGGAAGCTCGCTGAACGCGAAGACCTGCGCGACAAGGCGCTCTACTGGCTGGCCCGGGCGCTCACCCTGACCGGCGACGACAAGGGCGCCCAATCGGTGCTGGCCACCCTTGCCGCCGAGTTCCCGCTTGGCTACTATGCGCTGATCAGCAACCAGTTCCTGGGCGGAGAGGCGCTGCCGCAGCCCCCGAAGAACCTGGCGGAAGTGCTCCCCATGCCGGCCGGCTTCGAGCGCGAGAAGGCGCTGATCACTCTTGGGCTCTTCGAAGAGGCCGCGCGGGAACTGTCTCTTTCCAAGAAGGGAAAGAACCCGGCGGGGATCGCCAGGCTGTACCTGGAGATGGGGAACTACAACGGCGCCTTCCACACCATGGCCAACGACAAGCCCCGGCGCGGCGACAAGGACAACGCCACCGTACTCGGGGTAACCTACCCCCTCGCCTTCCGCGACGACGTAGCGAAGAGTGCCGCAGCCCACGCCGTTCCGGAGAGCCTGGTGTACGCAGTGATGCGCACCGAGAGCAACTACTTCCCTGCGGCCCTCTCGCCGGTGGGTGCGGTCGGCCTGATGCAGATCATGCCCTCCACCGCGGAGGCCATGTCCAAGGGTGATTCCAAACGCCTCACCAGTCCCGACCTCAACATCAAGCTGGGCACCCGGCACCTGAAGGACCTGCTGGAGCTGTACGACCGCAACCTTACCCTCACCGTCGCCGCCTACAATGCCGGTTCCGGCAACGTCAAGCGCTGGCAGAAGGCCTACGGCGATCTACCCCAGGATGAGTTCGTGGAAAGCATTCCGTTCAGGGAAACGCGCGAATACGTGAAGAAAGTGGTGAGCAGCATGCAGATGTACCAGAGACTGTACCGCCTCCCCCCTTTCAAACAGCCGGAACAGCAGAAGGAAAAGGGGACGCCCAAGGAAAACCAGCCTCCTGTACAGGAAAAAGTAGCTCAGCGTTAGTGCACACCTCCCCCTAGCATTCCAGGCGCCGGACAGAAGTCCGGCGCCGTTTTTGTTTGTCCTGCCGCACTGTCATTGACGTCTCATTGTGACAGAGCCATCATCTTGATTGACAGCATACTGATTATGTGCATACTGCTAAACCAATTCAGAGTGTTACGCGCCGGAGCCCCCCATGGAAAAACCTGAAAACACACCTATCGACGTCGAAAACAACGTCGGTTTTTTGCTTGCCAAGGCCTACCAACGTGCTTGCCTCATCTTCAAGGAACACTTCGACCAGTACGACCTGACTCCGCAGCAGTTTGGTCTGCTCTGCTTTTTGTGGCGCGAAGACGGCATCAGCCAGGCCGTGCTCTCGGCCAAGAGCCAGATCGACAGAACCACCATGGGCGGCCTCATTGACCGGCTGCAAAAGGAAGGACTGGTGGAGCGTCGTCCCGACCCGGCCGACCGTCGCGCTTACCGTGTGTGCCTCACCGAAAAAGGAAAGGCGCTCGGTCCGGAACTGGCGCCGATTGCACTACGGGCCCAGGGTGAGTTCATCGCCAAACTGGAACAGCACGAAGTGGAAACCTTGAAATCGTTGCTCAACAAAATCAGGAACTGATTCAGGAGTTTTCATGCGTAACCTTCTAGTGCCACTGGCACTGTTATTCCTGGCGCTGACCGGCGTCGCACAGGCGGAAACGCTTACCCTCAGGGAAGCCCTGGACCACGCCACAACCACCAGCCGCGGACTCAAATCGGCCTCGCGCGAGGTGGAGATCGCCCGTGAGCAGGTCAACGTGGCGCGCTCCACGAGACTCCCACGCATCGACCTGCAAGGAGGGTACGTCGCCCAGGCCAAGGCCCAGGCCTTCAAGTTCGGCAACCAGTCACAGGAGACCCAGGACCCGCGCTACCCCTTCTTCAACTTCAGCGTCTACCAGACCCTGTACGACTTCGGCCGCACCAGTGACAACGAGGGGATGGCCAGGTTGCGGGGGGAGGCTGCCCAGTATTCCTATTCCGGGAACCAGCAGGACCTTTTCCTGCAGGTCGTGCAGGCGTACTACGGCATTCTGACTGCCCAGAAACTGGTGCAGGCCGCGGCGGACGAGGTAGTTCAGATGGAATCGCACCGGACAACCGTGCAGGCCCTCTTTGACGAGGGGGTGGTCACCAGGAACGACCTGTTGCAGGCGGAGGTGCGGGTCGCTTCCAGCCGCCAGAACGTCCTGAGCGCGCAGAACGAGGTGGAGAACGGCTGGCTGCTGTTGAACTACCTGACCGGCGCCCGCCCCGAGTTCCGCGCCGAATTGAAGGACGAGACGCAGCGCCCGCAACTGCAGGGCCAGGATGGCGCCCCCGATCTCTCCCAACGGGGCGAAATCTCGGCACTCAAGGCCATCGTCGGCGCCGACGAATTCGCCATCAAAGAGGCAAAGATCAGCCACTACCCCGAATTCTTCGCCAAGTTCGGCGTGGACTACCTCTCCAACAGCAAGGTGCGCGAGCAGTCCATCACCGCGCTGACCGTCGGCTTCAAGGTAAACCTCTTCGACGGCCCCGCCTCCGCCGCCAGGGTGAGGCAGGCGGTGCAGACCCGCTCCCGGGACGAGGAGAGGCTGAGAGACCTCGAGGAACGCACCCGGCTGGAATACAGCATGGCCATGAACGATCTCAAGGTTGCCGACGCCCGCATACGTGTCGCGGAGAAGGCGATCACCCAAGGGGTCGAGAACCTGCGCATCACCAAGGACCGCTACCAGGAGCACGTCGGTACCGCGACAGAGGTCGTGGATGCCCAGACGCTTTTGACCAAGACCAGGACCGACTACTATCGCAGCATGTTCGATCTCCAGGTCGCCGCCGCGAGGGTCAAGAGGGCCACCGGCGAACTGTAACAGTCTGACACCACCAACCAACTACGGGACAGCGCCCGGTCGCCCGGCCGCACCCGATACCGGAGCTACGCACATGGCAGATGAAACCACGACTACCGAACCCACCACGGCGCCCGCAAAGGGCGGACTGAGCAAGAAACAGCGCGGCGCTATCGTCCTCGTGATCCTTATCCTGGTCGGCACCCTGTTCGGCCTGCGCCAGTGGGTGCGCAGCAAGACCCACATCGAGACCGACAACGCCTTCGTCGAGGCCCATGTCCACTCCGTGGCCAGCCGCATCCCTGCCCTGGTGCAGCGTGTTGCCGTGGTGGACAACCAGTTCGTGCACAAGGGCGACCTGCTGGTGGAGCTGGACCCGGCTGACTACCAGGCGCGACTGAAAAGCGCTGCCGCATCGCTGGAGATGGCCAAGAACGAAACATCCGGCGACTACGCCGAGGTCGAGAGCGCACGTGCCAACGTCGTCCTGGCCGCAGCCCGGCTGGACCAGGCCAACCTCGACCTGAAGCGGGCCGAGGCGCTCTTCGCCAAGGAAGTCATCCCCAGGGAGCAACTGGATCGCGCCCGGACCGCGCAAAAGGTGGCCCTGGCCCAGGTGCGGGAAGCGCAGGAAGCGGAAAACCGCGCCAAGGCAATGATCGGCATGTCCGGCAGCGGTTCCAAGGATGCCAGGGTTGCCCAGAAACAGGGAGACCTGGAAGCGGCGAAGCTGAACCTCTCCTACACCCGCATCGTCGCCCCCAGCGACGGTTTTGTGACCCGGAAAGGGGTCGAGGTGGGCAACTACGTGCAGCCCGGGCAGGCCATCATGGCCATCGTCCCCCTTGAGGACGCGTGGGTCACCGCGAACTACAAGGAAAGCCAGCTGACCAACGTGCGCCCGGGACAGGAGGTCGATTTCACCGTCGACGGTTACCCCGGCCGCCACTTCACCGGCAAGGTCGAGAGCATCATGGCCGGCACCGGCGCCGCCTTCTCGCTGCTTCCCCCCGAAAACGCCACCGGCAACTACGTCAAGGTGACGCAAAGAATCCCGGTACGCATCGCCATCGACAAACGGAGCGATCCTGACCATCTGCTGCGCGTCGGCATGAGCGTGGTGCCCACCATCCTCACCGGGCAGACCTTCGGGCAGGTGATCGGGTTCGGACACTAGCAACGCCCCTTCCCCTGGAGGGGGGATGGGCGCAAACTCTCCCTCTCCCCCCGGGAGAGGGCCGGGGGGAGGGCGCCTCTTCCCTCTGTAGATGTTGCATTCCTGGCGACAGCATCCCCCTCCCCCGACCTGCGGCCACCCTCTCCCGTAGGGCGAGGGATGTGCGGCGACAATGGCAACTTAACTGGCGGTTTGATGAAAAAGAGCGCTGAAGAAAAAAACGTCAACAAGTGGCTGATCACCGTCACGGTGATGCTCCCCGCCATCATGGAGATCGTCGACACCTCCGTCGCCAACGTGGCGCTCCCGCACATGCAGGGGAGCCTCAACGCCGGCACCGACGAGATCACCTGGGTGCTCACCTCCTACCTGGTGAGTAACGCCGTGGTGCTCCCCATGACCGGGTGGCTGGCGCGCATGTTCGGCCGCAAGCGCTTCCTGATCACCTGCATCACCCTCTTCACCCTCGCGTCCCTCATGTGCGGTGCCGCCCCGTCCCTGGGCCTGCTCATCTTCTTCAGGGTGCTGCAGGGGGCGGCAGGCGGCGCACTGATCCCGATGAGCCAAGCCATCATGATGGAGACCTTCCCACCCTACCAACAGGGCATGGCGATGGCGATCTTCGGCGTCGGCGCCATGTTCGGCCCCATCATCGGCCCGGCGCTCGGGGGGTGGATCACCGACAACATGAGCTGGCGCTGGATCTTCTACATCAACATCCCGATCGGCATCATTGCCGTGGCCATGGCCACCTTCTTCATCTACGACCCGAGCTACCTGAAACGGGCCAAGGCCAGCATCGACTACTGGGGCCTGGCGCTGCTGACCGTGGGGCTGGGCGCGCTGCAGATCGTGCTCGACAAGGGGCAGCAGGATGACTGGTTCAATTCCGGCTTCATCGTCGCCTGCTCGGTCCTCACCGCCGTCTCGCTGTCGGCGCTGGTCTACGTGGAACTCACCCACCCGCACCCGATCGTCAACCTGCGCCTGTTCAAGAACGTCTCCTTCTCGGCTGGCAACCTGGTCATGTTCGCCGTCGGCTTCTGCCTGTATAGCTCCATCATGCTGATCCCGCTCTTCCTGCAAACCCTCATGGGGTACAACGCCACCATGGCCGGCATGGTGCTCGCCCCCGGTGGCCTCGCCACTCTGATCTGCATGCCCTTCGTCGGCGCCGTCATCCAGCGCTACGACGGCAGGAAAGTGGTCTTCGTCGGGCTTCTCATCGCCGCCTACTCGATGCACATCATGCAGGGCTTCACCCTGGAGGCCGCCTACCGCGATTTCGTCTGGCCGCGCGTGGTGCTCGGCATCGGGCTCGCCATGATCTTCGTGCCGCTCACCACGGTGACACTCGCCACCATTTCCAAGGAGGAGATGGGCAACGCCACCGGGATCTTCAGCCTGTTGAGGAACATCGGCGGTAGTGTCGGCATCGCCATCTCGGCCACCCTGCTGGCGCGCTACTCGCAGTTCTACCAAACCAACCTGGTCACCCACATCAACCCCTACAACCCGATGGCGCAGTCCCAGGTCGCCATGCTCAAGGGGGCCATGCTCAACCGGGGACTGGGGCCAGTTGCCGCCGAACAGGGCGCTTTCACCATCATCTACGGCAAGGTTATCAGGCAGGCCTACATGCTCTCCTACAACCGGATCTTCTTCATCGTCGGCATCGCCTTCCTTGTGATCATCCCGCTCCTGTTGCTGCTCAAGAAGCCTCAGAAGCACCTCCCCCCGGGCGCGGCGCACTAGTTGGTATAGATACTCATTTGCCCTCACCCCGCCCCTCTCCTAGAGGGAGAGGGAAGTGGACGGTTATCTGTCCCATACCCCTCTCCCTCCGGGAGAGGGTGCCCGAAGGGCCGGTGAGGGCGCTGTTGCACCGAACTTGCACAAGGTACGCAAAGATCAACAAAAAAGGCGGGGGATTTCTCCCCCGCCTTTGCTATTTCTACTTTGCATCCAGACTACTATTTCTTCTTTTCCGCATCTTCAGCCAACCGCTTTTCGTGGGCATCGCGGACCTGCTCCATCTCTTTCCAGTGGGCGTCCCAGTCCTTCTTGCGGATGAAGTGCAACCCGACCGTGCCCAGCACGATGCAGACCCCGAAGAAGAACTGCATCACCTTGAACCCCTCAGCGACGCCGTAGATCATGCACCCCACCCCGACCAGGCCGAGCAGGAACGGTGCGCTGAAGATGAGGCTGAACACGGATTGCTTCTCGTTGTTATCTGCCATTGAGTAACCTCGAAGTTGACCAACAGGATGCCCCGCCGCAGTAGGGAACCCGCCCCCGGAGGGGGAGGGCCAGGGAGGGGGAAATCTTTACGCAGTGCGGCTCGTGATCAGGATCAAGTGGTAGCCGAACTGGGTCTTCACGGGACCGAGCACCTTGCCCACTTCACCGCTGAAGACGACTTCGTCGAACTCACGGACCATCTGCCCCGGGCCGAACTCGCCCAGGCGCCCGCCCTGGTTGCTGGAAGGGCAAAGGGAATTGGCGCGCGCCACCTCGCTGAAATCAGCACCTGCCTCGATCTGGTTCTTCAGTGCGACGCATTCCGCCTCGGTTGCCACCAATATATGACTTGCTGCAGCTCTTGCCATTGCTATCTCCTTTGAGGTTGAGGGGACTGACTCCGCAAGGTGCCTGTCCCCTTTTCGTGTGATGTGTTGGGGGTTGGCTCTTAACGTCTGACCCCTTTTGCTGTTTGAGCGACCGGCTCCGAACCAGGTCGTCCCCGCTTCTTCTATGCGTACCGCACCAACTCCGACATGTCTCGCACGGCGCGGTCCAGGCCGACCAGGATGGCGCGCGACATGATGGAGTGGCCGATGTTGAACTCCTCGATGCCGCCGATGGCCGCCACTTTCTTCACGTTGGTGTAGTTCAGGCCGTGCCCTGCGTTGACTCCGATTTCGAGTTTCCGGGCCAGTTTCACGGCGTTCTCGATCTTGATCAGCTCCAGGTTCTCTTCCCTCCAGGTGGGGGCGTCGGCAAAGGAACCGGTATGGATCTCGATGTAGTCGGTGCCGATCTTGTTGGCCGCCTTGATCTGGTCCGGGTCCGGATCGATGAACAGGCTGACGATGATGCCGCCTGCCTGCAGCTTCTCGATGGCGACCTTGAGCGCCTCCTGGTGGATCCTGACGTCGAGCCCCCCTTCGGTGGTGAGCTCAGCCCTCTTCTCGGGGACCAGGGTGCAGCACTCCGGTTTGATCTTGAGCGCGATGGCGACCATCTCGTCGGTCGCGGCCATCTCGAGGTTAAGCCTGGTCTTCACGGTCTCGCGTAGGATCTTCAGGTCGCGGTCCTTGATATGCCTTCTGTCCTCGCGCAGGTGGATGGTGATCTGGTCGGCGCCAGCCAGCTCGGCGATGGCGGCAGCCGCCACCGGATCCGGCTCGGCCCCACCGCGCGCGTTGCGCAGGGTCGCCACATGGTCGATGTTGACTCCCAGTCTAGCCATTGTTCTCACCTCCCAGGGCGGCGGATGCGGTCTGCGCGATCTCGTCGGCCCAATTGCGGATGGTCGTCTCGTCGTTGCCTTCCAGCATGATGCGCAGGAGCGGTTCGGTGCCGGACCAGCGGATCAGCACCCTCCCCTCCCCTTTGAGTTTTTCTTCGACGTCGTTGATCACCTTGGCGATTTCCGGAACCTGCATCACGTCGGTCTTCTGCGGCAGGCGCACGTTCACCAGCACCTGCGGCAGGGAGTGCATCACCAGGGCCAGTTCGGAGAGACGCTTCTGGCGCCGCTGCATGATGGCCAACACCTGCAGCGCGGAAAGGATGCCATCGCCGGTGGTGTTGTGGTCGAGGAAGATCATGTGGCCGGACTGCTCGCCGCCCAGGTTGTAGCCCCCCTTGAGCATCTCCTCGACAACGTAGCGATCGCCCACGGCGGTCTTGATCACTTCGCCGCCGGCCCGCTTCATGGCGATATCCAGGCCCATGTTGCTCATCACGGTGGCGACCAGGGTGTTATGCTTCAGGGTCCCTGCTTTCAGCATGTCGGTGGCGCAGATGGCCATGATCTTGTCCCCATCGACCACGTTGCCGTACTCGTCGACGAAGATGACACGGTCAGCGTCACCGTCGAGGGCAATGCCCAGGTCGGCGCCATGCTGCTTCACCGCCTCGCTCATCACATCCGGGTGCAGCGACCCGCAATCGGCGTTGATGTTGGTGCCGTTGGGCTTGACGCCGATGGTGATCACCTCGGCACCCAGTTCCTCGAACACAGCCGGGGCCACCTTGTAGGCGGCGCCGTTGGCGCAGTCGAGCACGATCTTCAACCCCGAGAGGTCAAGATCCTTCGGGAAGGTGCTCTTCAAGAAGACGACGAAGCGCCCCTGGGCGTCGTCGATGCGGTAGGCCTTGCCCACTTCCTTCGCGGTCGGGCGCAGCGAGTCGATGCGCTTGGAGAAGATCAGTTCCTCAATCATCAGCTCGGTCTCGTCAGGCAGCTTAAAGCCGTCACGCGAAAAGAACTTGATGCCGTTATCCTCAAAGGGGTTATGCGAAGCCGAGATGACCACGCCGGCATCGGCGCGCATCGAGGAGGTGATGTTGGCGATGCCCGGGGTCGGCAGCGGGCCGACCAGGAGCACGTCCACGCCCATGGAGCAGATGCCGGCCATGAGAGCGCTTTCCAGCATGTAGCCGGAGAGACGGGTATCCTTGCCGATCACGATGCGATGGCGCTTTTTGCCGTTTTTGAATATGTAGGCGGCAGCGCGGCCGATCTGCATGGCCATCTCCGCCGTCATCGGGTAGACGTTGGCCACACCGCGGACACCGTCGGTACCGAAAAGCTTCTTCATCTGGTTCACCTCTGATTGATGTATTTAGACTATTTATCGGCCAGCACGAAGCTCGCCGTGGCCGGCGCCACGTGCATGACCTTGATCTCCGGGTCAAGATTGAACTCGGCGTCCCTCATCGATATCTGCTGCTGCCCTGGTTGGGCACCGGCGAGATCTATGTCGCAGCGAGTCTGGCGGAGAGGAAGCAGGAACAGCACGATGCGCGGCCCCGACACCACCACCTCGACCTCGGCTGGCGCCGCACCGTCCAGCTTGAGCCCTGCCGGCATCCGGTGCAGGTGAACCGGCAACACGAGCAGCATCTCCCCCGGCCGTTCCAGGATCACGCTGAGCCAGATCAGCACGGCCAGTAGTACCGAAAGGAGCTTCACCCCCTTGAGCCATTCGTGTCCCTTGACGTGCGTCGTCATTTAAGCCACCTCGGCTCCACCAGCCTTCTCAGGGTCTTGCCCAGGGAAGGCATGTCGATGACATCGGCCTTTTTGCCCCCCACGATTACCGAGGCGGTGCCGGTTTCCTCGGAAACGACCACGACCACGGCATCGACCAGTTCGGTGAGTCCGATGGCCGCGCGGTGCCGGGTTCCCAGGCTCTTGCTCACCTCGAGGTTCTGCGTGAGCGGCAGGAAGCACCCTGCCTTGGTCAGCTTGCCGTGCTGGATGATGACCGCGCCGTCGTGGATGGGCGAGTACGGCAGAAAGATCGACGAGATCAGTTCGCTGGTCACCTTGGCGTCGATGTCGGTCCCGACCGCGAGGTAGCTGTCCACCGAGATGGCCCGCTCGATGACGATCAGGGCGCCGATTTTCTTCTGGGCCAGCCCCGCCACGGCAAACACCAGCTCGTCGATCACGTCGGACATCTCGACGTCCTTCTCGGTGCGGCTCCTGGCCAGCGTCGCGAACGCCCTGCGAATGTCGGTCTGGAAGATGACCGCGAGCCCGACCACGGACGACGCGAGGATGAGGTCGACGATGATCCGGACGGTCTGCAAGGAGAAGAAGCGCGCCAGGAGGTGCAGGCCCACCAGGCCCGACAGGATGGCGAGGATGCGCAGCGCGAGCACGCCCTTGAGCAGTCGCGCCAGCCTGGAGACGATCAGTATCGCGAGCGACAGGTCCAGGAGGTCCCGCAGAATGCCTATGTTTTGCAGGAAAGAGTTCATCCGCACCGGTCGGGAAGCTGGGCTTCCGGTTGTGGTTCCGCGGCCTACATGAGCGCCCGCGTCATCAAGGCGACGTCCCTCATGGCTGCCACGTCGTGCACCCGCACTATGGTGGCCCCGTGCACGATCGACAGTGCGACCGCGGCGGCGGTGCCGAATATTCTATCTCCCCCGTCCCGGCCAGTGATGGCGCCGATGAAGGACTTCCGGGAAGGTCCTACCAGTATGGGTCGTCCCAGCGGCATGAAGTCCTCCAGCCGCTTGATCAGTTCCAGGTTCCCCTGCACGCTCTTGCCGAAGCCGATGCCGGGGTCGATCGCTATGCGCTCTTCGGGGAGCCCCGCCTTCCTCGCCAGCGCAATGGAGGCGACCAGGTACTCCTTGACGTCGGCGATCAGGTCGTCGTAGCCGGTGTCCTTCTGCATCGTGTCGGGCATGCCACGCGTATGCATCACCACAAGGCCGGCATCTGCCTCGGCCACCACGGCAGCCATCTCCGGGTCGAACATCAGCCCGGTGACGTCGTTGACGATCTCCGCACCGGCGGCGCAGGCGGCGCGCGCCACCCCGGCCTTGTAGGTATCGATGGAGATAGGAGCAGAGATCTGCCCCTTGAGCGCCTCTATAACGGGAAGCACCCGGTCCAGTTCCTCCTGCAGGGTGACAGCGGGAGCGTTGGGCCGGGTGCTTTCGCCTCCGATATCAATGATGTCAGCACCTTCCTGCTCCATCTCACGGGCCCGCTCCACTGCGGCCTCGACCGAGAAGAAGCGCCCCCCGTCCGAGAAAGAGTCCGGAGTCACGTTCAAAATGCCCATGATCTGCGGACGCTCCAGGGACAGGGAGCGGCGGGAAAGGTCCCACGTCTGTGCCTTGATCATCAATCGACTGCGACAGGTTCTGAAGAGATCTCTTTGCCCTCGATAATGCGATCGACCTCCTCGCCGGTCAGGTTTTCCTTCTCGATGAGCGCGTGGGAGATGCGGTGCAGGGAGTCGAGGTTCCCCTTCAACAGTTCCTGCACACGGGCGTAGTTCTGCTCGACGATGAGCCTGATTTCGTGGTCGATTTCAATGGCGGTCGCCTCGGAGTAGTTCTTCTGGTGCGCCATGTCGCGCCCGAGGAAGATCTGCTCGTCCTTCTTGCCAAAGGAAACCGGTCCCAGTTTCTCGCTCATGCCCCACTCGCAGACCATCTTGCGCGCGATGTCGGTGGCGCGTTCGATATCGTTGCCTGCACCGGTGGTCATCGAGTTGAAGATGATCTCCTCGGCGACGCGGCCACCCAGGAGCACGGCGATGCGGTCCAGCAGCGACTCGCGGGAGTAGCTGTGCTTGTCCTCGATGGGGAGCTGCATGGTGACGCCGAGAGCGCGACCGCGCGGGATGATGGAGACCTTGTGCACCGGGTCGGCGCCCGGGATCAGTTTGGCGATCAGGGTGTGACCGGCCTCGTGGTACGCGGTGTTCTTCTTCTCCTCGTCGGAGATGACCATGGAGCGGCGCTCGACACCCATGAGGACCTTGTCCTTGGCGTCGTCGAAGTCGATCATCTCGACCATGCTCTTTTCCTTGCGGGCGGCGAGGAGCGCTGCCTCGTTGACCACGTTGGAGAGGTCCGCACCGGAGAAGCCCGGTGTGCCGCGGGCCACGACGCCGAGGTCGACGTCCGGGGCGAGCGGGGTCTTCTTGGTGTGCACCTTGAGGATCATCTCGCGGCCCTTGACGTCCGGGCGCGGCACCACGACCTGGCGGTCGAAGCGGCCCGGGCGGAGCAGCGCCGGGTCGAGGACGTCCGGGCGGTTGGTTGCGGCGATCAGGATGACCCCCTCGTTGGACTCGAAGCCGTCCATTTCGACCAGAAGCTGGTTCAGGGTCTGCTCCCGCTCGTCGTGACCGCCACCCAGGCCGGCGCCACGGTGGCGGCCGACGGCGTCGATCTCGTCGATGAAGATGATGCACGGTGCGCTCTTCTTGCCCTGCACGAACAGATCGCGGACACGGGAGGCGCCCACGCCAACGAACATCTCGACGAAGTCGGAACCGGAAATGGAGAAGAAGGGAACCCCGGCCTCGCCGGCGATGGCGCGGGCCAGGAGAGTCTTACCGGTGCCCGGAGGGCCCATGAGCAGGACCCCTTTCGGGATGCGGCCGCCCAGCTTGGTGAACTTCTTGGGATCCTTCAGGAAGGAGATGATCTCCTCCAGTTCGTCCTTGGCCTCCTCGATGCCGGCCACGTCCTCGAAGGTAATGCGCCCCTGTGCCTCGGTCAGCAGTTTCGCGCGGCTCTTGCCGAACGCCATCGCTTTGCCGCCGCCCCCCTGCATCTGGCGCATGAAGAAGATCCAGACGGCGACCAGGAAGATGATCGGGAACCAGGAGACCAGCAGCGAGAACCAGGAGAAGTGCTCTTCCTGGGGACGGGCCGAGATGGCGATCTTCTTCTCGATCAGCTTGTCGGTCAGGTTGGCGTCGGCCGGTTTGTAGGTTCTGAATTCCTTGCCGTCGGCAAACTTGCCGATGATCTCGTCGCCCTGGATGACCACCGAGGCCACCGGGCGGTTAACGTTCTTCACCTTGCCGGTTTCCACCGCTTCGATGAAGTCGCTGTAGTCCAGTTTTTCCTGGGTCGGCTTGGGCTTGTTGAACAGGTTGAACAACAGGATCATCATCAAGCTGATAACAAGCCAGAGCGCCAAGTTCTTATAGAATTGATTCAAGTTTCCTCCCGATCAATCGGTAAGCTGCAAACACTCAATCTGCAATGATTTTGTCATGACACAGAAAACGTGCTGCTTGGTTGAACGGCCGCCCTAACAGGCTTCCTTATGAGAATGAAGAAAAAAGCGTTCAAATGAGTAAAAAGGATTACCATAAAGGGTGCAGGTTGACAAGAGCTTTAAGGTGTAATATCAAGAATTTCCACCCGTAAAACCGCGCCAGTCGCGGAAGTTACCCGTCCCTTCTCCCCTATTCTCACACCTGCCACCCAGACGATGTCACCCTCGCTGAAAACGAGCGGCACCAGGCTGCGCTCATGAAGTGGCAGTTTTTCGTTGATGAACAGCTCCTTCACCTTCTGAGATCCGGTCATACCAAGCGGCGTGAAACGGTCGCCGTGGGCGAAGGGGCGTACCAGCCACGGGAAGGGTGCCGCCTCGGCGGAAAGGTACGCGACCGTTTTGGAGCCGGTAGCGAGATCTTTCGGTGGTGCTACCCGCTGCACCGTGAGCGTCATTCCGTTTCCCAGGGTGTAATCCCCCTCCCCGGGCACCACCTGTTCCCAGCATTGTGCGGCTTGCGGCGCGACGACGGTAAAGCTGAGCAGGTCGTAGCAGCGCTCCACGCGGAGCGCACCGGGAAGCTTCAGGCTCGCATTGGGGCGATTGGAACAGGCGAGGCGGTCGATCGCCTCCAGGTGAGCGAGAGCGATGCGCATGAGGTCGCCCTGCAGTTCGTGCAGGCCGTGGCGGTAAAGCCGCAGGCGCAGTCCCCGGTGCTCCTTGAGCAGGGCGCCGACACCGAACGTTACGGTCTCCTCTTCCAGCGCCGCAAGCCGGTCGAAGGCGGATGAGGTCAGGTGTTCCAGCAGTTCCTCGTCCGCGGCGAGGATCTCCGCGGTGGCGGCGAGCCGTTCGCTGATCCTGGGATTGTACTTCCGGAGGGTGGGAATGAGTTCGTGGCGGATGCTGTTGCGCAGGATGGTGGTGTCGGAGTTAGTCGAGTCGGTGCGCCATGTTAGGCCGCGTCCATTCAAGTAATCCTCAAGATCCGCACGGCTCACCTGCAGCAGCGGTCGTTTGACCAAGCTGTCGCCGCTGGCGGCCATGGCGCTCAGGCCGGTGCCGCCGGAACCGCGCAGCAGACGGATCAGGACGGTTTCCGCCTGGTCGTCGAGGTGGTGGGCCACCGCGATGCTGGTAGCACCGCGCCGTCTGGCCACCTCGTGGAAAAAGGCGTAGCGTGCCTGTCGCCCGGCGTCCTCCAGGGAGAGTCCTTCCGCGGCTGCGAAAGAGGCGACGTCGACCCGGATGGCGACGAAAGGGAGGTGGCGGCGGGTGGCGAGATCCGAGACGAACTTCTCGTCGTCGTCGGATTCGGTGCCGCGCAGGCAGTGGTTCAGGTGGGCGACCACGAGGTTCAGTCGTTCGTCCTCGAGCCGGGTCAGTATGTCGAGGAGAGCCACCGAATCGGCGCCCCCGGAGACCGCGACCACCACGGTCTCCCCCGGAGCAAAGAGGTGTTGGTTGCGGACGATGGCGACAAGGTCTTTCAAAGGTGCGTGCTCCTGGAGTCAAAGTAGCGGAGTGCAAAAGTGCAGTGGCAGTAGTGAAGTACTACGTGCAGAAGTACGGAGAGTTGGGCGCAGGACAAGCAGTTTCCATAGTTCCCACCAGTTTCACCGGGATGCCGACTACTAGTCCTTAAGCGTGCACTCCTTCTCCCAGGTGTTGTACCCGTCCCCCACGATATCCCAGAACGACTCGATGCGCCCCGCGTAGTAATCCAGTTCCGAGCACTCCGCCTCGATAGCCTGGAGGAACTTGAGCGAGATGAGCTGGTGGCCGTAGAGGAACCGGTAGAACTCGCGGATCCCCGCCAGGTAGCCGTCAATCTCCGACGCAAGCGGCTCCATGGTATTGACGATGTACCAGTTACCGGCGAACTGGCGCACGATGCCTGGACGCTCGTCGAAGATGCTGCGTCCCTTGATGGAGACCACGAAATCCCGGGTGAAGTAGTCCGCCGCTCCAGCGAGGGCCGTCGCCTGTTCCGGCGGCATCCCGGTCAGTTGTATCTCTTCGTAGAAGCGGTGCAGCAGGTCGCTGACCAGCTTGTCGACACGCACCTCGTCCTCGAGGGTTGTCGGAACGTAATCCCTTTTATCCACCTTCAATACGTCGAATGCCTCATCGCAAAGTTCAGCCATGAAATCCTCTTATAAACGTTCAGTTCAGTGTGTCTGCGTTGACTACCGTTTATCCTTGCCGCCTCGGGTCCAGCGCGTCCCGGATCCCCTCCCCTACCAGGTTGTAGGAGAGCACCGTGACCAGGATGGCCACGCCCGGGAACAGCGACAGCCACCAGGCGAACTCGATGTAGTCCTTGCCGGAGGTGAGGATGTTGCCCCAGCTCGGCGTCGGCGGTTGCACCCCGATCCCCAGGAACGAGAGCGCCGACTCGGTCAGGATGGCGCCCGCGACACCCAGCGTCGCCGAAACCAGCACCGGCGACAGTGCGTTGGGCAAAATGTGTCGGAAGATGATGCGCAGGTCCGACGCCCCCAGCACCCGGGCCGCCAGGATGAAATCGCGGCTCTTGAGCGAGAGCACCTCGGCGCGCACCAGTCGCGCCACCCCCATCCAGCCGGTGAGCCCGATGATTACCATGATGTACCAGATGGACGGCTCCAGCATGGCGATCACGGCGAGGATCAGGAAGAAGGTCGGGAAGCAGAGCATGATGTCGACCAGCCTCATCAGCAACGAATCGATCCAGCCGCCGTAGAAGCCGGCAAAGAGCCCGATGACAGTCCCGATGACCACGGCGATGCCGACGGCCACGAAGCCGACCTTGAGCGAGACGCGGGCGCCGTACACGACGCGGGTGAAGACGTCGCGCCCCAGTTCATCCGTCCCGAACCAGTGGCTGGCGGACGGGGGCAGCAGCACGTGCCATGCGTCGATGGTGTCGGGGCTGTACGGGGTAACCAGCGCCGCTGCCATGGACAGCACGAACAGGACCACGATCACCACCAAACCCGCCGTCGCGAAACGGTTACTGGTGAAGCGTTCCCAGAACTCCCGGTACGGGCTGCTCACCTGGTCACGCATGGCGCCCTCCCCCCGCTCTCAACCTTAACCTCAACCGGCCTCTCATCATCCCCTCCCATGCCTGATGCGGGGATCCGCGACGGCGTAGCAGAGGTCAGCCAACAGGTTGCCGATCAGTGTCAGGCAGGCGCCGATGACCAGGATGCCCATCACCAGCGGGTAGTCGCGCGCCATCACCCCCTGGTAGAAAAGCTGCCCCATCCCGGGGATCGAGAAAATGGTCTCAAAGATGACGCTGCCGCCGATCAGGGCCGGAAGCGAGAAGCCGAGCAGCGTGATCACGGGAAGGAGCGCGTTTTTCAGGGCGTGCCGATAGATGATCACCCGCTCGCGCACCCCCTTGGCCCGGGCCGTGGTGATGTAGTCCTGCGACAGCACCTCGATCATGGTCGAGCGCATGTAGCGGGACAGTCCGGCCAGGCTGCCGAAGGTGGCGATGGCTATCGGGAGCACCAGGTGCCGCGCCAGGTCCGCACTGCGCCAGAAGAAGGACCACTGGTCGCTTCCCAGCGAATGGATACCGGAGATGGGGAGCCAGGAGAGCTTTACGCCGAAGAGGTACATGCACAAAAGCGCCAGCCAGAAGGTCGGCACCGCGAATCCGACGAAGACGAACACCGAGATGGCCCGGTCCAGCAGGGTGTCCCGGTGCACCGCCGCCATGATGCCGATGGGGAGCGCCAGGCCGAACTCGAGGATCAGGGCGATCACGTTGAGCGAGATGGTGATGGGGATTCGCTCCTTGATCTTGTCCAGTACCGGGCGGTTGTCCGGAGCGAAGGAACGGCCGAAGTCCAGTCGCGAGAGGTTGGAGAGCCACATGCCGTACTGCACGTGCAGCGGCTTGTCCAGCCCGTAGAACTCGCGCAGCCGTGCCCGCGACGCGGCCGAAGCCTTGGGACTCATGGCCGACTGCATCTCCACCGGTTCCCCCGGCGCGAGATGGATCACCGTGAAGGTGATCAGCGTGATCCCCAAAAGCAGCGGGACCAGCATGAGTATCCTTTTGATCAAGTAGTTGGCCATAGATCTCTAAAGTACTAGCTGCAGTAGTTATACCCTCTCCCTCCGGGAGAGGATGCCCGCAGGGCGGGTGAGGGCTGAGCCATCACATCATCGACGTTCCATTGCCGTTCAGTCCACATACCACTTGATGAAGTTATGCATGATCCCCGCGGGCGCCGGCTCGATCCCCTTGATCCTGGAGGTAACCGCCGGCAGCGCGTCGGGCACGTACAGGAAGGTGTAGGGCTGGTCCTTGGCCAGGATCTCCTGGACCTGGTAGTAGCAGTCGCGCCGCTTGGCCAGGTCGAAGGTGCCCCGCCCCTTCACGATGAGCCGGTCCAGTTCCGGGTTCAGGTAGTGGATGAAGTTCAGCTCCTTGGGCCCGGTCTTCGAGGAATGCCAGACGTCGTACAGGTCGGGGTCCTGGGAGATGGTCCACCCCAGCAGCACCGCCTCGAACTTACCCTTGTCGATGAAGTTGGTCAAAAAGGAGGCCCACTCCATCACCCGGATTTTCACGTCGATGCCCACCTTTTTCAGGCGCATTTGGATGATCTGGGCGCATTTCAGGCGCTGATCGTTGCCCTGGTTGGTCATGATGGTGAAGCTGAGCGGCTTGCCGTCCTTCTCGAGGATCCCCCCCGCCCCCATCCGGTAGCCGGCCTCCTGCAACAGCGCCTTGGCTCGCGCCGGGTCGTAGGCGGGGTCGTTATCCACCTTGGCCTTGTAGGCCCAGGTCCCCGGCTTGTAGGGTCCGTGGGCGATCTGGCCCATGCCCAAAAGCACGCCCTGGATGATCTCTTCCTTGTTGATGGCGCAGGTGATGGCCCGGCGCACCTGGACGTCCTGGAACATGGGCAGGCGCAGGTTGTAGCCCAGGTAGGTGTAGGCCGACGCGGGGTAGCGGTACTTGTTGAAGCGCGCCAGGAACTCCTTGCTGGTGGTCTGGCGCTGGTACTGCACCGGGGACAGCCCCATCATGTCCACCCCGCCCGCCTTCAGCTCCATGTACATGGTCGAGTTGTCCGGGATGATCCGGTAGACGTAGCGTGCCAGGTGCGGCGCCCCCTCCCAGTACTTCGGGTTCGCTTCCAGCACGAGCCTCTGCCCCGGGACCCACTCCTTGAAGATGTAGGGACCGGTGCCCACCGGGTTACGCGAGAGGGGGCTTTTAGTGATGTCCTTGCCCTCCAATAGGTGCGCCGGCAGGATCGGCATGCCCCACGAGGCAAGCGCCGGGGCGAAGGGTTTGGCATAGGTGACCCGGAAGGTGTAGGTGTCGGGCGCCTGGGCGCTCTGCACCTGCTTGAAATCCTCAGCATATGCGGTCGGGGTCTTGGGATCGACGGTGACGCGGTAGGTGTAGAGCACGTCGCGCGAGGTGAAGTCGTGGCCGTCGTGCCATTTCACCCCGCGCCGCAGGTGGAAGGTGATCTGCAGCCCGTCGGGGGAAACCTCCCACGACTCGGCCAGGTCCCCTTTCAGCTTCAGGTTCTTGTCGTAGCGCACCAGCCCGTTGTACACCAGCCCGGAGATGTCGCTGGAGGAACTATCCGAGGCGAGGATCGGGATCAGGTTGGAAGGTTCACCGATGCTCCCGGTGACAAACTGCGATCCACCATGGCCCTGCGCCTTATTCCACGGCGCATCCTTCCCGCAGGCGGCCAGGAAGAGGAAGAGCAGGAGGCAGACAGCGCGGGCCAGGATCATTTTTCACCGGCTTCCTGGCGGCAGTGTTTGATCTTCTCGGCAAGTTCGGCGCCCTGCTCCGGCTCCATCTTCTGCAACTTCTTGTAGAGCGGCAGCGCCTTTTTGTAATTGTGGGCGGCGCAGTAGACGTCGGCCAGGTGCATGAGCACGGTCGCGTCGCCGCTGGAGAGCTCGGCAGCCCGCTCCAGTTGCGTGATGGCCTCGTTGTAGCGCTTGAGCTTGAAGTAGGTCCACCCCAGGCTGTCCAGGATGAAGCCGTCGTCCGGCCTCAGGCTCACCGCTTTTTTCAGGTAGGTCAGCGCTTCCTCGAGGTTCTCACCCATCTCGGCGTAGGTGTAGCCAAGGTAGTTGAGCGCCTGTGGATCGTCCGGAGTCACCTCCAGCACCTTCTTCATCATGCTGACCGAGAGTTCCTTCTGCCCCATCTTGTCGTAGAGGATGCCCAGCCGGAACAGCACGCGCGGGTCCGACTGCAGCTTCGGGTCCATGGATTTCAGCGTGTCTATGCCGCGCTGGTACTGCTCCATTGACTCGTAGAAGCCGGCCAGGTGCAGGTAGGGCTCGATGCGGGAAGGTTGCTCCCCGATCTCCTGCTGGAGCAGGGCGATCCCCTTCTCCGGCTGTCCCTTCTCCTTGTACAGGTAAGCCAGGTGCCCCAAGGCATCGAGGAAGTAGGGCGATTCGCGGGAGATCTGCTTGAACTCGGCAATCGCCTGGTCCACGTCCTCCTTCTCCTCGAACGCGGAGGCGAGGTAAAAACGGACCTGCTGCGCGCCCGGCTCGACGGCGAGTATGTCCTGGAAGGTTTTGATGGCCTCGTCGTAGCGCTCGAGTTCGAGCAGCAGCAAGCCGATCTTCCTGGAAGTCTCCAGCGACTTACCCCCCTTCTGCTGCAGCAGGGCCAGCGCCTCGTCAAGGCGCTTCTGCTGGATGAAAAGCTGCGCCAGGTGCTGGATGACGTTGGCGTTATTGGGATTGATCTCCAGGAGGTCCTTATAGCTGTCGATGGCGTCCGGGATCAGCCCCTGGGTCTCCTGGGAGATCCCCATCTCGATCAGGGCTTGTTCGAAATCGGGCTTCAGCTCGACCGCCTTCTTGTAATAGGCGAGCGCCTCCTTGGTGAGCCGCATCTGCTCGTAGGTCTTGGCCAGGTAGTAGTAGCCCAGTGCGGATTCCGGGGAAGCCTTCACCAGCGCCTTTAAGGTGTCCACCGCCTGCTCATATTCGAAGCTTTTCAGGTAGTAGATGGCGATGTGCAGGTAGACCTCTTCCTTGGTGGGGTCCAGCTCGATCACCTTCTTGTAATGGGGGACCGCCTCCTTCTCGCGTTGCAGGCTCATCAGGATGTTGCCGCACAACTGCTGGGCCTGCAGCGAGGCGGGATCGATGGCGATGGCAGCCTGGCACTCGGTGAGGGCATCCTCGGGGCGGTTCTGCTGCAGGTAAATCTGCGCAGCTGCGTTGTGCAGGAAGGCCGAGGCGGGATCAGCGGCGATGGCCTCGCGCAACAGGCTCAACGCCCCCTCCTGATCTCCTTCGGAGGCGCGCAGCCTGGCCATGGCGAACAGGGAGAGGTTCTTCGCTTCCCCCGGGGGAGGGGTCGGCGCAATGACGGCACCCAACTCGTTAAGCGGTGACGAGACCGAAGCTTGCTCGGTGGCGCAGGCGTTGATCAACAGGGGCAGGAAAAGGAGCGCTAGACACTTCTTGGTCATGGGTTACCTGTGGCTTCGGGAGATTTCGGGCCAAATCTAAAAAACGCGGCACCCCGGTGGGATACTGTATCCGGGGTGGCGCGGTTAACTACATGAAAGCTAGCATAAATAGGTAGCAGCGTCAAACAACATTTAGATGCATTTTAGGCTGTTGCACCCTAAATGCGGTATGATACTATTCTCAAGTTAAATCATTGGGTTACCGACAAAACGATGGATCAAAAGCTTATAAAATCGCTACTTGAAGCACCAGCCTACCCAGAGCCGACGGCAGAGGTGCGCCTGGTCGAGACCCACGTCTCCTTCATCTTCATCACCGACCGCTTTGTATACAAGGTAAAAAAGGCCGTCGACTACGGCTTTCTGGACTTCACTTCGCTCGACCGGCGCCGCTTTTATTGCGGCGAAGAGGTACGTCTGAACCGGCGCCTGTGCCCCGAGGTCTACCTGGGAGTGGTGGAACTGCGCGAGGCCCCGCATGGCGCGGCTTTCCACGGTTCCGGCAAGGTCATCGACTATGCCGTCAAGATGAAGCGCCTGCCCCAGGAGCGCATGCTGGACCAGTTGCTCAAGGATGGCTCCGCCTGCGACGCCGACATGACCCGTATCGCTGCCGCCGTGGCCTCCTTCCATGCGGCAGCGGAGCGCGGCCCACACATCGCCGCCTGCGGCTCACCCGCCATAGTCGGCCAGAACTGGGAAGAGAATTTCCGCCAGAGCGCCCCCTTCGTTGGCACCACGCTGCAGGCAGGTGAACTGGCGGAAATCCGCCAATGGGTGACCGCCTTCTTGACCTCCAGCGAGGCGCTGTTCCAGGCCCGCATCGCTGACGGCTTTATCAGGGACTGCGACGGGGACCTCCACTCCGGCAACATCTGCCTTACCGACCCGGTCTGCATCTTCGACTGCATCGAGTTCAACGAGCGCTTCCGCTACATCGACACCGCCGCCGACCTCGCCTTCCTACTCATGGATCTCGAGTACGCCGGCCGCCCGGAGCTCTCCCGCGCGCTGCTCACCGCCTACTGCGCGGCAAGCCGCGACGAGGCGATGACACCCTTGCTCGATTTTTACAAGGCGCAGCGGGCTTTCGTGCGGGGCAAGGTGACCAGCCTGCGCCTGGGCCAGCCGGGCATCAGCCCGGATGAGTCTGCCGCGGTGATGGTCGCGGCGCGGCGTTACTTCCGCCTGGCGCGCGGCTACGCGCTCAGACACCGGCTTGCGCCGACGCTCGTCCTCACCTGTGGCCTGAGCGGCAGTGGCAAGAGCAGCCTGGCCGCCGAGATCAGCCGGGAGCTGGGACTCGACCTGACCCGCTCCGATCTGGTACGCAAGGCGCTGGCCGGCGTGCCGGCTGCAGGAGGGGAGCGCGACGCCGCTTACCGCGCCGGCATCTACACTGAGGCCATGGACCGCGCCACCTACGACGCACTGCTGTCCGGTGCCGAGCAATCGCTGGCTGCCGGTCGCGGGGTCGTGGTGGACGCCACCTTCCAACGGCGCACCGACCGGGAGCGCTTCGCCGAGCTGGCCGCCCGTTTGGGGGTGCCGTTGTTGGTCGTTGAGACCCGCTGCCCGGAACAGGTAGCCCGTGAGCGACTGGAGCGGCGCCGCCACGATCCGACCGAGGTCTCCGATGCCCGCTGGGAGCACTACCAGCTGCAGCAGGCGGAATTCGAGCACCCGGAACCGGGGCAAAGCGTGCTTATTGACAGCACCCTCCCGGTCTGGGACGAGGCCGAGCTGGTGCTCGCCGCCATGGGGTTAACCGTATGAAGACCACCTTGAAGCAAATGGTGCTGCACCGGCTCAAGCTGAAGGACACCTGGGTGATCGCCTTCGTGCTCGGCCTGGTTATGATGAACTACCCCTTCATCAGTATCTTCAACAAGCCGACTCTCCCCTTCGGCATCCCGCTCCTTTACCTCTACCTGCTGACCGGCTGGGTCTTCTCCATCTTCATCGTCTACCTGTTCAGCCGGGCGGCACGAAAAGACAGCGACACCAAGGGACATACGTAATGCTGGATGTGAACTGGGTCTGGGGCACCGCCCTGCTCTACATAGCCTTTCTGTTTTTGGTCGCCTACTACGCCGACCAGCGCCAGAAGGCCGGCCGCAGCATCACCGCCAACGCCTGGGTCTACGCCCTCTCCATAGCCGTCTATGCCACGTCCTGGACCTTCTACGGTTCGGTGGGCAAAGCAGCAACCACCGGCATCGACTTCCTCCCGGTCTACCTTGGCCCCACCCTCACCGCCTTCAGCTGGTGGTTCCTGCTCAAGAAGATGGTCAGGATCTCCAAGGAAAACAACATCACCTCCATCGCCGACTTCATCAGCTCCCGCTACGGCTCCTCGCAGTGGCTGGGCGGCATCATCACCGTGATCACCCTGATGGGGGTGATGCCCTACATCGCCCTGCAGTTGAAGGCGATCTCCACCTCCTTCACCATCATCACCGGCTACCACGACTTCCACGTCGGCTTCATGGAGCGGTTCTACATCCCCTCCCCTCACCCGGGGCTCTTCACCGCGCTCTTCCTGGCAGTGTTCAGCGTCCTGTTCGGGGCGAGGCACCTCATCTCCACCGAGCGCCACGACGGCCTGGTGGCTGCGGTCGCGCTGGAATCCGTGGTGAAGCTGGTCGCCATGCTCACCGTCGGGCTGTGCATCACCTACTTCACCTTTGACGGTATGTCCGACATCTTTCAGCGCATGCAGGCCAGGGACCCGCAGCTGCTGGCGCGGCTCACCACACTGGACGACCGCGGCGACAACTCCTATGCCTCCATGTTCAGCATCCTCACCCTCTCCATGGGGGCCGTGATGCTCCTGCCGCGCCAGTTCCAGATAATGGTGCTGGAAAACTCCCACGAGGCGCACCTCAATACCGCCTCCTGGCGCTTCCCGGCCTATATGTTCCTGATGAACCTGTTCGTGATGCCCATCGCCCTGGCCGGTGTGCTCCTGAGCGGCACCAACGCCGGGGCGGACTACTTCGTGCTCACCCTCCCCATGCAGCTTGGCTACCCGTGGCTCGCTCTGGTCGCCTTCCTGGGAGGCTTTTCCGCCTCGGCCGGGATGGTCATGGTGGAATCGATCGCCGTATCGACCATGCTGTTGAACCACGTGCTGTTGCCGGTGGTGATCAAGTTGAAGCCGCGCGCCTGGTTCCCGCTGCTGCTCATCAACCTCAAGCGGTTCGGTATCGTGCTGGTCATCCTCCTGGGCTACCTGTACCAGAGCGTGGTCGGGGAAAGTTACATGCTGGCCAACATGGGGCTCATCTCCTTCTCCGCGGCCATCCAGTTTGCGCCGGCCCTGGTCGGCGGTCTCTACTGGCCCCGCGGCAACAAGGCGGGCGCCATTGCGGGACTTCTGGCAGGTTTCGGGGTCTGGTTTTACACGTTGCTGATGCCCTCGCTGCTGAAGGCCGGCGGCTGGCAGGGCGACTTCCTGCTCAAAGGCCCCTTCGGTATTGCGCTGTTGCGCCCGCAGGAACTGTTCGGGCTGACCGGGCTCGACCCGTACACGCACACCCTGTTCTGGAGCATGTTCATCAACATCGCCGGCTACCTATCGCTGTCCATCCTCCTGGGCCAGGGGGAGAAGGAGCGCGAGCAGGTGAACCGCTTTGTCCGGGTCTTCACCCCTGAGAGCGCCGCGCCGCAGTGGGAGACCAAGCGCCTGTCCAAGCCGGTCACCATCGTGCAGTTCGTCAATCTGATGAGCAAGTTCATCGGCGAGCAGCAGGCCAACGCCGCCATCACCGACTACCTCGGGGACCGCGAGATCGACAGCAAGGGGGGCGTCTCAGAGTTCGAGCTCCCCAACCTGAAGCGCTTCGTGGAGAAGACGCTGGCCGGCTCCCTGGGCGGCGCCGCGGCGGGGGCTGTGGTCGAGAGTTTCCTCTCCGACATCGGCTCGCGCATGGAACCGGTCTACGACATCTTTTCCACCGTGCGCACCTCGCGCGACCAGAGCCGCGAGGCCCTCTTCGTCAGGCTGCGCGCCTCCGAGATCATGAACCGGTCGCTGGAGCTTGACATCATCATGGGCGACCTTTTGGAGCTGTTGCTGCGCGAGTTCAAGCTTGACCTCGCCGTGATCCGCCTCCTAAACGACGAGTCGGTGCTGCAGGTGCGCTGCTACCGCGGCGTCGGCGGCGAGCGGCTCACCGCGGAGGACCGCATCCTCGAGATCGACACCCACGTCGGCGAGGCGTTCCTGGGGCGGCGCACCGAGTTCTTGAACGACACCGCCTTCATCACCAAGCCCATCGCCAAGGAGATCTTCCGCCGCGAGGGGATCAAGTCCTTCGCCCATATCCCCATCGTAAGCGAGGGGGCCCAGCCGGTCGGCATCCTCTCGGTCTTCTCCCGCTCCATCGTCGGCCTCTTCACCGAACAGTTCGTCGAGCTCCTGGAGAGCCTGGCCGGGCAGCTGGCCCAAGCCGTGCGCATCGTCGAGGAACGCGAGGCCAAGGAGCGGGAGCGGCGCCAGAAGGAGGCGGCCCTTCTGGAGAACGCCCGGGTCACCCGCGATCTCGAGCTCGCCAAGCAGATCCAGCTGTCGCTGCTTCCGGAACACCCCCCCACCCTGCCCGGGGTGCGTATCGCCAGCCGCTGCGTCCCCGCAGCCCACGTCGGCGGGGACTACTACGACTTCTTCCAGCGCGGCGACCAGGTGGTCGACCTGGTAATGGCCGACGTCTCCGGCCACAGCGTTGGCGCCGCCCTGATCATGGTGGAGACTCGCAGCGTGCTCCGGGCCCAGATCCAGGAACCGCGCTCGTCGAGCGACCTCTTGAAGCTCTTGAACGAACTGCTCCACGACGACCTGACCGTCGCCGAGCTGTTCATCACCATGTTCTGCGCCAGGTACGACAGCGCGACCCGGACCCTCAGGTACGCCAACGCAGGCCACACCCGGCCGCTGCTGTTCCGCGCCGGGACGCAGATGGAGCTCGATGCCGAGGGTCTCATCCTGGGCGTGGAGCGCAGCGTCGCCTTCGAAGAACAACAGGTGACGCTGCAGGCGGGGGACCTCCTCTTCATCTACACCGACGGCATCATCGAAGCAGAGAACGGCGCCGGAGAACTGTTCGGCATCCCGAGGCTGTGCGAGCTGATCGAGACCATGCTGGACCAGGAGCCCGATGTGGTGATCGAAAGGGTGCTCTCAGAGGTCTCTTCCTACGCCTGGCCCGATCCTTTACAGGACGACATATCCATGGTAGTCATGAAAGTTGCCTGAACCGGAGGCGGCGCCACTTGCTAAATGTCGACACTTATTGCACAATAAATCTGGCGGTATACCGTACGGACCTCACTACAAGGAGATGGACATGAACCTGGCAACCGAGACGAGGAACGACGTTGTAATCATATACGTCAAGGAGGAAAGGCTGGACGCGCACAACTCCACTGATCTTAAGAGCGCGGTACAGAAGCTTTTTGAGGACGGCAAGAAGAACGTTCTGGTGGATTTAAAGGATGTACGTTTTATCGACAGTTCCGGGTTGGGCGCGCTGGTTTCCGGGTTCAAGAATGCCATCTCGCACCAGGGCAACCTGAAACTTTCCTCGCTGCAGTCCCAGGTCAAGTCGATGTTCGAGCTGACCCGCCTGCACCGGGTGTTCGAAATCTTCCCTTCCACCGTGGAGGCAGTGGAGAACTTTCAGTCCTAGCGGGTCGGGCGGCGGCAAAGCGAGGCATCAGATGGGAAACACGATCGAGGTCGACATAAAGGTTCCCAACAAGACCAGGT
Organism: Geomonas agri; assembly: GCF_020179605.1. Classification (NCBI taxonomy): domain Bacteria; kingdom Pseudomonadati; phylum Thermodesulfobacteriota; class Desulfuromonadia; order Geobacterales; family Geobacteraceae; genus Geomonas; species Geomonas agri. Next base: position 1,769,739 of record NZ_JAINZO010000001.1, read on the forward strand.
ACCTGAGTCTCATCGGGAAGATCGGGGAGGACATCGCCCGCGAGCTGGAACGCTACAGCGGCGACAAGGAGGTCTTGGCCTACCATCTGAACCTGGTCCTCACCGAGGCGATGGTGAACGCCATCAAGCATGCCGGCCCCAAGGAACCGGAAAAGCTGGTGCGCATCGTGATTACCCTGCACCACGACGACCTGACCATCCGGGTCTACGACGACGGCCAGGGGTTCGACATCAACACCATCCCGGCCCCCAACTTCGAAGAGTTGGAGGACCGGGGTCGGGGTATCTTCCTAATTCGAACCTTGATGGACTCGGTGGCCTACCGCAAAAACTGCAAGGAAAACATGCTGGAGATGAAGAAGAAACTCGGTTGATTACCCTCGCCTGCAGCGATAAACCACCATCGCCACACCCAGCAGGAACATCGGCAAACTCAGCATCTGCCCCATCGAGAATCCCCCCACGACGAACCCGAGCTGCTCGTCGGGCTGCCGGACGAATTCCACCAGGAACCGGAACAGGCCGTAGAGCGCGATGAAGGACCACACCACCGCGCCGTCACAGCGCACCCTCTTGGAGACCTGGTACAGGATCAGGAACATGAGCGGCCCCTCCAGGAACGCCTCGTACAGCTGCGAGGGGTGGCGCGGCAGCGGTCCGCCGCCCGGGAACACGATCCCCCAGGGGAGGTCGGTGACCCGGCCGTAGAGTTCGCCGTTGATGAAGTTGCCGATCCGGCCGAAACCAAGCCCGACCGGTGCCGCCAGAAAGCCCAGGTCGGCCAGCGAGTAGAAGCCGAGCTTGAACTTGCGGACATAGTAGATGCTGGCCAAAAGCGCCCCGATCAGGCCACCGTGGAAGGACATCCCACCCTCCCAGACCGCGAACAGCTTGAGCGGGTGGGCGAGGTAGAAGGCGAAGTTGTAGAACAGGATGTAGCCCAGGCGCCCGCCCAGGATCACCCCCACCGCGACGGTGAAGATGAGATCGGCGACCTGGTCCCGGTTCAGCGGGAGCCCCTTTCGCTTCACCCCGGACAGGATGATGAAGTAGGCGGCAACGAAGCCGCAGATGTACATGAGACCGTACCAGCGGAATTCCAGCGGCCCCAGGCGCAGGAAGACCGGGTCGATGTTGGGGAAGATCATGCTGCATTCTCCAAGGTGATGATTAGTGAGTCCGACTCGGGACCCGCGGCAGACGCTCGGGGTCCCGGACGGAGGATAGGAGCTACTGCCTGAATTCGGGGGGGACGCCGAGCCGGTCTGCCGTATCCCGCAACTGGTCCAGTCTCTTTTGCTGTGCCTGGACCCGGTCCTCGGCGTACTTGATACTGTTCTGGATGGTGAGGTAGTCGGAACGCGTCATGCGCGAGGTATCGGACAGCCGCCCCTTGAGGGTGGCCAGGTCCGACTCCGCATTCTTCAGGTTGAAGTCGGCCTGCAGGAACTCCCTGCGCCAGACAGCCTCGTCCTTGCCGCCGTAAACCTTCTTCGACCCCTGGGCATCTTCGCCCTTGGCCTTGGCGGGCTCCGCCGTGCCCCCTTCGATGATCCTGGGAGCGGCATCCTCCTGCCCCAGCCTTCTCGCCTTCTTGCGGTACTTCTTGGGGACTTGGCCCAGGTCGTCGGCAAAGTTCACCGTCCCCCGTTCGTCGGTCCACTGGTAGGTTTCCGCGAGAGCGGTCAGTGGATAGAGCAGAAGCAACAACACGAGCAACTTCTTCATTTGGACCTCCTTTAGCCGTGCCTTGCGGTATCGGCGCCTCGCAATCGGTCAACCCAACAGCCCGGCTACCCCGGAGGCCACCCCAGCTTGCGCCCGGCCAGCAGGTGGAAGTGGATGTGCCACACCGACTGGCCGGCACCGGCGTTGTTGTTGTTCACCAGGCGGAACCCCTCCTGATCGAAGCCGCGCTCGCGGGAGAGTTCCGCTGCAACGCGGTGCACCGCGCCGATCAACTGGTCGTCGGCCGGAGTCAGTTCCAGGGTGTTGACGACGTGTTTCTTCGGGATGATGAGGATGTGGACCGGTGCCACCGGGTTAATATCTTCGATGGCGAAGAGGAGGTCGTCCTCGTAGACCTTCTTCACCGGGATGGCACCCTCGGCCATCTTGCAGAACAGACAATCACTCATGATTTCCTCCAGTTGAAAGTGAGACCTAAAGCGCTGCTCAAGCCTCAGGCGCGGCCGGGGCGGGCTCGACCAAGCCGCGTTTTTGCAGGTGGATCAGGAATTCCTTGTTCCCTTTGGGGCCCAGGATGGGAGACTCGCACACCCCCAGCACCAGCAGTCCCAGTCCCTGCGCCAGTTCGGTCACGTTCTCCACGACCTCCTGGTGTTTCTTCTCGTCCCTGACCACGCCCCCCTTCCCCACCTGGCCACGCCCCACCTCGAATTGCGGTTTGATCAGGGCCACGATGGTAGCGTTGTCCTTGATCAGGCGCAGTGTCGGCGGGAGCACCTTGTCCAGCGAGATGAAGGAGGCGTCGATGACGGCGAGATCTGGGCACTCCGGCAGCGACTCCAGGTGGCGGATGTTGGTCTTCTCGAGGTTCACCACGCGCGGGTCCTCGCGCAGTTTCCAAGCGAGCTGACCGTAGCCGACGTCGACAGCGTAGACCCTTTGGGCGCCTCGCTGCAAGAGGCAATCGGTGAAGCCGCCCGTGGACGCCCCCACGTCGACGGCGACCAGTCCCTCGACGCAGATGGCGAAGCGGTCCAACCCCTGGGCGAGTTTCAAGCCGCCGCGGCTCACGTAGGGAAGTGGCTCCCCCTTCAGGCGGATCTCTGCCTCCAGCGGCACCATGAGCCCCGCCTTGTCGGCCAGGTGGTCGTCCACCACCACCTGTCCCGCCATGATGAGCGCCTTGGCCCTCTCCCGTGAGGGGGCGAGCCCCCGTTCCATGACCAGCTTGTCCAGCCTTTCCTTCGCCACCGTTACTCCAAATTCAAAAGCCAAGTCACGCAAAGCCGCAAAGGCGCCAAGCCCACCTTAAAGCTTTTGTTTCGTTGTTGTATTTCTTTGCGTCTTTGCGTCTTGGCGTGAGTCAGCCTCTTTTCAGTACAACCCATGCAGCGGCCCGCCCGGCGCGGCCAACTCGTCCACCCGCCGCTCCACAGCCGGGTCCTCGATAAGCGGCGGAGCGTGGTGCGGCTTCACCCTGGCATCGATGACCAGCGGACCGGCGCAGCCCCACTGTTTGCAGACCGTGCTGGCGCCGACACCGTAGATGTCCGCGGCAGGGTCCGAGCGAGTGAAGGTGACCCAGAGGAAGTTGTTCAGCTCCGCCGCGGTGAAGCGACTGTCGTCGCAGACGACGATGAGCGGGAAGCCGTCGAGCCCCTCGACCCCCTCCAGCGCCTGGCACAGTGCCTCCATCTGCGCGTCCGCCTCCCCCTTGGGGGTGCTGCACGCCGGCCCCTGCACAGCAATGACGCCGGGGAGACACAGCGCGGGCGCCGAGAACCCGGGGGCAAGCCGCAAGGCGGCGGGTAGTTCCGTCCCCAGCGTGCGGCGCTTCTCGCCAATGGCCGCCATCACCACCTTGGAGCCGCTGTTCAGCCCGGACCCGGAATAGTCCAGGGTATCCATGGTGGTGGCGGTTTGGAAATGCAGGTCGCGGCGCAGGTCGATCCGCTCCAGGACGTGCGCCAGGAACGCGGGGATATCGTGGATGTCCAGCATCGGCGCATCCTCGTGCGCCGCGATCATAAGGTACTTGGCCAGGGAAAGCTGCCCCTGCCCGAGCACGGCGTTGGCGATGGTCAACAGCTCCTGCGGAGTACGGCGCTCCCCGTACGGCACGTAGCGCTCGCTCCCCATGGCGAACAAGAGCGGGTGCACCCCGGCCGCGTCCACGGCATGCACCGCCTTCACCCCCGGGATCACGGTCGGAATCAGCGGCCCGGTCAGCTCGTGAATGAAGGCGCCGAACGAGGTGTCCTCCTGGGGCGGGCGTCCTACCGTGGTGAAGGGCCAGATGGCACCGTCGCGGTGGAACACCTCCTCCACCTTGAGCACGGGGAAGTGATGGGCCAGGCTGTAGTAGCCGAAGTGGTCCCCGAAGGGACCTTCGGGAAGCGTCTTGGCAGGGTCGATGATGCCGGTGATGCAGAAGTCGGCCTCTGCGGGAATGGGGAGCCTCCCCTCGCGCCGCACCATCTCGATACGGTGCCCGGCCAACAGGCCGGCGAAGGAGAGTTCCGGCATCCCCTCGGGTAGCGGCATCACCGCGGCCACGGTCATTGACGGGGCGCCCCCGACGAAGATGTTGACCCGGAACGGCTCCCCCTTGGCGATCGCCTCCGCGTGGTGGAAGCCGATGCCGCGGTGGATCTGGTAGTGCAGGCCGATCTCTTCGTTAGTGCGGTACTCGCCGCCGGAGAGCTGGACCCGGTACATGCCTAGGTTGGAGTGGCGCAGACCAGGCTGCAGCGCACTTTCGGAGTAGACCTGGGGCAGGGTGATGAAGGCGCCGCCGTCGTCGGGCCATGACTTCAACTGGGGGAGTCGATCGATAGTGGTGCGGTTGGCCATGACGGGGCCGTCGCTCACGTTCTTGGGGAGCAGGTGCCAGGCCGCGGGTACGGCACCCACAAGCGTCGCGGGTTCGCGCAACGCGCAGCGCGGGTCGACTTTGAGCTTAACCAGGCGCTCCACCGCCTTCAGGGTGTCCCTGAAGATGTACCTGGTGCGCTCCAGGGTGCCGAACAGGTTGCCCAGCATGGGGAAGGAGCACCCCTTGACCCTGGTGAAGAGCAGTGCCGGTCCGCCCGTCTGGTAGACCCGGCGCTGAATGGAACCGATCTCCAGTTCCGCAGATACTTCGCAGTCGATTCTGACCAGGGCGCCGGTGCGCTCCAGGTCAACCACGCAAGATGCAAGGTCTTTATATCCCAACCAATTCCTCCGCCGCTCCCAAGCCTTAGTACCGCATTACTTTTAATGCACCCCCGCAACCAAGTCAACACAAAAGACCCCCCGGGACCGGCCGCGCAAAGGAACACTGTTCCCCCCCGTCGTTTTGTGCTAACCTGCGAACCTGATTACTAAGCGGGGGAGCCCTTGCCACGTTTCACCATCTTCAAAAAGATCCTGGTCATCACGCTGCTGCTCTCCCTGCTGCCGCTATTGGTATCCTCGGCGATCCTGTTGGCCAACCTGCAATCGACCAGCGCCCGCCTTTCCGCCGAAATCAGCGAGTCCGATGACCGCCAGGCGGTGGAGTCGCTGCAGATGAAAGCGCGCGACCTAGCCGAGAACATCAAGGATTTCCTGCACCAGTGCGAGAGCGACCTCCTCTTCCTCTCCCGCTCCCCCCTCTCCCAGCCGGCGCTGTTCAACTTCTACCAGACCCGGCTCTCCGAGGTGTGGCAGCGCGGCGCCAGCTCCACGGCCGCCCAGGGGACCCACGAATTCCTCCCTATCTACCGCTCCATCGCCCTCATCGACAGAAACGGCAAGGAGCGTGTGGTGATCCGCAACGGCCGCTTCGTCCCCCAGGGGCAGCTTACCGACGTCTCGGACCCGACCAACACCGAGTTCAAGAGCGAGGACTACTTCACACGGGTGCGCGCCCTAAAGCCGGGCGAGATCTACGTTTCGCACCTGACCGGGTTCCATATCGGCAAGCAGGAACAGCTGGCGGGAGCTCCGGACCCGGAAAGCGCCTACGACGGCAAGATGTACCAGGGGGTGATACGCTTCGGGGCCCCCCTGTTCGACGCCAGGGGGGCCTTCGACGGCATGGTGCTCCTCTCACTGGACCATCGGCACCTGATGGAGTTCACCCAGCACATCGACCCCGGCAAGAACGCCTCGTCGCTCTTTCCTTCCTACCAAAGCGGCAACTACGCCTTCCTCTTCGACGACGAAGGGTGGATCATCACCCACCCCAAGTTCTGGGACATACGCGGCGTCGATCCCCAGGGGAGGCTGGTGCCCCCCTACACCGCCCGCTCCGGTAAGGCCGAGATAGAGAGCGGCCGCATCCCGTTCAACCTCGACTACGCCGGCTTCGTCCACCCCGGCTACCCCAAGGTCGCCGCCGCGGTGCGCGCCAAGCAGGAGGGGTACGTCGACATTACCAACGTTGGCGGCGCCAAGAAGATTATGGCTTTCGCCCCCATTTTCTACGACACCGGCGACTACGCCAAGCACGGCGTTTTCGGCGGTGTCACCATCGGCTTCCAGGTGGACCGCTTCCACGAGGCGTCACGCAAAGGTGGCCGACTCATCGCCAAGCAGCTCGGCGAGCACCGCCGCACCAGTGCCATCATCATCCTGCTGACGGCCCTTTTCTCCGCCCTCTCTGCCTGGCTGCTCTCCCGCGGCATCAGCGTGCCACTGCGGCAGTTGACAGAGAACGCCGGCAAGCTTGCCGCGGGCGACTTCGCGGAAAGGGTAGCGGTCAACTCGGCCGACGAGATCGGCGTTCTGGCCCAGACCTTCAACAACATGGCCGACGAGTTGGACCGCCGCAAGGTGAGCCTGCTCTCCACCCTGGAGGAACTGAAACAGTCACGGCTGGAGATCATGGACGAACGTAACTTCAAGGCGAGCGTCCTCGAGAGTATCTCGAGCGGCATCGTCACCTTCTCCCCGCAGGGCTTCCTCACCTCCATCAACCGCACCGGGAGGCTTTTCCTGGGCGAAGACGTGACCGAGGGGACACACTACCGTGAGTTATTCCGGGACTGGGAGGGGCTGAGCGAGCGCATTGCGACCGTCTTCGCCACCAATGCAGGCTACGGCCGCGAGACCTTCCGCTTCGACCACGAGCCGGGCAAGACCCATTTCGACGTCGGCTTCTTCCCCATCGGGCATGACTCCGAGCACGGGCTCACCATCACGCTTAGAAACGAGACCGAGCGCGAGAACCTGCACGAGGAGATGATGCGCCTGGACCGGCTCGCTTCGCTGGGCAAACTCTCGGCGGGGATCGCCCACGAGGTGAGAAACCCGCTCACCGGCATCTCACTCCTACTGGACGACCTGCACGACCAGGCGGCCTCGAACAGCGCGGACCGGGAAATGATCAAGAAGGCCCTGGCCGAGATCGAGCGGGTGGAAAAGCTGGTCAGCGCCCTTTTGAACTACTCTTCGCCGGTGCGGGCCGACTTCCGCGAATGCGACCTGAACCGGCTGATCAACGACACCGTGCTCCTCATGCGCCGTCCCTGCGAGAAGCAGCGGGTGCAACTCACCGTGGAGGAAGGCGATCTCCCTCCCTTCCGGTTCGACCCCGAGAAGATCAAGCAGGCGGTGCTCAATATCATCAAGAACGCCCAGCAGGCCCTCCCCGACGGCGGGCAGATCAGGATCGCCACCTCGCTGCGGGATCAGTATGCGGTGATCGACATCAGCGACGACGGTCCGGGCATCGCGGCGGTAGATCTGCCGCTGATCTTCGAGCCCTTCTTCACCAGGAAGGGGGCCGGCACCGGGCTTGGTCTCTCCATCACCCAGCGCATCATCGAGGAGCACCAAGGGCGGGTCCAGGTGCAAAGCGCGCCCGGAGAAGGGACCCGTTTCACCGTGGAACTGCCGCTTACGGGCTAAACGAAGATACCTGACCAGCAATACCCTAGCCCCTCTCCCTCCGGGAGAGGGTGCCCGAAGGGCGGGTGAGGGACCCGCCGTCTGCTGTCGTCTTGCCATTAGCAGCGCCCTCACATCCCCTCTCCCGGAGGGAGAGGGGATGTGAGAAGAAAGGAAAGAATGGAAAAGATACTGATCATAGACGACGAAGCCTTCATCTGCGAAAACGTGCAGCGCATCCTCTCCAGCGAGGGGTTCGACGTCCTGGCCGCAGGGTCCGGACAGCAGGCGCGCGATTTGGTTGCCTCGGAGGAGATCGACCTCGCCCTCCTGGACCTTAACCTCGGCACCGAGGACGGCATCGATGTACTGAAAAACCTGAAGGAGATCGACCCGGAACTGCTGGTCATCATCATCACCGGCTATGGCTCCGTCGAGACGGCGGTGGAATCCCTGAAGCTGGGGGCCTTCCACTACATGAAGAAGCCCTTCAAGGCCGACGCCCTCAGGCTGATTGTGAAGCTCGCCCTGAAGACCCAGACCCTGAAGCGCGAGGTCAGGAAACTACGGCATGGCGACGGCTCGCTCCCCGGTCCCTCCCCCATCATCGGCAAAAGCGAGGCCTTCAACGAGGTGGTGGCCCAGGTTCGCGAGATCGCACGCATCCCCTCGACCGTACTCGTCACCGGGGAATCGGGCACCGGCAAGGAGCTGGTGGCCCGCGCCATCCACGACCTTTCCGACCGCAGGGAAAACTCCTTCGTCGCCATCAACTGTGCCTCGATTCCCGCGACGCTTCTGGAGAGTGAGCTGTTCGGGCACGAGAAAGGCTCCTTCACCGGGGCCGCCGCTAGGAAGAAGGGGCTGTTCGAGGAAGCGCACCACGGCACCATCTTTCTGGATGAGATCGGCGAGATGGACATGGCCATGCAGGTCAAGCTGTTGCGGGTGCTGCAGGAAAAGACCATCCGCAGGGTGGGTGCAGTCAAGGACATCGACGTCGACGTTCGTGTCATCGCAGCCACCAACCGCGACCTGTTACAGCGCATCGCTGAGAAGAGCTTCCGCGAGGATCTCTTCTACCGTCTCAACGTTTTCCCTATCCACATCCCGCCGCTTCGGGAGCGTACCGCCGACATCGCCGCGCTGGCCGCTTACTTTCTGGACAGTTTCAGCCGCTCCTTCGGCCGCCAGTTCCGCGACGTCGCGCCGGAGGCAGAGCGGCTCATGGCGCAGTACGCCTGGCCGGGGAACGTCAGGGAACTCAGGAACGTCATCGAGCGTATCTGCATCATGCGCAGCGGCCCCACCCTGCTCCCCGAGTACCTCCCCCAGGAGATCAGGACCGGCCAGTACGGAGACGCCGCGACACCCCATCTCCCCAACGCCCTGGCCATCCCCGAGGGGTTAGGGCTCGAGGATGCGATCAGCAGTATCGAGAAGTCCCTGATCGAGCAGGCGTTGCAGGCCACCGGCGGCAACGTCTTGCAGACCGCCGCCAACCTGAAGATCCCCCGCGGCACCCTGCGCTACAAGATGGACAAGCACGGACTTTAGTTTTAGGTCCCCAGTGCAGACGGTCGCCTCACCCAGGCGACCGTCGCACCCTCGCCCCCTCGACCGTTACCCCTCTCTGCCGCTCACACCATTCCCGTCATTACCCACCCTACCCGTTCTATTTTCGCCACCCTCAAAACATTAATAGCAGCCAACGCCACCAAGTCACCCCACACCACCTCCCCGTATTCTTCTAATCATCGGCGAGCGCCCAATGTTGGCAACTATCCGCCAGCACAGTGGCGGATTTCAGCCACAGCTCACCGTCACAACCACCATTTTGTTTTGTATGCCAATCATAAAACAGTACGTTACGCGTCCAACCTTGTGGCACCGCAGTTGCAATATAACAATGTATCGTATACGCACCACCACCAGCAGCACCAGGCACGAGAAGCATCAAGCTAATCAACAAGTCTTAATAATCGCAACAAACCACTCAAGGAGGAGTACCGTATGAACCTGAAAGCTTGTTTTAAAAGTTTGGTTATGGCCGCAGCCCTTGCCCTGCCCGTGACCGCATTTGCCGCACCGGCACCGATCGTCATCAAGTTCAGCCACGTCGTTGCCCAGCACACCCCCAAGGGGCAGGCCGCTGACTACTTCAAAAAACTGGCCGAGGAGCGTACCAAGGGGCGCGTCAAGGTAGAGGTGTACCCGAACAGCCAGCTCTACAAGGACAAGGAAGAGATGGAGGCGCTGCAGCTGGGCGCCGTGCAGATGCTGGCACCGTCCCTGGCCAAGTTCGCCCCGCTGGGCGTCAAAGAGTTCGAGGTCTTCGACCTCCCCTTCATCTTCGACAACTACCAGGAACTGCACAAGGTGACCCAGGGTCCGGTGGGCGCGAAACTGCTGAAGAAACTGGAGCCCAAGGGGATCCTCGGCCTCGCTTACTGGGATAACGGCTTCAAGGTGATGAGCGCCAACAAGCCGATCAAGAACGTCGCCGACTTCCGCGGCCAGAAGATGCGCATCCAGTCCTCCAAAGTGCTCGACTCCCAGATGCGCTCCGTGGGCGCCATCCCGCAGGTACTCGCCTTCTCCGAGGTGTACCAGGCGCTGCAGACCGGCGTCGTCGACGGCACCGAGAATCCCCCCTCCAACCTCTACACCCAGAAGATGCACGAGGTGCAGAAGTACGTCACCCTTTCCGATCACGGCTACCTGGGCTACGCGGTCATCGTAAACAAGAAGTTCTGGCTGGGTCTGCCGGCTGACATCCGCACCACCCTGGAAGGCTGCATGAGGGACGCTACCAAGTACGCCAACGACGTCGCCAAGAAGGATAACGACGAGGCGCTGGCCGCAGTCAAGAAGTCCGGCCGCAGCCAGCTGATCACCCTGACCCCGCAGGAGCGCGCCGCCTGGAAGAAGGCGATGGACAAGGCGCACAAGGATAACATGGGCCGCATCGGCGCCGACATCGTCAAGGAAGTCTACGCCGCCACCGGCTACAACGCGAACTAACCACACCACACCACACCTGCACGTCACGGCCGCCGCCAAACAGCGGCGGCCGTTTGAACGAGTTCCAGGAGAAGCCCATCATGATGAAGTATCTTGACCATCTTGAGGAAATCATCATCACCTTCCTCATCGGCGCCGCCACGGTAGTCATCGCCGTAGCCGTCGGCCATCGCTACCTGTCCGGTATGCCCATTCCCGGGCTGCAGGACTGGCTGCTTACCATTAACATGAGCTGGGCGCAGGAGCTCTGCATTTACATGTTCGTCTGGATGGCGAAGTTCGGCGCGGCCTACGGCGTCAGAAGCGGCATCCACGTCGGCGTCGACGTCCTAGTCACCCGCATGCCAGATTCCTGGCGCAAGGTGACCGTGGTGATCGCCATTTTGGGCGGCGCGCTCTTCACCGGGCTGATCGGCACCCTGGGCGCCAGGTTCGTCTGGGAAAACGGCATGCACTACGCCGTTCTCAACAAGCTGGGCATGGCCGTGGGCGACCTGTTCGAGGGTCCGATCACCCCGGACCTCGAATGGCCCACCTGGATCGTCTACTCCGCGGTACCGCTTGGCTCGTACCTGATGTGCTTCCGCTTCCTCCAGGTCGGCGTCGCCTTCCTGCGCACTGGGGAGCTGCCGCACCACGACCACGCCCATGTCGACGGCATCGACGAAATCGGCTCACTGGACTCCACCGAGGCTCTGGAAGAGTACGAACAGCACAAGTTCAACCATAAGGACGCGCAGGGGGGTGTGAAATGAGTACTGCAGTAGCTGGCTGGGAACAGTTTTCCAAGAAAAAGGCGGCCACCTGGCTCATCGCCATCGCCGTCATCCTTGGAGCGATAGCCACCCTCGGCAGCACCGGCATCGTATTCGCGCTGTTGCTGGCGCTCATGCTGACCGGCATGCCCATCTCCATTGCCCTTGGTCTTACCGTCCTTACCTTCCTGTTCTTCTTCTCGGAGGTACCCACCGAGGCGGTGGCCATGAAGCTCTTCACCGGCATCGAGAAGTTCGAGATCATGGCGATCCCGTTTTTCATCCTGGCGGGTAACTTCCTGACCCACGGCGGCGTGGCCAAAAGGATGATCAACTTCGCTACCTCCATGGTCGGCCACTGGCACGGCGGTCTGGCCCTCGCCGGCGTCATGGCTTGCGCCCTCTTCGCCGCGGTCTCCGGGTCGAGCCCGGCCACCGTCGTCGCCATCGGCTCGATCATGATGCCGGCCATGGTGCGTGCCGGCTACCCCAAGCGCTTCGGCGCCGGCGTCATCACCACCTCGGGCTCGCTGGGCATCCTGATCCCTCCGTCTATCCCCATGGTGGTGTACTGCGTCGCCACCAACTCCTCGGTTGGCGCGCTGTTCATGGGGGGCGTCATCCCCGGCCTCATGCTCGCCACGTTGCTGGGCCTGGTCGCCTGGTGGAGGGCGAAGCAGGGTAATCTCCCGCGCATGAGGAAAGCGACCTGGGGCGAGCGCGCCAAAGCCTTCCGTGACAGCATCTGGGGCCTGTTCCTGATCGTCATCGTTCTGGGCGGCATCTACTCCGGCATGTTCACCCCGACCGAGGCCGCGGCCATGAGCGCCGTCTATGCCTTCGTCATCGCGGTGTTCGTTTACCGTGACGTCCCCTTCAAGAAGGTCCCCAAGGTACTGCTCGACTCGGCCAGCATGTCCGCGATGCTGTTGTACATCATCACCAATGCCGTGCTCTTCTCCTTCCTTATGACGCACGAGAACATCCCGCAGCTCATGGCGGACTGGATCCTCGGGCACAACCTAGGCGTAGTTTCCTTCCTGCTGGTGACCAACGTGCTGCTGCTTCTGGCTGGCAACGTGATGGAACCTTCCTCCATCATCCTGATCCTCGCCCCGATCCTCTACCCGGTGGCCATGAAGCTCGGCATCGACCCGGTGCACTTCGGGGTGCTGATCACGGTCAACATGGAGGTCGGCATGTGCCACCCGCCAGTCGGCCTGAACCTTTACGTCGCCAGCGGCATCACCAAGATGGGGATATCGGAACTCACCGTCGCGGTCTGGCCCTGGCTCATGGCCATGCTGGGCTTCATGCTCCTGGTGACCTACGTGCCGATCATCTCGCTCTGGCTGCCGCGCGCTCTCGGCTACTAGCAACGCTGTTCAGCAGGTGCAACAAACAAGAAGGGCCTGTCCATCGGACAGGCCCTTTTCCAATCCCGCTTGATGCCGCACCGAAAAACCTTTACCGCGCGCCACAGTTGCGCTATCAATGCGAGGCTCCCGTTAAAACGCCACTGTGAGGAAACACACTAATGATCCCCCTGCTCGTAGCTATCTTTCTGGTCGCTTACGCCGCCATCGCCCTTGAGCATCCGATCAGGATCAACAAGTCATCTTCCGCCCTTCTCGGTGCCGGACTTCTGTGGTCGGTATACGCCCTGCTGGGCCCTGACAGCCATTTGGTCGTGCAACAATTGAACGAGTCGTTGGCATCGACGGCGCAGATCGTCTTCTTCTTAATCGGGGCCATGACCATCGTGGAAGTAGTCGATGCCCACAACGGTTTCGAAGTTATCACGGCACACATAAAGACCCGTAAACTGTCATCGCTGATGTGGCTGGTTGGATTCGTTACCTTCTTCCTAAGCGCTGTCCTCGACAATCTGACCACCACCATCGTGATGATCTCGCTTATGAAGAAGCTTCTGGACCGGCACGATGACCGCCTTTTCTTCGCCGGCCTCATTGTCATCGCCGCCAATGCCGGCGGTGCATGGACCCCTATCGGCGACGTGACCACTACCATGCTCTGGATCGGCGGGCAGATCACCCCACTCCAGATCATGAAGGGCGTACTTGCCCCCTCACTTGTGAATCTCATGCTACCGCTCGCCTTCGTCGCTTACCAACTCAAGGGGCGCGAGGTGGTGGCTCCGGTGCGGTTCGAAAATGGGGCACTGCCCCAATCTACCCTGTTCGAGCGCAACCTGATGTTCTTCCTCGGCATCGGCATTCTGGTGAGCGTTCCGGTGTTCAAGACGGTCACTCACCTCCCTCCTTTCATGGGAATCCTGCTGGGGCTCGGGCTGCTTTGGCTCACCGGGGACCTCGTGCATCGGAACAAGGAGGAGATGGACAAGCGGCACTTTACCCTCGCCCATGCCCTGGAGAAGATCGACATGAGCTCTATCGTCTTCTTTATCGGCATCCTGCTGGCCGTGGCCACCCTGGAACATACCCATATCCTGGCAGCAATCGCCTCGTGGCTGGACCGGGCCGTTGGACGGCTGGACCTGATCGTGACACTTATCGGACTGGTCAGCTCGATCGTCGACAACGTACCGCTGGTCGCCGCCAGCATGGGAATGTACAACCTGGCGCAGCACCCGGCGGACAGCTTCCTCTGGGAGTTCATGGCCTATTGCGCGGGAACGGGGGGATCCATCCTGGTGATCGGCTCGGCCGCGGGGGTCGCGGCCATGGGGTTGGAAAAACTGCATTTCTTCTGGTACGTAAAGCGGATCAGCGGCTTGGCTTTGCTCGGTTACTTCGGCGGGATAGCGGTTTATCTGCTGCAGACCAGGCTGTTCGGCTGATCCCCGGCCTCACGCACGGGAGAGGAACGTGGCGCTCTGGGCAGCGCAGCGTTGACTCCCCAAGGTATTCAAGCAGCCGGTGGCACGGCCGATGAAGACGGAATCGGCCTACCAGGTCCGGAACAGGCCGGAGTCGATGTGGACGAATCCGGATTGGGGATAGTAGCCGACCCCTCCTGCGGCAAGGGCGATGGCGGTGTGCCGGATACGGTCCAGTCCTACCCGCGGTATGGCGAGGTCGATGGCCATCCCCTTCATGTGCAGGCTGTCCTTGGCCACTCCACCCGACCTGCTGCGCAGGCGGGCGTTGTACTCCGGCGAGCGGTAGCCGGAAATGATGTGGATCTCGTTGTTACCGCCCAGGGAGTTGTCCAGCCGGTTCAGGTACTCGAGCACGCGCAGGTCCATGGTGGTGGTTTCGTTGGTATTGTGGCAACGGAAGATCCAGTTGAGAGCCTGGAGCGCGTCCTCGCAGTATTCGCCCATGTTGTTGCGGTAGGTGACGGTGAGCCTTTCTTTGCAGTTGACGTTGTAAAGGGAGAGCTTACCCTCGGGCGCCCCGCTCCCCTCCATGAATTTGGCGAAGGCCGATTTCGCACCCAGGACCGTGGCGGCGAAAAAAGCCGACGACTTCAGGAACATCCTGCGGCACAACATTTTATCTTTCACATAAACTCCTATAAATCAAAGAGTTAGCCGCGCAACGTGGCTATCCCTTGCTACCACAAAGCCTCCTTTCCTGTCAACCATGACGTGCCGACACCTTCCTTTAACTTGCTAATGTGGCGCGGTATGTTTTGCTCTCTTCGTCGGCACCCACCTCCCACTTACAGGGGGCCAGGCCATGAAGATACCCTACGCCACCAAGACCACGTCGCTACTCTCCGGGATGACCCTCGCGGTGATGCTTTCCACCGGGGAGCACCTCACCGGCCCGGTGAGCGCCCTCTGCACCATCACCGGCGCCATCTGGTTCCCGGTCTCCATCGCCGTCTTCGTCCACGGCAAGCAAAGCATCGAATACAAGATCCAGTCGCTGCGCGGGGAGCGTCCCTACATCGACATCCCCAAAGACATCACACCGCGGGCGCTGGTCTGGTTCTCTTCGACGCTGGCCACCGCGTGGCTCCTCAGCCTTTTCTACCAGCACCCATAAACGTAAAAAGGGGAGTTCGCATGAACTCCCCTTTCCCCAGTCTTTCTCCGTTATCCGCGCCGTGCCTTAAAGGTCGAGGGTCTGCTCCAAGTCCGACTCCAGCGCGCTCCTGATCGCCTTGATCATCTCGACCGGAGAGAACGGTTTCTGGATCAGGTGAAAATCCTCCCTCGCCTGCAGGTGATCCGGCCGGTAGCCGCTCATAAAGACCGCCTTCGCCTTCGGGTTCACCTTCTTGATCTCCTTGAAGCAGCTGATACCGTCCTTGCGCGGCATCACCACGTCCATAACCACCAGGTGGATCGGTCCGTTCTCGGTGTACTTCTCGATGGCGTCCTGGCCATCTTCGGCGGTGATGACCTTGTATCCGTAGCTGGCAAGAAAGTCGGACAGCATCTCGCGGAGCTGTTTTTCGTCATCGACGATCAGGATTGTTTCGGATCCCTGATAACTGTTGTTGATCTTGCTCATCATGATCTCCATGCTGCTAATCCAGTCTATCTTGGATCCTTCGGCCCTCAACCGATCCGGTGTGTTGATCTTCAGGATGAATTCCGTTTCGTAGATGATGCTGGAAGCGGAAGTATTGAGGGCACTGGCCAAGGCGAAGATGGAGACCAGACTCGGCTGCTGCTTTCCCCCTTCTATGTTCGAGATGAACTTGCGGTCCAGGCAACTTGACATGGACAGCTTGTCCTGGGAAAGGTTGCGCTCCCTTCTCAATCTGCGAATCACAATGCCAAAAGCTTCTTCAATAGTCATTAATCATCCTCCACTTGGAGGTTTTATAGCAAGTTTTCATATAAATTGCTGTAGACAATTACCCCCACGAATTAGAGACAGTTGTGATCCGTGATTCAGGGAAACCCGGCTGGACAGGTGCACAGAATCACCCTTTACCACACCGGAACTAACAACGGCAGCTATGCATGTTAAAGGGGGGGCCCATATGGAGCCCCCCCTTAGTTATCGGAACGACGGCGACTTCTTTTACTTATTTTTTCTGCACCGCCGGCTTGGCTGCGTAGAAGGAGAGTTCTCCCTGCTTTACCAGGGAGTTGCAAACGTCTTTGACAAAGATTTCCACCTTGTAGGTGCCGGCGATCCCAGGAATCTTGTAGTTGGCGATGTATTGCACAGCGTTACCGGCAGCGTCAAGGTCCCAACGGATCCCACCGGAACCGTCACCGGCCACATAGGTAGCTGCAGTCTCGCCCGAAGGGAGCTTAACAACGGCCACTACATCGGTGAACGGTGGCAGGAAGGCGCCGGTTGTATCGGTGATTGCCCATTTAATAGCGACATCAGCAGTGGAGTTGAACTGCTTGCCGACAACACTGATGGGGGGGAGAGGTGCCACGCCTACGCCCACCGTAAATGACCTAACATCCGAGCCAGTGTGAATGGTCGGGGTGGCGGCATCGTCCGCCTCTGCTTTCAAGGTGAAGGTACCAATCTGGTTTGCGATGGCATTCTCGGTAAACGTTACCTCCTCGCCCGCTGCTACCGGCAGCGAGACGCTGCTCGAAAGAGCGCCGCTGATATCGTGCTCTACGGCTTCCGCGCAAGTGGTGATAAAGGCGCGGGCGGCGTGAACTCCGGTGCCGGCCCCTTCCTCAGTCGGGTCTACTATTTTGAAGGTTGCCTGCAGCGGAGCATTGAGCAGCAAAGACGCCCCATCAGCAGGGCTGGATATGTTGACGACCGGCGGGAGAGTGTCCAGTTTTACCTGCAGTGGCTCAGCGATGTTGACGGTAAAGGTTTTGTTGGCCGGTCCGACACCACTCCCTTTTTCTGTTTCGGGGTTGGTCATCCTGGTTTGAATGTTTACGATGTACTCCCCCGCCGGTACCGTGCTCGTGTTGGTGAAGGTCAAGCTGACCGCCTGGCTACCTTTGCCCGGGTCGGTAAGCGTGAAGTTCGCGGGAGTAAAGACGAATGCATTCTTGAGGGCGTTCAGCTGCTCCTCGGTCAGGCTGGGGGTGGAGCCGTCCCCGTTATAGACATCGGTCACCCTCACCTCTAAATCGATGTCCGCACCGCTGTCTCCGTTACCGAAAACGTAATCGAGCAACGGATCGCAGGAACCGGTTACGTTTACGCGCGGCGAGAGAACGGTAAAAGTGGCCGTGAACTGGTCCACACTGGTGCGCGTGTAACTGTAGGAGGAAGGAGCGATGTCTACCGCACTAAGCGGGCTGTTGGTGCCGCAGGGCCCCAAGACCGGTTTTTCAGCCATTGCAGTACTGGCCAAAGTTAAAAGCATACCCAAAGCAAGTGTCGATACATTTCTCCTCATGATGCCCTCCATTTAATAGTGTTCAGTTCAGTACTGCGTCGTTATAGGATCCTCGGTTGGTACCTGAAGATTGGTTCCTGATTGTGCATAGTTGTTGTGTCGTCGTCGGCTGCGTCATTTCTCTTGTGCAGCAACTCGGCGACGCATTCGTTGATGGCAACAGCAGTTCCCTGCCTACCGTCAACCTCTTCCACTCGGACTACTTGGGCATGACACGTCAGTTTGACCATCTTGTTAGGCCCCTGATTGGTCAAGCACATGGTCAATTGAACCTCTTCGCCTAGCCCGAGTACCTGGTCGGTGGTGAAGTAGATCCCGTCAGTACTGTAATCCCGGGTGAGGCCAGTCCCTTCTCTGAGTTCGATGGGGACCTCACAGCTATAACGTACTGCTTTTCTGTTCTCCAAACGCCCCATGAGTTGCCCCCCACCTCGATGTCGACGATTGTAGACTTATGGATGCAAACGACAATAACCGAACGGATATATTTCTGCATAGCCGATGGATATATTCCCCTATACCTTTCGGTATATGCCAGTGCATCCATGGACCTCCAGCGCCAAGGTCGACGTCAAAGTGCAGTACGGCTTCAACGGCCTGCTAGCTCCCTACGTCAAGCTCGGGAAGTAGCAACGTCAGCACCAAAATCAAAAGGAGGCGGGGAATTCCCCGCCTCCTTTTGATTTTCAGCCCTTTCCGTACCGGCCCTAAAACATTAAGAATGCACGGGCTGCACTTTAACTCTAAATGTTATTGCGCAAACAGGAGCCTTCGCTATAGTGGTCACGCCGTGTCAGATTGGAAGTTTCCAACAAGGTATATGGAGGTGACCATGCTACGTCTAAAGTTCGACTTAAAAGGAAGGCCTTCGGCAGTTCTGGCCAACTGCAAACGTTACTACAACGGGTTAAGCGGGCTATCCCTGTATCGCAACGTACCAGACCAGGCGATTCCCTTGGCCCGAATAAAAGAGGCCATCGACGACGCAGAGCAGAAATACCAGGCAGCAATCAATTTTGACCGGGTGCAGATCGTGCTGCGCGACAAGTCATTCAAGGAACTTCTCGAGTTGTTCAAAAAGATCGCGGGATATCTGCAACTCATCGCAACGGAAGAAAACATTCCCGAACTTCTCCAAGCCGGCGTCCAGATCGTCACCCCTTTTAAAAAGAGGAAGCAATCCACACCGGCAACGACCTAACTCGGATTGCAGCATGCACAACACCGCTGTGGACCCTCCGGGGGGAGGCTTCCTTCCCCCCGTTTTTCCTGCTTCCCCCCCGCCAAAGTGAAGAGTATGCCACTCCATACGGCCCGATACTCCCGCTCGGTTGAAGGGCATGACACTTCATACGAACCGTCACTCCGATCACGTTGAACGGCATGGCACTTCATATGAACCGGTACTCCAATCACGTTGAACGGCATGGCACTTCATGCGGACCGTCACTCCGATCACGTTGAATGACATGGCACTTCATATGAACCGGCACCCCGATCAAATTGAACGGCATGACCCTTCATATGAACCGGCATTCCGATCAAGTTGAACAGCATGGCACCTCATATGAACCGGCACTCCGATCACGTTGAACGGCATGGCACTTCATACGAACCGGCACTCCGATCAAGGTCAACCGCATGCCAGTTCCCTTTACGTCTCGGACTGGGCCGCGTGACGAAGCCCCTGCGCCAGCGGTTGGTGGTGGACGATGTGGAGGGTCTTGCAGGCGCGGGTGATGGCAACGTACAAGAGGTTGCGGTCCGGGTCAGTCTGCCGGTAGTCGTAGGAGCTGGGGTTGTAGAGGATGACGTTGGAGAACTCGACGCCTTTAATGGCGTGAGCGTGGATGACCTGCACGCCGGGCAGAAAGGAAACCTCCCCTTCGGCGTGCAAACCAGTGACACCGGCGAGCGCCGCGTGCAGTGCTTTGACATCAGCCTTCTTCTTGCAGATCACGCCGGTAAGTGACGTGGGCGCAGCCTGCACCATCCCCTCCACGATGTCTCGGATCTTCGCCATCGACTCTGCGGCATGCCTGGTGGGGTGAAAGCCGACCACGCCGGAATGGGCCTTGGTGGTGTCGGCATTGCGCCCGCTAACCTGGGCAGCCAGGTCGACGATTTCCTTTGGGCAGCGGTAAGAGACGGTCAGATTCTCCTTCTCCAACCCCTGCGACTGGAGCTGGGCGATTACGCTGGAGAACCCTTGGGAGTCCAAGAAGCTCAGGATCTGCTGCTTTTCGTCGGCGCAGATGGTGAGGCTGCGCGCCGCGGAGCTAGCGGCGATGATGGTACGCAACTCAAGCGAGGAGAGGTCCTGGGCCTCGTCGACGACGATGTGGTCGTAGGCGTTGAGCGCCCCGGGCACGACGGCACCGGCCGGGCGGCGCAGTTGGGCCAGGCGGAGCAGGATGCTGACATCCGAGAACGAAACCATCCGATCCTTGGCCGCGAACTTCTTCCGGGCAACCTGCTGGAACTCCGTCCCCGCGTCCGAGCAGAGGGCGGCGACGACGTAGTCCTGCATGAGAAAGCGCCACAGGTCGGTGACCGGCTCGATCTTGGTGGTCTCCTTCACGTACTTCGCGAGAAGAGCCGGCACCCTGCTGCTTTTCTTCTGCGCCCCGAATGGATCGTCGAAGACCGTTTTCAGCGAGTGGACGCCGATGGCGGCAAGCGCCGTCAGGGACCAGGCGCTGTAGGTGTCAACGCGGACGGGGCCGAGCAAGGTGTCGCTGCTCTGCTTGACGTAGTCGCGCAGGACGCGATTGAACATGAGAACGATACACCGCTCCGGACGGTACTTCTCCGGCGCGTCGAACATGAGAAACGAGAGCCGGTGCAGCGCCACCGTGGTCTTCCCTGCTCCGGCCGCGCCGTTTATGACCACCACGCCGTCTCTCAGCTTGGTGATGGCGCGGAACTGCTCCGGGGAGATCAGAGCGGCGATCGAGTCGACCATGCGGTGGTCTTCGGTCCGCTCCTTGGTGTCGGCGGTCGTCTCGACGGCACCGCCGTTCTTATGCCAGGCGCCCCCGCGAAGTTCGTACGTCTCGGAGGGGGTCTCGATGCGGGTCAATGCCTTTCTTGCGATGGTCACCTTGTCCCGGCGGGTGATCACCCCTTCCCTCTCGACGCCCCTGATGGTCAGCTCGTATTCCTCACCGATGTCGTACCCCTCGTAGAAGGGGCCGGTGATCTCAGCCTTTCTCCAGTCGATGACGACCACCCTCTGGCCGTCCATGAGGGTCTGGTTGCCTATCAGGTATTCCTTCTTGCCGATCCGGCGGTCGTTGTCGTGGATGCCTAGGATACCGAAGTACGGAGACGCCTGCTGGGTGAATTCGTGCAGGTATTTGCGCGGCGAGTGATGCCCGTGCTCGATCAGTTTCTCAGCGAGGTCGTTCTTCTCGCGCCAGTCCACCGAACCCAGGCGCTGCTGTTCCAGTTCCCTCGTGTACGCCTCATGCCTGCCGATGGTCTGGAGACGGTCCACCGCGTACCGCTCTATCGCCTCATGCACCCTGTCCAGCCGCTCTATTTCCTGTTGTACGATTACCATCAACTCCCCACAGCCGGAACATAAAAAAGCACCCGCAGGATACCCCGCAAGTGCCTTGTCCTCGAGATGTGTCGAGCCGCCCGCCCCGCAGCGCTCAACGCGGACTAGATATACCCAGATCCATGCCATGTTTCAAGCACTTTCTTCCAGCGTACCGCCGACATCCGGTCTCCCCAGGCATCTCGCACGTACCGCTTCCGCCCGGTGCGTACCCGTGTCATTCATCTCCCCCATGGCCAGATCAAAACGCGCGGCCATCGCAAAGTGATATACTGTCAGTGCATTGAAGGCACTGTCACAGCCGGGCATTTCCCGCGTAGAGATGTCACTGACGGAGGGGAAAATGAAGGCCGGATTTATGCTGGTAGCCCTCGTACTGCATGGCGCCCCTCTCTGTGCCGAAACAAGCCGCATTCTTTGTCAGCACTCCACGATTACCGTCCTTGCCGAAACAAAAGCAATGTCGGATGTCGTATGTGAAGCTGTGCAAGTTGGTGGAGCCTTTCTCAAGTCCCTCGACCTGAACCTTCCCGATAACCTGACCATAACGCTTTCCAAGAAGTTGCCTAAAAACGGTCAACATGGATCGTTAGGATACTACAACGCAACCCGCAATGAAATCTGGCTCCTGGATTACGAGACAGCATGTAATGCAGAACAGACCACGCCACTGTTTGGAATTCCCATGACCCCGTCCATCTGGCGCAGCCTCGTCATCCATGAAATCACACATGCTGCTACGCACAAGGAATTCACATCCGGGGTGCCGACATACTCCGCAAGTGAATACATTGCATCCGTAGTTCAATTTTCGACGCTTCCTGGCGCGGATCAAGAAAAGATAAAAGGCAATTACCCTGGGATATCAGGTTTTACAAGCAGTGCAGAAATTTCAATGATTTACTACATGCTGGAACCTACGAAGTTCATCGTAAATTCTTACCTGCATTTTTGCAGGCAAGGTAACGGAGCGAAGTTCGTGCGCAAGATCTTGCGCGAGGGGTTGCCCGACGATTAGCCAATGCAGGGATATCTTTTCAGCAAGCACCCGCGGGTGCTGGTTGCATCCAAATTCACGAGGGAAGGGAGGGACGGTATGAAAAACCTTATGACAGCCGCGCTGGTCCTTTTAACAACCGCCGTGTTGATGGGCATGGGTAGCCTGGGGGGCGCCCCGGAGGGAGAGGTACCCAAAACGGATGAGAACATCAAGGTGCAGCTTACCGACCGCTCCGGAATGAAAATGGAATTGACCAGGTTTTCTATGAACGGCAAGGTTTTCCTTGAAGGAAAAAAAGGGGCGGGAGACATGAGTGTCTTCTTCCACGACCTCAAAGAAATCGGCTTCGGCCCTGTCAGTGGCGATACGGTGCCAGCCGATTTGCTGCTTAAATCCGGGCGTCACCTCCAGCTGAGCGTACGCACGGGCGCCGTCTTCCATGGCGACACCGGAGACGGAGCCTACCAGATATCCGCACAGGACGTGAGCCGGGTCCAAATTCGCTAGCTCGAGGGGAAGGTCACGAAGCGAAACGAACCAGTGACGTGACACAGGAAGCGCCGGGAGGAGCCATGAAAGAGGCACTGTTTTTCCACCGGGAAGAAGGCAACGCGGTACGCTGCTACCTTTGCCGCTTCGGCTGCCACATAGCCGATGGCGCCCGTGGCATCTGCGCCGTGCGGGAGAACCGGCACGGTACGCTCTACAGCCTGGTCTACGGCAAACTGTGCGCCGAGCATGTCGATCCGATAGAGAAAAAACCGCTCTTCCACGTCATGCCGGGTACCATGTCCTATTCCATAGCCACGGTGGGATGCAACTTCCACTGCCGCCACTGCCAGAACTACACCATTTCCCAAATCGAGCGTGGCGCCCCCATCACGGGAACCGGGCGTTCCCCCTTGGAAATCGTACAAAGGGCCCGGGATACCGGTTGCCGTTCTATCTCCTACACCTACACCGAGCCGACCGTATTTTTTGAATTCGCCTACGACACAGCCATCCTTGCCAAAGAAGCCGGCCTGAGCAACGTTTTCGTCACCAACGGCTACATCAGCAAGGAAGCGCTCTCCATGATTGCGCCCTGCCTGGATGCGGCCAATATCGACCTCAAAGGCTTCTCCGAGAGCTTCTACCGGGACGTCGTCCATGCCCGTCTCTCCGAAGTCCTTGACTCCATCATCGAGTATCGCAGGCAGGGGATTTGGCTGGAGCTGACCACACTGATCATACCGGGGCTGAACGATTCCGAAGCCGAACTGCAGGGTATAGCGCAATTCATCGTCACGAACCTGGGCATCGACACCCCCTGGCACGTGACCCAGTTCTACCCTACCTACCAGTTGACCGACCGGCCACGGACACCGGTGGAGACACTGCGCAAGGCGCGTGACATCGGTCGCGCCGCCGGCCTTAACTACGTCTACGAAGGAAACGTCCCCGGCGAGGGAGGAGAGAATACGTGGTGCCCCTCTTGCTCAGCGCTCTTGATCAAGCGTTACGGTTTTACAATCGACACCAACAGGATTCACAACGGGGCCTGCCCAGAATGCGGCGCCACCATAGCCGGCCTCGGCATCTGAAAACGAAACGGCAAGGCACGGGAAAGCGGGACGAACGGTTGCTGGTCATCTTGTAACCAAGGGAGGGACCTATGAACCTGGAAATACACGACGTGAAAATCGAGTACCCCGAGGGATGCAACATCATCCTGGGCCAGACGCACTTCATCAAGACCGCCGAGGACCTGTACGAAGTCATCGCCACGACGGTGCCGCAGGCCCGCTTCGGGGTCGCCTTTACCGAGGCATCCGGCCCGTGCCTGATCAGGACCGAGGGGAACGATGAAGAGCTGGTCCAGGGGTGCGTGCAGGTGCTCAATGCCATAGGCGCCGGCCATGTCTTTTGTGTGCTGCTGCGCGACGCCTACCCCATCAACGTGCTCAACCAGATCAAGAACTGCCCGGAGGTGTGCCGGATTTACTGCGCCACGGCAAATCCGCTCCAAGTGATCGTTGCCTCGACCCTTCAGGGGTGGGGTATTCTCGGGGTCGTCGACGGGCTGCCGCCCAAAGGGGTGGAAACGGACGAGGACCGGCAGGAGCGGCGCGACCTGCTGCGTCGTATCGGCTACAAGCGCTGAGGGATCCAGTGGCGTGGCGAGAAACTGACAATCTGATGGGGCAGCATCCCGAGTGTTCAGTTCAGACATGGGTGGATCATGAATGACACGAAGCAAGGCTCACCCCCCGATATCCCGAATTTCTGGAAGGTCGCACCGTTCCTGCTCGTTATTCTGCTCGCGTCGCTATGGAACAGCACGTCCAACCTCAATGCCCCCCTGCGCCATGAGATCAACTACAGCCAGTTCATGGAGCAGCTTGGCGCGGGCAATATCAAATCGGTGGTCATCAGGAAGGAAACACTGAACGGCGAACTCCGCAGCGAGGCGAGCCTCACGCTGCAGGAAAGGGGAAAACCCGAGCAGGTGAAATATTTTCAGACCATACTTCCCGCGTTCCAGGGGGAGGGGCTGCTTGCCCGGCTGCAGGAACAAAAGGTGACCATCAGTATCGAATCCGCCGAACACGGTGCGGTGTGGCAGACGGTGGTGGCTTTGCTCCCCTGGCTGCTCATCATCGGTGTCTGGATAGTGATCCTGAGAAGGAACCAGCAGATACAGGGCGGCCCAGGGGGAATCTTTACCTTTGGGGCAAGCAAGGCCAGGCTCTATGACGTCAACAAGCCGAGCGTGACCTTCAATGACGTTGCCGGCATGGACAACGTTAAGCTGGAACTGAAGGAAACCATCGAGTTCCTGACGGACCCCTCCCGCTTTGAAAGGATCGGGGCGAAGGTTCCCAAGGGAGTGTTGCTGGTCGGTCCACCGGGGACCGGCAAGACTCTGATTGCCCGCGCTACGGCAGGCGAGGCTGCCGTCCCCTTTTACAGCATCAGCGCCTCCGAATTTGTCGAGATGTTCGTGGGGGTCGGTGCCTCACGTGTCAGGGATATGTTCAAGAAGGCCAAAAGCACCCATCCGAGCATCATCTTCATCGACGAGATCGACGCGGTCGGCCGGACCCGGGGCACGGGGCTCGGCGGCGGACATGACGAGCGAGAACAGACTTTGAACCAACTGCTGAGCGAAATGGACGGTTTCGACCCGCACGAGGAGGTAATCGTTATGGCTGCGACCAACCGGCCCGACGTGCTGGACCCGGCGCTCCTCAGGCCGGGAAGGTTCGACCGCCATATCGTGATCGACCGGCCCGGCTGGAAGGAGCGTAAAGCGATCCTCGACATCCATGTGCGGGGCAAGAAGCTGGCAGCGGATGTGGATCTGGAAACCCTGGCCAAGGGGACGCCGGGGATGACCGGCGCTGACCTCGAAAACCTTGCCAACGAAGCGGCGCTGGTGGCCTTGAGGCAAGGGAAGGAGCTGGTGGACGCGCATGATTTCAGCGAGGCCAAGGACATCATCCTGATGGGGTCGGTCAAGGAGCTGACCATCAGTGACGAGGAAAAGCGGATCACCGCCTACCATGAGGCCGGCCACACCCTCGTCGCCTGGCAACTGCCGGGCGCAGATCCGATCTACAAGGTCAGCATCATCCCCCGTGGCATGGCGATGGGGGTGACACAGCTTCTACCGGGGGAAGACCGCCACTATTATCCCCGCTCCTACCTGATGAACCGGCTGAGCATCAGCCTTGCGGGCAGGGTCGCGGAGAAGATGGTGTACGCCGAGTTCAGCAGCGGAGCGCAGAATGACCTCAAAGACGCAACGGCGCTGGCCGAGAAGATGGTGGCGCAATGGGGGATGAGCGACAAGGTCGGCCCGATGAACCTCGGCCGCGGCGAAGAACATCCCTTCCTCGGCAGGGAGCTTTCCTTACCCAAGCGCTACAGCGAGGAAATGGCCTGGGTCATGGACCAGGAGATCCAGCAGATCATAAGGGAAGCGGAGGCAACTGCGACCAAGGTACTGGAGGAGAGGAGGCATACCCTCGATGCCCTGGCAGCGGCGCTGCTGCAGGAAGAGGTACTCGAGATGGCGGATGTGGAGCGGATACTGCGGGATTCTTCGCCGCAGGCACGCCTGGTTTAAGCCTCCCCGCCTCGGCCACACAATCCCCCCCTCCCGAAGACATGTCCCCCTCCAGATATGAGTGTCTGAACAAACAAAGCCGCCCGGGTGGGCGGCTTTGTCAAGGCAGGTGCGGTGCCGGTCGGGGTAAGGACCATTAGACCCAACTGCTCAGGTTCGAAGTGGGATCACGTCTTGAATTTTTAGATACTTTCAGTCGCTGCAGTATTAAAAATCTGAGTAAGTTCCGGCATATCAGGCCATATTTCATGTGCTTTTTTATAGCAGTCCAAAGCTTCATCTGACAAACCTTGTGCTTTAAGCGCATTACCTAAATTGTAATAGGCCTGTGCAAAATCAGGTTTAATAGATAAAGCTTTTTTGTAATGAACGATAGCATCGTCTATTTTCCCCATTTTGCTGAGGGTGTATCCCAAATTGTTATGTGCCTTTGAATAATCGGGATTTAGGCTAAGTGCACGCTGAAGACATTCCACTGCCTTTTCCAGATCATCCTTTTTCAGGTAAACCGTTCCAAGATTGAAGTGCGCCTCGTAGTAATCTGGGTTTAGCGTTACAGCTTGCCCGTATGACGTTATAGCCTCATCCAACTCGCCCAAGTTGTTAAACAGGTTGCCTAAATTGAAATGGTCCTGAACAGTATTCGCAATAAGATCTCTAATCTTTTTAAAACATGCATTCGCCTTTTCAGGCAGGTTTAAGGAGTTGTATATGGACCCAATTCTGATGCAATAGTTGTAGTTATCCGGGTCGGCTTTCAAACATTTTTCAAGAAAGTCGACAGCTAGGTCTTTATCACCTTTATTCTGGGCGATCAGACCCAGACCAAGAAGGGCATCCGGCTGATTTGGCTCAATTTTAAGCACATTACCATAAATAGCCTCGGCCATATCCAATCGGCCCGCCCCCTGGTGTTCTACAGCGGTCATAATTGCCTTGGGAATGGTAACGGCCTCATCGCGAGGAATGGAACACGCTTCACGTAAACCGGACAATGCTTTAAATCTCTGACTTTCAATTAATTGCAAACAACAGAACTTGTATTTTTTACCACTTCCGCATGGACATTTAGCATTGCGACTAATATTGGTCATTTGTTCCTTCCCCTTTAGCATAGGTTTGAACTGTCACAAAAAGTTAACATTTTTAGCCTTGGCCATTCAACAGTAAAAGCTAATAGAAATCAATTTTTTTCATTCATCCGCAAAAGTAATCCCCGACCTGAACAGAGTCACTCTGAATCACTGGTTTACGCTCGCACCACAGATAGAAAAGTTCCCTTTGCAACCCATGTGCACTACCATAAAGAAAAAAGGCTTACAGCATTGCGCTGTAAGCCCTTGTTTCTTTGGCGTCCCCGAGACGATTCGAACGTCCGACCCCTTATGCACGGAGACAAGCTACGTCAACTATATGAAAACATTATCTTTCCATATAGAACAAGTATCGTAATAGCTGGAGCCTCTTAGCTCCCTATCTGCTGCTTTTATACCCAGTTTTATACCTAACTTCAAGCACTATCTTCGCAGTCGTGTTGAGAGCTTGGCACCTCCAACACTTCTACAGCTTGTACCAACTTAACTGGGTTCAGGTGTGCATACCTCTCCGTGATCTGTACTGAACTGTGACCAAGCCACTCCTTAACGACCATGATATCTATCCCAGCGTTGAGCAACCTACTGGCGCAGGTATGCCGAAGAGCATGAAGCACGAACTCCTTATCACCACTTAGCCCCATCTCTGCCCTACACCACTGCCATGCTCTCTCCATCTCTGCTTTCGATATCGTAAAAGGCTTTACCTTGCTCACCTCCTGCCGCTGCTCCAAGATCATCCGTACCCTCTTCGTCATCGGTATGCTCCTGGGCCTATCTCCCTTATTGATCCAAATGCTTATCAAGTTGCTGGTGTAGCTCACATCCTCATACTTCAGGTTCAGTAGCTCCGACAGCCTCAGACCGGTCCCAACCAAGACCTCAACCATATCAGCAGCATCCGTGTAATACGCTCTCTTACCTTGCTGCTCTGCTCCTTGTAGCAGCTCGATAACCTTTTGCTCCTCATCCCTGGTCAGCACCCGTATCCTTCCGTTACGTTCCTTCTTGAGCTTGATGTAGTCCACCTGGAGCCTGTAGTGCTTCATGATGGTCTTTAGGGTAGCAAGGTAGCGGTTGATGGTGGCAACCGATACCCCTCTGCTCTCCAGCTTCCGTACAAGATCCGTAACGACATGATCTCCTACCGAGGATAAGACCACGTTCCCCATCTGCTCCAGGAGCATCTTTGCACGCTTATAGCTCCCGTATCCATCCTTGTTGCTAGACCACTTGGATGTATAGACATTTTCAATAGCATCCGACAACATCACCTTAGCTGCTTTCTGCTCCTTGGTTGCTCCTGATAGCACCCTTGCACGTTCCTTGGCCTCTACCTGCTTAGCTTCCTTCTTGGTGCATCTCCCTGTTGTCTTGAACGTTCTCTCCCCGTTGATAACGAAATCCATGTAGAACACCTTGCCTCTCTTGTACACTGACATTTTGTTGCCTCCTTGATACACGAAGAGGAGCTTATAAGGCTCCTCTTTCGTGTCGTTTATAGCTCACTTGGCTTCCATATTTGCCCTACAACAGGACTTTACACATCCCGACACATTACCCCCTGCCTAACCTGATATAGAGCATCTTCAACAGCATCTCGCCACATGACTGACACATGATGCTCGGCGCACTCTCTTTAGCAGGTACGAAGACGTCCTTGACCACATCGACACGGCCAAAACGAACAGCATGTGCTGTCTCGTAGCTCCTCAATATCTTGTTGCAGTATTCACAACGCATGATCGCACCTCCATCAGTACAGATAGTCGAACAACACCGCTGCTATCATCGTTGGCTCCATGCTTTCCCAATAACCTCCTAACTTCTCACGGATCTCCTGACTACCATGCAGGTACACGCTGTTGATGGCGTGATGCTCTTTCCCCATGTAGCTGTTAAACCCGATGTATCCCTTGCCTTGGTTGATGCTGAGCGTGTAGGTCCCAATACCGAACATGAAAGCATGGACCATATCACCTGGAGCATAAGGGATGTCGTAGCTGTTCCCCATGTAGCCAATGGTGCAGGTATTGTATGCCCTGTATGCCCCGTGGTGTCGGTAGCTGACTTTGATGACTGGCGTGATGTCTTGCATTGGTTGCATGACAACCTCCTTAAACGACGAAAGGGCGATACCTTGGATAGGTAGCCGCCCTTTTCGTCTCTGCTATGTTGATGATGTTAGTCGGTTAGGTCTTCCTGGTGGGAAACGTTGAGGATGTAGTCTGCTGCCTTCTGAGCTTGAGCGGCAGCATGAACCAACAAGGTCTTATCGTTCTTGAGAGCCTTCAACCAACCAGCTATGTATGCAGCACTGTTCTCAATGGTCCTGTGCTCGATCCCCGCATGACCGCTTAGAAACGATGCCCCGATTTGAGCTACAAGTTCCTCTTTCGAGTATTCATGACTTCCAAAGTACGATGGCTCCAAGATACCTTTCCTTCCAAGTCTGCTACTGTGACCTGTAGAGTGAGACAGTTCGTGGAACAACGTATCGTAATAGGATTCTGGTGTATCAAATGCCTCTGGTTTAGGCATTTTCACATAATCAAGGACAGGTGAATATGCGGCGACACCTCCCCCATGTTTTATCCCTGGTCTGTAAGGCATCCCTGCTACTATCTGCTCCGCTCGCTCGATGGGAGTGAAGGTGTTACTTACCTCCTCGGTCTTTGGTGCTTCAATGCCTTCTGTCTGCTCCAGGTTGAACACGTTATAGAACCTTAGCAGCGGGACCTTACCACCATTACCCTGCTCACCTTCGCCCACTGGCTCATCTCCATCCTTGCGGTCTACCCATTTCCAGAAGATTACAGGTACGCTCCTACTACCCTTCTTGACATGCCCTCCGCGATCCTGCACCTGCTTAAAGGTCAACCACCATTGGCTACCGAACTCCTGGCACCCCAACAGGAACACATTGACACCTCTGTACTCCTTCTTGCTGATGAGGTTCATAGGCATACTGCTACCCGCGTTCCATGTCTTCCTCCAAGGTATCGTTCCCCTCTCCAATAGCTCCATGATCCTACTGTTGATTACTTCATAAACGTCCGTTCCCATAGTCGTTCTCCTTCCACGCAGTATGTTGGCTGGCCAGCCTGGAAAGATAAAAAAAGGCCATACCCGTTATGGATATGGCCTTTGAGGTTACCGTGTATTTGGAAGCCTATGTCATTGATTGACACCGAGAAGTTCAGCAAGTGTACGTTCAGCTGTAAGATTAGAAGCTATGGAAAGCTCAAGTGATTCTATAGACTCAAGAACGCTCTTTCCTATTTTCTTGATAAGCTTCTCGTCACGGGGGATAGGTATTGGGATTTCCGCGATGACGTCGGGTTCAAGGTGTTCTTGGTTTGTTCCATAGGCATTCTTCAGCATCAAGCTTTGTCCAGTTTCGCTCTTAAGGAACTCGTAGACGTACCCCCTGAGATATCTATCCTCTATAACAACCCTTATCAAATTGTTGGTCGCAACATGACCATCATGCTGCTGAAGAGCATATGTCACGCGTCCCAATGTACCGGAGTCAGAGATAAGAATGTATCCTTTGTAAATTGTTAAGGCTTCCAGGTTCTTCAGAACCTGTTTGCTTGCCCTTTGTTCATCAAGATACTTTATGTTATCAGAGTTAAGCTGGGTTAACGCGGTGCCTGTGAAGTATTTCCTGATTGTTGGACCTGAAGTCACACCTATCTCAGCGTATGGACGTTTAAACCGAGGTCCGTTAAAGACCGTCGCTATATCACCTAGACGGTGCAACTGGAAGTCATCTGATTCGCCTAGCAGCAAGACATGCTCAAATGCAGCATTGTGCTTCGGTAGATACTGTATGGGATTGAACGACAACGAGTCTGACTTAAGATCGCTACGCTTGATAGAGAAACGGAACTCACTTTCTACTAATTCACCTGCAACGAACTTATGATAATCTTCAGCAATGTCACTTAGGTCCTCATCGAGAACAAAGCACCCACTTTTGATAACAGGATTACCCTCGCTATCACGCTTGTAAATGGGCTCTCCCCTACTCGTCTGTCCTATCTTATTAGATATAGCCATGTAGATAGGATAATCACCAACAACTTCTTTATTATTGAGTTTCTTTAGGAATATAACAGATGCTTTGGATCCACAGAAAGGCTCGAAAGTATCTTCATGCAGGTTGACGACAGCTAATAGCTTGCACGTAGATAGCACTCTGTTTCGAACAGCTAAGGCTTCTCGGTTGTCGAGTTGCCCCTTTGCCATAACGATACCTAAAACACCCCCAGGTTTTAACCATTCGACGCACCTTTCAAGGAAAAGCAACTCAGGAGCTACACCTACCTTGGAATTAAGCCTCTCCTCATACCTAAAGACACCATCGTCATCAACGTTCCACACTCGACCTGCAGCAAAATGTCGTAATATGTTTGGTTCCTTGATTCTAATATCATAACCTGCACCAAACGGGGGGTTGGTAAGGATCATAGAAACCATCCCAGCCCCTGCTCTTTCACGGAACGTAGCTGTTAACTTGTTTATATCATCCAGGCTGTTGCCTCGCTCTATACCACCGTGGCCATCCTTTCCAAGAAGCATGTTAGCCTTGGCTATCTTGACAAGCTTTGGCGAAATATCGACACCAAACAGTTGATGAACTACATTTCTCTTAAGAACTTCTTTAGCATTGGGGGTTCTGTTTGAGTTGTCGATCTTACCAAAGATGTAGTTCATAGCGGTAATGAGGAACCCCCCAGAGCCACATGATGGATCTAGAATAACATCTTTCTCCGTAGGATTCAGCATTCTCACCATCATATTGACGGCTAGACGGTTCGTAAAGAACTGACCCCTTTCCCCTTTCAGATGCGATGCAACATAGACTTCATATGCTGTACCTATAACATCATGAGGTGCGTCCATAAACGCGTACTGTTGCAACTGAGATATAACTATTGCAAGTTGGTCGTCTGAAGCAGTGATCTTCTCGTGGGATGTGAATACATCTGGAAAACGATCACGTACGACTTTAAACAGTGCTTGTACACGTCCACAGGCTAAGCTCTTCAACTTAGGATCGCCATACTCATCAGGCGTTATGCTGAAGTCGCAGTCATCTTTACTACTTGATTCATCCTCTAACTTGGCGAGAATGATCCTTACCATATCTAATGCAACATCTTCAGAATCAATTCCTGTTCGGTACATAGCATTGTGGCAACGCTTGAACGCGATTTTAAGGTCGACAGGAACGATGAGATCAGATTTCTTTAGGTGGCCAATGCTATCCCAGCCATGTCCATACTTGGGGAGGCCAAGCCAGTTTATGATGTTGCCGGTGTTCGGATCTTTACGGTAAAAGATTATCGTACTTCCATTGGTCCAGAACCCACCTTGAGCTGAGGTAGCAGCAGCTATGTAAGACACCCCTTGCCCATCAGGTGCTTTTATGGATGGAGCTTTGACTTCACCAATGATCAGGATCTTCCCTTGGTTATTCTCAGCACACGCAAGTTCATCAGCGTAAATAACTATATCAGCACGTTTTTTCTCCGTACCGATGTTTATAGTACGCTCTAGTGCGATGAAAGCTTTAGGGTAACCAAGCTCCTCAACGAGAGCTACCGTCATCTTCTGCCTGATACGCTCCTCAGGTGTGTTCTCACGCCTTACATCAGGATTGAGGTAATCAATTATCTTCCCTTTTGCATCCAAAGGAACTTGATGTTCCTGAGATTCCACCCACTTATCAAGCTCTGCAGACATCTAGACCCCTTTTTTCGTTGTAGTCGTCAGCTGGAAGTTAAAGCACTAAAAGTGAATCTGTGTCATTTCCTTATGTAACATACCGAATGTGCTTTATGTTCCTCAAAGTTCCTCACGTACCTATTGACTAGAGGTGAGTTATCTTTGATTATCAAAAGGTTTTCGGCATTCTTATCTTCTGCTGCCTTCGTGAAGTTAAAACTTCCAGTGACCACAGTACTGTGATCAATGATTATAATCTTGTTGTGCGCAATAGCATGTTCAGAGTCAATATACGTAGCTATACCCGCATGGGCTATGAAGTCTGCTGAAGTATATCTTTCTCTACGCTGACTTTTGTCCAAGACTGCTACGATGTCTACCCCGCGCTTACGTGCGTCCACAAGCGCCTTAGCTATAGGCTTGCTGGTAAAGGAGTAGGCTTGTACCAGAATCTCACTCTTAGCTGAGTTGAGTTCTCTAACGATGGCCTCTTCTGCTCCTCCTCTAGGAGAGAAGTAGACATCGGTGGTGCCGATGGATTGAAAACGGTCTGCTATCGAAAGTACAGGTACCAGAAGGAGAGCGGAGACCAAACCGACGATACGCTTCTTCACTGCCCCCTCCTGACACGCAGCACATTGGTGCTATGCTAAAATGGCTACTAGTAGCACATCAAGCATGGAAAATCAATATGATGCCTCTTCCTTATCGAAAGCATCTGTTATGTCAGCAGAAACGATGCCGGGGTTGGACCTATTGGTGAACCGAATGCGAGCCAAATCACCCTGGCTACGTTTCCCGCCAACAAGAATCAGCCCCCTACAGTGCCTATGCAGTCTGGTCTTCAAGGAGACATCACCTAGCTCCTCGCTTAACCTAGCAAGCACAACCCCTTCCTCCCTCACAAACACCCTCGTGGCTTCCATATTTCCTCTACAGAGCACATTCACACCGCAACCTATATCGCAACATCCGTTCACCTCAAACACCGCCCTCTCTTTAAAAAGATGGACAACGTGAAGCTCTACATACTCAGGCGTTACACTTTCCCATCGACCGATGAATCTGAGCAACTTCCTGTTATACAGCAGCTACTTAGACGAAGGTGTAACCAATAATGGTGTTAAAAGGGGGGGGCAACCCCCCTTTCTTAGCTACATGACCACACTAGAACTCTCTTACTACTTACACCAACACATCTTACTTATACAATACATCTAACTCATCTTAGTATCACACTTACAATCAGCTCCATGAACCTCTATCTGATACATGTTATCAGGAACTTGCTTTGTTTCTTTGTAGTACAGCATACGATGCTTAAGCTGCTCATTGGTCATGTAGCCAACGTTGTATTCGTATAAAGCCTGCTCCTGGGGATAGGTGTGACGTTCTGAATACTTAAAGACAACAATATCGTTAATGTCCATGTTCTCTTGTGCTCTGAAAGCTGCCCTCATCTCATTGGATACACGATCTTCATATACCCTTGGAAACACGAAGCTGTCGTGTACTGACAGTACAGGTATCTTTTCTTGGGTCAGGATACCAAGCACACGTGCTGCTATCTGGGAGTCCTGGTATTGCAGCTTGATTCCAATACCACTAAAGAAGTGTCTCCTTATGGGGTCGTGGAACAGCATCATGTCTTGTGTAGCTTTCTCGATATTAGGAAGCTCATCGAGTGGTGGATACTTGTAGGGCTTCTTGTTGTAGTCCTTCATAAAGGCTTTGGTAACATCAACCCAAGGATCGGAGTTCAAGAGTATAAGTGTTAAGGTTTTAAAGACATTACGTGTTAGCTTCGTCTGCTCATACCCAGGAACACGATAAGGATCTTCGACACCATACGGCCTACCCTCCATAGCATATAACATCTTAAGGTGCATCCCCTTGAAGTCGTACTCCATGACTTCCTGGTTATTCATTATGATACGGGTCCTAAGATCTTCAGGTATACCCATCCAGAAGCCACAATAGAACCTCCCACCTTGGGTAAAGCTCCCATTGCTGAAGATACGTTTAACAGCTTTACGGGACATATCTATATAGAGACACTTTGTAGACACGTAATCACTTACATCAAGATCCAAGTACGTATTCTTTAACAAATCATTGTAAGCAAGTACGAGATTACGCTTCCTGCGTGCATCGTTGTAGGAGTTATCAGCATAGTCGATCTTCTTCTTATATTTGCTCTTAAGGATAATGACTTCACATCTACTAGCTACACGCAACAACTCCTTACTGAACTCAAACTTCAGGAACAAGTCAACAAGCCTCTGCTCAGCCTTGATACGTGACCGCTTGGCAACCTTCACTCGTTCATCGTGGAACCCTCTTTTGTAGGAAAGATATCCCTTATTAATAAGGTAGTCAGACAGTCTCCTCATGGGCCTGTAAGCTACACGGTTTACATTGTATCTGAAGGCTTCGCTGTATCCTGCTGGTCTCCTCGAATATGCCACCCACTTTCTAGGACTGATGAGCCAACACTTGTAAAGGTTAAGCAGCAGCACAGTCATGTTCATAACAGCAACATCTAACTTATAACCCATTTCGCTACATAGTTGTTGAACTGCTCCCTGCACCCTCCTATCGTCAGAGTACAGTTCTACATCGAATGGCATGTAGTTGTTATAATCAGGAGTATCGTTCTCCTCCTGCAAGACTTCATCCTCTTCAACTTTCACACCCCCTTCCTCAGGGTTCATAGTTACCTCTTTATCACTTAATGAATCGCGTCCAGAGTGTGGGGCAAGTACTACACTCAGCAGCAGCGCATCAGGGCTCTGCAGAGACCACTACCACCCTTGACTCTTAACAAGCCACAGCCGTTGAACAGGATGACTCCAGCAACAGTGCGGGTTTACAGATCCTCTTCGGTTCAAGTGGGTCGCTATTTTACTCATTCGAGTCGGTCCCAAAATAAACCAAGAATAAACTGAAACCACCAGTAATCACTACAGATTTTGACGTACTGGGTACTATACAGGGAAAAGGGGCTGCACCCATTTTGGCACACCCCCCTTGTACAACATCCCTTCATTGCTGGCTAAGCCCCGTTGTTGGTCTCACTCCTAAGGATGTCAATCAACCACTGCTCGGCTCTCTCTCTGTTCTGCTCATTACTGTTAAACCGTGCCCAAGCATCTGAACGGCGAATGAACTCCTCGATCTTCTGGTTCCTATTCTCAAGGGTGCATCCTTCTTTCCGCTTGATTGCGTTAACAGACCACCACTTTTCACCATTGGTATATGCTTGCTTCAGGTCTTTGGTATCATTGAGCAAAAGAGCTGCAACTGCTGCTGCTAACTTCTTCCCCGACCGACGTTCCAGGGTACTATCAACCTCAGCAGCAGCTACGAATGCAGCAACAGCGTTGTGTACATCTTCAAGGGTTGCGATATCTGGCTTCATGTTCTTATGGGTCCTCTGGCCCAGTGTTTCTTGTTGCATCACGAGCACATGTGCTTCATAATGACAGTGGTTAATGTTCGGTTCCCATGCCTCATTGACCTCGCCCTATCGACTGCCGCAAACAGTTGATGGGGCTTCTTATTGCTGCCCTCCTCAGCAACAGCTTTAAACCCTCATATATCTAACTTTTCATACGTTCTTAACGTACTGTTCTTGTTAAGGTACTCGGCACACCTCTTCTGCAACTCAACAGGGATCTCCTTAGACACGTCCGAATAGGTGTCGTAGACATTGAAGAAATAGTGAAGCTCACCATCGAGGCTAGATTCCTTGGCTACCAAGAACTTACCCTTCTTAGTCAAGAATGCCTTAAGCTTGACATTATCTCTCTTGTCATCGTAGTAGCCCAACTCGATGCCATCAAACCGGAACTCCTGCCCAATGAAGATCTCGTTCTCTAAGCTCTCCTTCCCTTTATAGACAGTCTGCTCAACCATCCTGGCTTGCTCTGCTTCCTTACGC
The DNA here is from genome assembly GCF_020179605.1 of Geomonas agri. Classification (NCBI taxonomy): domain Bacteria; kingdom Pseudomonadati; phylum Thermodesulfobacteriota; class Desulfuromonadia; order Geobacterales; family Geobacteraceae; genus Geomonas; species Geomonas agri. The sequence goes on from NZ_JAINZO010000001.1 coordinate 1,806,788, forward strand.
ATACAAGTTTCCCGCAGCAGTTCAGCGATCAGCTTGCTCAACGAGACATCAGGGAACAGCTCCTTCGCCTTATCGAACCACAGCAGGTCCTCGTCTGCCACGTACAGGTTCTTCTTATTCGATACCTTTGTCATCTCTCGTGCATCTCCTATCGGTTAGGTTAGGCGCATTTTACACAGTTGATGCACCGTGTCAAGACATATCTTCCCTTTTAGCTTTTATGCGCATACCTCATCGAGGGTACACAGGACGGCAACATACTCTATCGTAAAATCAGACATTTAGATTGTGGAATGGATTTCGTGACCGTTACACCACTAACGATTACGGGAGGTTACACCTGAGTGACGGGAATAATGACGGGAAATGAACTGCAAAAGGGATGCTTGGGGGAAGGACGAAGACTGCTTCGATTGGTACATCACGACAACTAACCGACAGCACTTTATCACGATCAGCCCTCGGGGTCGAGATGCAAAAGGTTCACCTTTGCATCGAGAACCGAGGAGACAACCGAACGCAGTGAGGGCGTCAGCATAGCACCGCTACACGTTACATCCTTGGCACGATCGCTGCGAATCACCATCTTCACCGCTACCGACACCAGAACAACTACCACCAACAACACCAACAACGGCAACAGCAGGAGAGCATCGCCAGCAGATTGTCTATCACTAGCGTCGTTAGGATCAGATAACCATCATACTTCCAACTACCAGGAGCATAATGGCTCTCTGGCCCTACACCTTCCACTCAGGGATATCGACACCATAGTCCAACTGCATCAAGGCATCCAAGAGCACCTTAGGCTGGTATCGCTTACCGTACCTCCCGCTGGTTATGGTGGCGTGAGCATGACCTAGTATCTCTGCAATAGCAGCTTCGGAGATGCCCTTTTGCTTGAGTACATCTGCTACCGTGTGCCGCATACTGTGAAACACCTTCTTGGGGTCTTCGGTTACACAATCCCTGTTGTACCTTGCGTACCACTTACCAATACCGTTGGTGTATCCATGAAGGCGAATCAGATCCAGGTTCATCCAAAGCCTAGGCTTCTTAGCGGCCTTCATCGTTTCATAATAGTCGATCAGGCCGAGTTCGATCAGCTTAGGATGGATCGGTATCAGTCTTGCGCTGGCAGCATTCTTGAGACGCTTATCACCAGTATCGTTGATGTCGAAACACCAGTAATCATCCACCTTTACCACATCTTCAATATGGAGTTGGCATATCTCGTTGAGCCTGAGACCGGAGTACAGGCCAATCAGGGGTATCCAGTACCGTTCTGGTGTCTCATGGTCAACAGGTAAGTTACCAACGATGTTCCTTATATCGGTAAGGGTGTAGGCGCTCCTCTCCTCGTCTGCTCTCTGCTTCAAAACTAACTGCAAGCCTGTAGCAGGATTCCTGGGTATCATCTCCTGCTCATGGCAATACTTCAACAGGCTACCGATCCTGGCTATATGCTTGTTGACCGTCTTGGGACTCATGCCTTCACCTGTGTTCGATGCTATGACCTCCTTAACCGATTTTCCACGGTACTTGTGGTAAAAGTATGGTGGCACCTTCAGCAGGGATGATCTCAGGTCTATCAGCATGGGTCTAGTGATGGTGGACACATCCACGTTACCCAAGATGTCCACCAGCAGCCTAAAGACCCCTTCTACCTCCAACGTTGTCTTTTCAGTCCACCCAGCCTTCTTCTCTGCCGTATATGCCTTTATCACTTCTGATAGCCGGTTCCCTGCCTTGACTTTCGGCTCCTTCTGCACAGGCAGTAAACTATGCACCACCTGCTGCGTATGGTCGGGTGCTAACGTACCTGTCCGCAGCAAGGCAAAAGCATTGTGGGTCTTGAACTCGTGATATCGAAGCAGGGTCTTAGCAGCATTTAACTCACTGGTCTGCAAAGACTTCTTGATGAACTTACCTGGGAAGAGATGAGACAGGTCGGCAGGCACCTTTATCTTATAGTAGAACCGGCGGCTGACCCTTATGAGGTGTGTTGGATATGACAAAGCCTCTTGCTCCTTAGTATACCTAGTTGTATACCTAAAGCTAAGAGGCTCTGTATTTCTGCTGCCATTACAGCAACTTATAGTATTGGCGTCCCCGAGACGATTCGAACGTCCGACCCCTTCCTTAGGAGGGAAGTGCTCTATCCTGCTGAGCTACGGGGACAAGTCAGACGGACTTTATACAATACCGTCGCCTGTTTGGCAAGAAGTTTTATTAAAACTTCAACAACGAGAATACCTTACCCTCAGGCAGCTTCTTGGCCCCTTCAAGAAACTCGAGCTCGGCCATGAAGCAGCACTCGACCAACTCGACGTCCATGCTGTTGATCATGTCTACCACGGCCGCCATGGTACCGCCGGTGGCCAACAGGTCGTCGGCGATCAGCACGCGATCGCCCTTGTTGAAGGCGTCGGTGTGGATCTCGAGGGTGTCGGTGCCGTACTCGAGAGCGTAGGTCTTCTTGAAGGTTTTGGAGGGAAGCTTGCCCGGCTTTCTCACCAGCACGATGCCGGCACCCAGCTTGTACGCGAGGGCGGCTCCGATGATGAAACCGCGCGCCTCAACGCCCACGACCTTGTCTATCTTCTGCCCCACGTACCGGTGGGACATGAGGTCAACCATGCGCTGAAACGACTTGGCGTCCCCTAAAAGCGTGGTGATGTCTTTGAAGAGGATCCCCTTTTTGGGGAAATCGGGAATGTTCCTGATGATGCTTTTAAGATCTTCCATGTCCAACGGCGTCTCCTTTAATTACCAGTAGTTGCACTACGCCCCATTATGTCGGTGGCTTCCACTATTTTTCTCAGTTTTTCAAGGGACTTCGCCTCGATCTGGCGAATCCTCTCCCGGGTGACGCCAAAGCTGCGACCGATGGTGTCCAGTGTCTGCGGGTCCTTGTCGTCCAGACCGAAACGCAGTGTCAGGATCTTCTTCTCCGCGTCGGACAGGGTCTCGAACCACTTGGAGACCAGCTCGTACTTGTTCAGGTCCTCCAAGAGCACAGCGGGCGAGATGGTCGAGGTGTCCTCGATGGTGTCGATCAGGAAGTAGTCGTTGTTCTCACCCATCGGACGCTCGATGGAGTAGGTCTTCTTCAGGAGCACCATGAGCCGGCGCACGTAGGTGACGTTCACCTCGAGCGCGTCGGCGACTTCCTTCACGCTCGGCTCGCGGTTCATCTTCTGCACCAGTTCGCGGGTAACCCTGAGCATCTTGTTGATGTCGTCGGAGACATGCACAGGCAGGCGAATGGTGCGGGACTGGTTCACCAGGGCGCGCTCGATGGACTGCCTGATCCACCAGGTGGCGTAGGTGGAGAAGCGGCACTCCTTGGAGAGTTTGAAGCGTTCGACCGCCTTGATGAGCCCCATGTTTCCCTCTTCGATCAGGTCGAGGAAGGGAAGGCCGCGGTTGATGTAGCGTTTGGCGATCTTGACCACCAGGCGCAGGTTGGAGACGATCATCCGGTCGCGCGCCGCCTTGTCACCCAGGTCGATACGCGCGGCGAGCTCCTTCTCCTCGTCCGCGGTCAAAAGCTTGGTCTTCTGGATCTCGCGCAGGTAGAGCTTGATGGCGTCATCGAAATGCTCCACCACCGCGGCCTTGATCTCTTCTTCCTCGACCTCGGCCTGCTCGTCCTCCTCGACCTCTTCGAGTTCGAGGGCATCCGGATCCGGGTCGTGGTCCTGTTCGCCATCAAGAAAGAGAGGTTCCTTCTCTTCTAAAAGCTCGTCGTTTTCCATGCCGGACTCCTTTGGCAAAGCTTGATTGTTGGATCGCAACCTGTGCTGCTACTCGTCGTTCCAGCCGTTTTTGCCGATCAGCCTCACGAAGCGGCAGTCGTCGGCTTCCTCTCGTGTCACGCTGCCGTCCGCCGCCTTCCGTATCACCAACAGTTTCTGGTCCACACGATCACCGACCGGGATGACCAACCGCCCGCCGGGCGCCAACTGCTCGATCAGGCATTCCGGGAGAGCGGGAGCCCCGGCGGTTACCAGGATGGCGTCAAAGGGCGCCTCCTCGGGCCACCCCTCGGTACCGTCCCCGATCTTCAGGTTCACGTTCAAAAGCCTCAGGCTGTCCAGCGCCTTGCGCGCCTTCATGGCCAGCGGGCGGATTCTTTCCACGGTGCAGACGCGGTCGGCCAGGGAGGCCAAAACGGCGGCCTGGTACCCGGAACCGGTGCCCAGTTCCAGCACCTTTTCCCTGCCGGTGAGGGCCAGGAGTTCAGTCATGCGCGCCACGATGTAGGGCTGCGAGATGGTCTGCTTCTCCCCGATGGGGAGCGATCCGTCGCTGTAGGCCTGGGCGGCCATCGCTTCCTCGACAAATATGTGTCTGGGCAACTCCAGCATGGTGTTGATCACCCGCTGGTCCGTGATACCGCGTCTAACCAGTTCGGCAACCATCCTCTTGCGTGCTACAGCTGAATTCATTCCCCCCCCGATCTTTGGCAGCGGGGAAATATAACAAATGACGTGCTAAAAGTCCAGCATCACGGCAGTTCCCACCCCTGCAGCTCGCCGATGGCCGCGTGGTTGGTGAGGTCGATGTGCAGGGGCGAAATGGAGACGTGGCCGCGCGAAACGGCGTGGTAATCGGTGCCGGGAACGTCCTGGAAACTAAGGTCAAGGGTGCCAATCCAGTAGTAGTTTCGGCCGCGGGGATCGACCTTGTCCACGATGGTCCCCTCGTAACTCCGCTTTCCCTGGCAGGTGATCTGCGCCGGGAGGATCTGGTCGGCGGGGAGGTCGGGGACGTTGACGTTGAGATAGGTGTCGCGCGGGAGCCCGCGGCGCTGGACGCTCTGGGCCAGTTGGGCTGCGAAGGCGGCAGCGGAGTCGAAGTTATCCCCGGAGCTGCGGGTAGCCAGCGAAACGGCGATGGCGGGGATCCCCATCAGGGTCGCCTCCAAAGCGGCCGCCACCGTGCCGGAATAGGTGACGTCGTCGCCCAGGTTGGCGCCGCGGTTCACCCCTGAGATGACCAGGTCGGGGCGGAAGGACAGGAGGCTGTGGATGCCGAGGTTGACGCAGTCGGTGGGGGTCCCCTCCACGGCGTAGATGTTGTCGGCGATGCGGGCGGCGCGCAGCGGGTGGTGCAGCGTGAGCGCGTGGGAGACCGCGCTCTGCTCGCGGTCCGGCGCCACCACGACCACCTCTGCCACCTGGGACACCCGCTTGATCAGGGCGGCTAGGCCCGGGGAGTGCACGCCGTCGTCGTTGGTAAGGAGAATCTTCACGGTAGGGCCCTCTCAGTCAGGTACAGCAGAACAGGTCCAGATCCAGCATCCGCCCACCCCTCTCGCTTCGGCGGCGCGGAGACAAACTTTAGCACATTTTAACAATTAAGGGAATCCGGCGCCCTTCTTTCCCTTGAACTCGACGCAGGCCCAGTCGATCTGGGACAGGAGGCCGCGCAGCGAGGCAACCTCGCGTTCGTCCAGTTCGGCGCGGGAGAAGATGCGCCGCATGGTGCGCATCATGTGGTCAGGGTTCTGCGGGTTCAGGTAGCCGATGCGCAGGAAGGTCTTTTCCATGTGGGCATACATCGGTTCCAGGGACGCCGACCCGGCCAGTTCCCGCGCGGCCTTGACCGGCACCGGTGCGGCCCCTTTGAGGAACTCGTAGCAGAAGATGAGCACCGCCTGGGACAGGTTGAGCGAGCCAAACTCGTCCGCGGTCTCGATGGTGGACTGCCAGCGGCACATGGCCACCTCGTCGGTGGTGAGCCCGCTGTCCTCGCGTCCGAATACCAGTGCAAGGCGGCTGGTGGGTGCGCAAGCGGCGAAGCGTTCCACGATCTCGGGTGGGGTGGATATCTCGGCGCGGTACTTGCCGCGGCGCCTGGTGGTGGCGACCGAGTACTCGCTGTCGGCTAAGGCGTCTTCGAGCGAGGTGAAGATGCGTGCGCTCTCCAGGAGGTCGCGCGCGGAGACGGCGAACTTGATGGCATCCAGGTGATCCACCTGGCAGGGGTTAACCAGACGCAGGTCGCGCAGGCCCATGTTCTTCATGGCCCGGCAGACCATGCCTATGTTGCCGGGACTCTGGGTCCCGACCAAAACGATGGAAACTCTTTCCTTCAAATCCATGCAATGCCCTTCACTTTTCACGGCGAAATGTGCTGCCTCAGGACGGGGCGCGGGCGGCATTACACCACAACCTAAGGCAATTGACAAGACGGCAGAAAAGCTGTCACGCAAAGAACGCTGAGAATCCGCGAAGAACGCTAAGAGAGACTTTGGGGTTATACCCTTTTCTTTGGCGTGCTTTGCGACTACTTCGCATCTTTGCGTGACTGCTTTTGATTTTGCTTCTACCGGTGGGTGGTTTTGGTGCGACGGGGGCGGGTCTGGATGCGCTTGAGACGGGCACGGGCGTGACGCTTACGCCACCGCTGCACGACGAAGTGACTGGACCACATACAGACGATGATCCCGGCCAGAACAAGCATCAGGTAGGGCTCGTAACTCTGCAGATCCTCGATGAACAGGGACGCGGTCTTGCCGAAGAGATAGCCGGCCAACGAAAAAATGACGGACCAGGCCAGGGCGGAGAGAAAGTTCAGATAGAGAAAACGGTGCGACGGAAAGGTGGTCATGCCGAGGATGACGGGAAGCACGATGCGGAAACCATAGGTGTAGCGAGACACAAAGGCAACCAGGGTGCCGTAACGTTCGATGAGCCGCAACGCCTTCCTGAATTTCCTGGCGAAGGTGGTAAAAAGCCGCAAGAGCTGCGGCCCCTTGGTGCGCCCGACGTGGAAGTAGAACTGGTCGCCGAAGAATGAACCGACCAGGGCGGCGAACATGACAAGGTAGAGGTTTAGGTACCCCTGAAAAGCAAGGAACCCGGCGAAGATGAGGATCGCCTCTCCTTCCAGGAAGGTTCCCAGGAAGAGCACCCAGTAGCCGTGCGTCTGCAAGTATTCCTTGAACAGTTCCTGCACAAAAACTCCAGCTGTGACAGTGGGATCGCCTCACATTCAGTGGCGGACACATCTGGAGAGTATAGCGCCTTATTACTTGCGGTAAACCGGGTTGGTTCCCCTCACCTCGACGACAGGTGCATCCTCAAGTTCTTCCAGGTCGCCGGTGTCTTCTTCGTACTCGTTCTCGCCGACGGCCCAGGCGTAGAATTTCTCCGAATCGAGCAGCTGCGGCTTAGTAGGGATACCGTAAACCCGGTTCTGCATTCCCTCGTCGTAGAGACCGACGCAGCCGTGGGAGGCGGGCTTGCCGGGGAGATCGCGGGCGTGGATCCAGTAGGAGACGTTGTCGGGGCCGATATGGAAGCGCATGGCGTTGTCCATCGGGTATTGCCCGGTCTCGTCTTCAGTCTTGTACAGCGAAGAGGTATGGGTGCGGTGGCGGGCATCGATACGGAAGACGCCCACGGGGGTCTCGTGGCCGGGGGCACCGGTCGCGGCGGGGGCGGAGAACTTCAGCTTGCCGTTCTCGTAGGCACCCATCCACTGCTCGGTCATGTCGATCAGGATGTACTTGCCGTGCGCCTTGGCCGGCGGGTACTCCGGGGGCATGGGGGTGTAGCTGCGGGCGGCGACGATGTCGACGGGGACCTTGATGGTCATGCCGGGATAGACGTGGCGACGGTCGATGCGGTTGAAGCGGGCCACGGTAACCCAGTCGGCACCAAAGAGGGATTCCAGCGTCTCCTGCGGCTCGATGAAGTGGGCGCGCCAGGGAACCTTGGCAAGGCTCGGGTACTCTACCCGGGAAAGGTCTTCCTTGGCGGGATCCTGCGGGTTGGCACCAGGCTCGGAAGTGGCGGAGGGGTTGTAAACCACGATGGAAAAGAGGATTACCAGAACAACAAAAACCAGAACCTTACGTAACATCTTGCCTGCTCCCAACCGAGAAACGACTAATGGGGCCTACGCCCCATTTCGTTCTTAATTAACACCTTTGCCCCGCTCGGTCAAGAAAAAGCGCGTGCCGCCATGACGTCCTGTACCGCGCTGTAGGGATCGATGCTCTTGTCGCGCATGCCGGCCACGATCTCGTCGTATTTGCCGTTACCCTTGATGGCGCCGAACACGGTCTCGAAGAGCTCCTCCCGGAGCGCGTCGGCGAAGAGCTTGGCGTTTCTCTCCTCGATGAGCCGCTGCAGCGCTCCGGACTCCTTCAGGTAGATGTGGTGCTTGTCGAATTCAGCCACCAGTTCCTCGATGCCGACGCCTCGTGCACCTTCGGTCAGCATCACGCGCGGCGCCCATCCGGCCGCGTCCGGGTGCTTCATCTCCAGCATGGTGGTAAGCTCGCGGGCGGTGCGTTCGGCGCCGTCGCGGTCGGCCTTGTTGACCACGAAGACGTCGCCGATCTCGAGGATGCCGGCCTTGATGGCCTGGATGTCGTCGCCCAGGCCCGGGACCATGACCACCACGGTGGTGTGCGCGGTGCTCACGATATCCACCTCGTCCTGCCCTACCCCGACGGTCTCGATGACGATGACGTCCATGCCCATGGCGTCCATGACGTTGACCACGTCAGTGGTGGAGCGGGACAGTCCCCCCAGCGCCCCGCGGGTGGCGAGACTGCGGATGAAGACGCCGGCATCGTCGGCGTGGCGGTTCATCCTGATGCGGTCGCCGAGGATGGCGCCGCCGGAGAAGGGGCTGGTGGGGTCGATGGCCACCACACCCACCAGGAGGTCCTTCTTGCGGTACGCGGAGACGATCTGGTCCACCAGGGTCGACTTGCCCGCCCCCGGGGGACCGGTGATGCCGATGATGTAGGCGTTGCCGGTGTGGGGGTAGAGGGTTTTCAGTTCCTCGATGGCGCTCTTGAAGCGGTCATCGATGTCGCGCATCAGGCGCGCGGCGGCGCGGATGTCGCCGTCGAGCACGCGTTCGGCCAGGGTCATGGGAAACTCCAGAAGCGGTTCAGGGTTCAACGTTCAACGTTCGAGGGAGACCGTCGCCACCGACCGGCATGATGGTGACTTCTACGGCATACGCCGCGTCTGCTCTAGGCAACACGCGGCGCATGAATTGCGTCCAGGTTGTGCAGTTAACGTTGAACGTAGAACGTTGAACGTTGAACGTCCGTTGCGGTTTTAGGCGTGGGGCGTGATGTTGTCGCGCACCCAGCCGACGATGGTTTCGGTGGAGGTGCCGGGGGTGAAGACTTCGGCGATGCCGGCGGCCTTGAGGCCCGGAATGTCGTCCTCGGGTATGACGCCACCAGCCATGAGTACGATGTCGGCGGCCCCCTTCTCCGTCATGATCTCCTTCACCGCGGGGAGCAGGGTGTTGTGGGCGCCGGAGAGGATGGAAAGGGCGACGAGGTCGACGTCCTCCTGGATGGCGGCGGAGACGATCTGCTCCGGGGTCTGGTGCAGACCGGTGTAGATTACCTCGAAACCGGCATCGCGAAAGGCGCGAGCGATGATCTTGGCACCCCTGTCGTGGCCGTCAAGACCAGGCTTTCCCACCAGCACGCGAATTCTTCTTTCAGCCATGGCAAACCTCCGATATCAGTAAATTCAATGGGATTTATTTCTCGATGCCGACGCGCGCATCAACGCCGGCTTTGTAATAGTGCTTGATCTCGCGCATCTCGGTGACCAGGTCGGCCGCCTCGATGACCTTCTCGTGGGCGTTGCGGCCGGTGAGCACCAGCTCCACGTGGTCAGGCTTGGCCGCCATCAGCTCCAGCAGACGCTCCACGGGGAGAAGCCCCATGGAAACCGCGCCGTTCACCTCGTCGAGGATGACGAGGTCGTATTCACCGCTGGTAAGCTTTTCTGCGGCCAGCGCGAGCGCCTCGGCGGCCAGGTCCTTGTCGGCCTGGGCGGGGTTGTCCTTGTTGACCCATCCCGGACGCCCGGTTTGGATGATGGTGAGAAAAGGAGCCAGCTTCTCGGCGGCCATCTGCTCGCCGTACGGCCCGCCCCCCTTCATGAACTGGATCATGCAAACCTTGAGTTCGCGACCGGTCGCGCGCAGGGCAAGCCCCAGCGAAGCCGTGGTCTTCCCCTTGCCGTTGCCGGTATACACCTGAATAAGACCGCGTTCCAGTTTCAAGATATCCCCCGGTGTTGTGTTGGCCGCGGCGGCCTGCGATTGGTTTGCGCTGACGCTAACGGAAGCTCCGCGGCGACGCAGCACTATAGCAACTGGTCAAGGAAGGTGTCAAGGCCAAAGAGGCAATATCTAGAACAACGTTAGGAGGTGGAGCAGTGCAGGTGGTGCATAGTAGATAGTGAGGTAAATCCCCTTTGTCTCCCCTTCGCAAAGGGGAGGACGCGGGGCGCGGGCGGCGCTTGGTGGCAGAGATGAATGGCTGATCCAGCTTCCTGTACAAACAAATCCCATCTAGTTCTGGGAGCCACATTATTTACAAATCAGGCTCCGGCACTAACTGTTCGCGCTACTTTGAATACTTACGACAAGCAACGCTCTGACAGGGCCACGCCCCCTGACAAACAAGCCTTGACATCGAAAAAGGCATCTGCTACATAGACAGGACGCATGGGCGATTAGCTCAGCGGGAGAGCACTGCCTTCACACGGCAGGGGTCACTGGTTCGAACCCAGTATCGCCCACCATGCAAATCATAGGGTTAGCCATATCGGCTGACCCTTTTGCGTTTCACAGCGCACACACAGCGCACTCTACAGAAGCCCCGTTTCCCCCCAAAAAAAGAAAAGGGCGTCCGCTACTACCGACGCCCTCCCCTGCTTACTGTTTTGCCTCAAAAGCAGGAATTCCTGCTTTCCTCCCACCGTCCACCTAGTTCATGCGTGCCTCCGCATTACCTGCAGCACAGTCTCTTCGATGGCATCACGCAGCGCAGAGGAAAGCTTGTTGTTGCCCTCCACGGTGACCGGGACGCTGATCGAGGTCTGTGACGGCTCGGGCGCCGGCTGTTTCGCCATGCCCCTGATCACTTCTGCATATTCCGCCGGCAGGATCATCTCCTTTGCATGGGTCTGCACAATCGGGTTGACGCCAGCCGGGATGTCATACCCGCCGGCGGCCGACTTCATGTCCATGGGCTTGTACCCGTTCTGAGCCGGCACGGTGCTCGACCCGCCGAATATGCTCCCGAGGGCTCCAAGCCCTACTGACGCAAGTGAGGAAAGCGGACCCATGAGGCCTTGCTGCACCGCGATTCGGGCCAAGTCTTTGATCACAGCATCAGCGAACGATTTGAAGTTGGCCTTCCCGCTGGTGGTGAAGCTGACCAGGGCATCCTCCATGTTGTTCATCACATTGGTGGTGGCGTTGTTTAGTTGCGCGCCGACGTTGGAAGCGGCCTTCGCGTATTCCTGCAGCGATACGGTCATGCCACCCAGGGCCGTGGTGCTCTGCAGGATCTTCTTCTGCTCGAGCAGCTTCTCGTTGATCCCGTTTATGACCGCCTGTTCCTGCAGCCTCGCCATGACCGCTTCGGCGCCGTCGCCCTGAATGGAATCGTAAATCGACTGCTGAGCAGCGAGCTCCTGGCCAAGTAGATCGATGCGCTTTGTTGCAGCCTCACCGGTGCTGATCTGGTAGAACTTTTCCGCGGTGTCCACCAGGGCGAGTTGGTTGTTGATCTGGGCGATAGTGACGGCTTCAAGCTCTCGGGCTTCTTTGGCGCGGTCGACAATGAGGGGGCCGCCTAGCATCCTGGTTTCCGACGGTCCCGTAAGGCTGTACTTGCCGCTAGGGATTAGTGCCCCTGCAGAGTCGCCCAGAAGGCTGTAAGGGGATTTCTTCTCGGGCATGCCAAACGGAACATCTAGCGTGCCCTTCATGATCCCCCAGTCTTTCACAAGGGCCTCGGTCGCCTCGGTGCGCTTCTTCTCTAGCTCATCCGTTTCCTTATTCAGTTTCTGCAGCCATTCGGCTTCTTCTTTGAGCGACTCTTGCTCGCGCCTCCAATTCATAAAACCGGGGTCGTTGACGGTGTAGTTGACCTTTTCTTTTTCTGCCTTGGCCAGTGTGTCTAAGTCGACCCGGCTGCCCATAGAAGGCTTGGTGGATTTAATACGGTTGCCGTCAGCGTCTAGCCCGACCTCAGAGTTGGCAAGCGTCTGCAGCGCCCTATCACTTTCCAGGTAACGCTGCTCAAATATCTTGTTTTGTTCGGCCCACCACTTCCCGGTGTCGGTGAAGTTGCCACCAGTCACGGCCCACGCCAACCGGGTCACGCTGCCGCCTGCCTTGTCGGCCAGCATCGCCATGCGCGTGATTTCGGCCTCGGTAGAGTTCAACGCTGAAATAAAATTGGGGATGCCTTGGACGGCGATGTCACCGAACGCAACAGCCAACCTTGTGAGGGGCGGCACAAGCGCGGTCCCGATCTGCACCTTGAGGGATTCGGCAACATCGTCAATGTCCTTCATCGCCTGGCGGTACTTCTTAACCGCTGCTACCTTGTCTTCACCGAACACCAGGTGCAACTCCTTGGCGCGGTCTTCGGCTTCTTTCATGCCCTCGGAGGTCAGCCGCAGAATTCCCGACAGTTCGCGCCACCCTTTGCCGTATAGGGCCATTGCCGCGGTGTCGCGGTCTTTACCCTCCTTTAGCCTTTTGAGGTAGTCGTTGACCTCCATCATAACCGACATGGAGTCTTTGAGATTGCCGTTGCTGTCTTTTATGTCGATGCCGGCTTTAGTAAAGGCGTCCCCGTTCTTGAGAGCTTGGCGGGTGAGCCGGTCGGATGCGCCCACGGCATCATCGACCGTAAGAAAGGCATCATCGAGAGCCACGCGCAACACGGATGCCTGGGAAGCAGTAACCCCGAACACCTTGGACAGCTTGGTGACCTCGCCAGCCACTTCCTTGGTGGTATCAATCATGCCCTTGAACATAGCGCCGCCAGCAAGCACGGCCATGGTGGTGGCGGCTGCAGTTGCGGCGCTCTTGAATAGTCCTTCGACAACCTTCATGCCGCCGGACACGTCAGCCTGCATTTTCTTGACGGTGTCCTGGGTGATTCTGTTGGACTTCCCCATGTCTTCTCTAAACCGCGCCATATCGGCACTAATGGACACAACGAGTTCGCCTAATTGACCAGGCATTTAGATCTCCTTTGGCCCTTCAGGGCCTTATGCGGGGTGGTATCCCCCTCATACTTCCACCAGAGTGACGGCTTTGTTCCAGGGAAGTGTTTCTCCCACCAGGCAAGCACCTGGTCCCGGTGAGCAAACCACAGTTCGCGCTTTTCTTCGGGCATGAGGAAGAAACGATCTTTCCAAGGGCCGGCCTGCGGGTCGTGTTTGCCGTCACAGAGCCAGTTGAAACACTCGGGGGATGTGGCCGGCGCGGTTCTGCTGCGCGGGGTGCGTTTTCGGTTCGTCGCCATGCTACCTCCCCACCGGGCGGCCCGGCCGATCCTGCAGGGGTTCCAGGTCGAGGTTAAGAGCTTTCAGGGCTGCCAGCATTGCCGCCCTGGCGTCCCTTTCCACGGTGGTCAAGGGGTGAGCCTTGGCCTGGTCGAAACGGTCCTTCACGGTCAGCCCTTCTTCCGCTATGACGGCTTGCGCCTGTCTCATTCGGTCAAATGCTTCGAGACCGGTCTGCAGGATCAGGAGCCCGGCTTCATCCTCGATGCCGTACTCGTCGAGCAGCCGTTTCCATTGGGCTTTCGCTTCCTTGCTCAGGTGCTTAGGTACTTTGGTTGCCATGTGGCCTCCAGAATTTTTGAAAGGGTTTCTTGGTTTTGTGCAAGTGTAGGCTCACACGCGGTCAGGCGGAACAGCCCCCCAGGGATTTACCCTGGTGGGGGGCATTAAAAAAGGCGGAGCCGGGGAGGGGTTCCGGTTCCGCCTTTATGTGGCCACGCCGCCCGTAACCCCGAGTCCGTGGCTTTGCTGCACTTTTCAGGACCGGGGCCAGCACAGGGAGCGCCCCGCCCGAGCTTTACGCCGAGATTTTGAGGGCCTTCACAGCGTTAGAGTCGACCAGCATGGAGCCGGTTCTCTTGGTTGTGTAAAAGTGGACCCAAGGCTTATTAGTCAGGTCGTCCCTGATCATCCTAGTCCCGATCCTGTCGGTGATGGTATAGGCGCGCTTGAAGTCGCCGAAAAGCACCGCCAGGGCGTTTGCCGCGACGCTGGGGAGGTCGTCGTTAACAACGATGTTGTAACCCCAGAGCGTTGCAGGCTTGTCGGCTGTCATCGGCTGGTAGATGTAGTCGCCTTCCACCGCGTTTTTAAAACCGCGGACGGCCTCGAGAGTTTGCCTGTTCATCATCCACACAGCACCGGGCAGATACTCGCTCTTGAGGGCGTGAACCATCTTCAGCAGGCAGTCTGCAGGCGAGACAGTAGCAGAAGCGGCCACAAAGCCGTTGGCGTCGCCAGAGACGATGTGCTGTATGGTCCCGAATGGCCTGGTCGCATCGGCGGTCGCTGCAGTCGGGTAGGCGAGAATCCCTTTCGGCTTCAGTAGGCCGTCGCCATTGGTAAAGGCGGTGTTTTCCTGGCCAGCGAACTCAAGGGCAACCTGGTTGGTGAGATAGCCGGACATATCGAAGCCGGCATCGTCCAGGAGCTGCTGGGTGACTGCCGGGTTGGCATAGATCTCACCCCAAAAAGGAGTGAGGGCTTTGAGGGTGGGAGTACCCGTCTCCGGCCGCTCCTGCGTTTCCCCGACCCAGCCTGAAGCCGGCGCCCCGGTCGAGACGAGCTGGGTGTAGTTCGGGGTCGAAACGGTGATCACGTTGGCGACGGAGCGCATGGGAGTGGCGTTGCGGGCCAGGAGCAGGATCTGGTTGCCGAGTTCCGACGGGACCGCGTAGCCGCCGTCGGGATCGCTGCCGACGCTCATGGAGTTTTGGAACTCGGAGAGGGCGGTAAACCTGCCGGTCCTCATGGAGGCCAAGAAGGCCTTGGTGTGCTCGGGGTTGGTTTTGCTGTTTTCAGCGGGGACGCCAGCTGCCGGCCTGTTGCCCTTGGCCTCGATCTCGTCGAGGCGGGTCTTGAGGGTTGCGACCTCGGCTTGGTGAACCTCTTTGAATTCAGTGACCGCTGCGTTGAGTTCGTCAAAATATTCCTTGTTCATTTAGTGATCCTTTGCTACGTCCGTAGCCAGGTCCGTTTCTCAACGGTCCGTTTGAGTTGGGATAACTGCTATTGGTGCTGCCGCTTGGCTCCGGCCTTTTCCAGCATCCCGCTGGGCTTCCTTCCGCGTTCCCACCAGCATCCCGCTGTGAGCCTGTTTCTAGAAGCTTCTGCTTTTGCCTTGCTGTGCCGATAAGCCCACTTTGCTTTAACCGTGTTTCTGCGCCTCTTGGAGCTCATGGCACACCTCCTGGAGTTGTTTCTGGAAGTCCTCGCCGCGCCAGCCGGCCACCGTGTCATGTTTCAGCCCCATTGCCAGCGAGGTGATCAGGCCACCGGAGATCACCACTTCCTGGCGCAGCCCTTTGCCGATGAAGGAAACCGCGGTGAATTCCTGAAGGTCACTGTCGGCGTACTCGATCCTGGCCAGCGGAAAGTCCTGGCAGATCCTCACGGAGGTGACAGCAATACGTGACGGCTCGGCGCCGAGTATGTACTGCAGCGAGATTCCGAAGAGCCCCAGCTCACCCTGAAGCCCGCCATACACAAGAACATGCTGGGCAGCGTTTGCCGGGTCCGGCGAGGTGGCCCCGATCAGCAGGGTTGCCGTCTCTTTGGCGTTGAGGGGGATGTCGTCATGAGTCGGCAACATGCCAGCGCCCTTGAGGGCGTCAACCACAGCGGAAAGGTGCCCGGGGTCTGCACCCTGGCCAACGAGTTTCGATTTTGCGCGGGAAATGTTTAACATATGAGTGCTCCTCCTTTTGACTAGCACGGTAACATAGCGGCCTCTTGTTCCGGCGACGCTGTGGAGAATGTGGAGAATAGCGACAATTTATTTTTCGTTTTCGTGGTCCATGATGAAAGCCTCGGCTGAATCGACGTAGATCCTCACGCCCTTACGGCCCCCCAGGCGGAAGCCGTCAAGCACCCCGTCATTGAAGAGCCGGTACACGTATGAGGTGCTGCAGGCGAGATATTCCGCGGTCTTTCTGGTGTTCATCGCTAGGCGTTTGCCGCACATATTTGATTTCTCCTTCACGTTTGATTTTTCTTTGATTTAGCTGTGTAACTATTTAAAATTATAGATGTTAAAATCAAAGAGGAAAATTTTGGCTGAGTGAGACTTGGCGCGGTTTCCGAAAACGCGGGCCGCAAGGACTTGACCCCGCCCCTACAGTTCCCCGCCCGCCATGGCCGTTTCCAGATCATCAAGCATGCCGAACAGGGTCGCCTGGGCCTTGTCGTGGTTGCCTCCCTGCAGCGCCACAATGGCGTCGATGCACGCCATGTGGTACAGCAGCTCGTTGGTGACGGGTTGATCCGCCGGCTTGCGCCTCTCTTCCAGGTTGACGATCTTGCTCATTCACTTCCCTCCTTCGATGGGGTGTAGGTTCGTCGGCCGCCTGTTGCTTCCCCGCGCTTCTTCTTCACCGCCTCGAGCAGGTTGGCCATAAAGTTCTGGTCTTGATCGGTCGCGGGGAGGGGTAGGCTGTCTTTCAGTTCCATGTGAGCTGTTCCTCCTTGGGAGTTTCGGGACACTGTGCGGGTGCGGGACCCCCCTTATACCCCCCTGCGGCATTGCCCGCATGCCCGCAAAGCGGGGTGCGGCCATTGTGCGGTGCTATCTGATATTCAACATTGCCCGCATGCCCGCATGCTGATGAATCCAGGCTTTTGGGTGTCAGCACCCGTACCTTGTGACGGTCTGCGCGGGTAATGTAGTCTTCAGTTATTTCTCCCATTGCCCGCAACCGCTCCACATGCTTCCAAAAACGCTTTCTTTCGGTGTTCCCGCCCAGCAGACTTTGGGGGAATTCGTCTTGCACTGAGAGCACATGATATGCAGTCCGCTGGCCTGACGTCGCCGCAGGCACCGGGCCCGTCGCCGCTATGAGCGCAGCCATTATGCCAGCCTGCTCCTCACGCTCTCTGTAGTTCCTGTCGAAGTGGCTTTCGCCCTGGTCGACAGTGCCCACAAACATCCCCGCTTCGACGTCCCAATTGAAACGCATTGCCCCGTCTGTCGGTCCCAAGTTGGATTTTTGCAGCTCGAGAATCAGATCCCCGGTGCGCTCCGGGCCACCCCCTTCTTCGCGTTTAGCTTCCGGGAAGAGATACCAGCGGGCACGGACGGAGTTATGCCAGCCTGTGGAGCCAGAATAGCCCTCTGTTGTCCTTTGGCCGGCAGCAGGCTTCGACACATGGCCGACCAACACAACGGCCCCATCTTCGGGCGGAATAAGCGCCAGGAGTGCGTTGATGTAGGCTTTGACCTCAGCCCGGGCATTTTCGTTGCCGTCGTACGTGTCGCTGATCCCGTCGACAAAAAGAACTTGGGAGGCGTGGTCCTGGATCATTTTGGCCAGGTGGCGGTAAGCGTCGGTGAGGGGATGGGCGTTGCGTCCTGGCTGGTAGAGGATACTTTCGCGCCCCACAAGGTCCAACACGTCGAGTTTGCCGGCTAGGTCTGCCAGTTGGATCCCAAGGTAAGAACAGATCCTGTTGAGGCGCCAATGCAGCACACCTTCCCGATCTTCGCACGACAGGTACAACACGCGCCTGCGTTCTACCTGTAAGCCAAAGAAGGGTAGCCCCAGGGCGACGCACACGGCAAGGACCAAGGCCAATGCGGACTTGCCTATGCCACCATGCCCGGCAAAGAGAGTCGCATATCCACATGGCAGCCAGTCTTTCATGATGAACTTTTGGGGATACGGCTCGGATTGGGACAGTTGTACCAGGTCGACTGGGTCAGGCCAAATTGTGGCCCCAGTTTGGTCAGCACGGGCCAATTCGCTTATCCTGGTAATAGCAGTTGCCCAAGGGACCAAACTTTGGCCAGCGTTGGTTGCTTCCGTCAGTCGAGCGCCCAGCAACCGGACTAGATAATCCGACAGGGGCCTGTAGGTGTGTTCTTCCTCAGTGAGTATTGAGACGGCGATGGGGTCTAAACCCGCGCCTTCCACTATTTCGTCAATGCTGCGGTCTTCTGTGTCTTTGGCAAAGTACGCGGCGAGCCGGAAATAGATGGCATCCCCTTTGAAAGTTCCGCGGGGGACCAGCGAAAAAAGCTGTTGTCTCCGCACTGGCTTGGTGATGAAAGCCACAGAGAGCGCAGCGCGCATGAGGGGTTCGCTCATAACGCCCCCTGTTTGAGGTCCTTGCACTGGCCCATGATCTCACCATAAGCTTGCATGATCTTCTTCGGGGGGATGGGGAGCACCTGGCCGGACTCGTAGGCTTCAAGGAGCTTCCTGACTGGGGGACTAGACTCGTATGATGCGGTGCAGCGGGGACTACAGAGTTTGAAGATGGTGACGGGGTGGCCGGCTGCCTTGATCACAGCCGCGCGTTTCATATCTCGGTCATTGATTGCAGGGTACAAGTGTCCTCCTTTTCCACGCGTGTGCGCAGCACGGCGACTTCTCGCGACGTGGCCTTTGTTTTGGGTTTATGCTGCTTCTTTCAGTGCCATCCTGGTAAGATGCCTCCTGGTCTTCACGATCTCGGCGCGGAGTGCAACGTTATCGGACAAGCTGTCGTCCGTACTCCAGAGGTTTACGAGGTGCTCCAACAGTTCTAGCCGCTGCCTGCAGTTCAGGTTCTTGATTCCTTGGCTAATCCGTTCCATTTTTCCGTCCCTTTCTTCTTTACTCATCCTCGTGTCCTCCTAGTGTGCCCTCAAGGGGCGGATTTCCGGCGCTGGGCCGGTTTGCTTACGCGGTGTGCCGGTTCGCTTCGAGCCACTGGTCGAGATCGTCTTTGAGGTAAAGGATTTTCCGCCCCAGTTTGACAAAAGGCGGAGGCGGTAGCCTGTTTGCCCGGCGCCCCTCCATACGGCCTTGACGGAGGGAGGCCCGAGAAATTCCAAGGTAGTGCGCAGCTTCCTCCTCGGAGAGCCCACGCCTGCCGATCGCCGGTTGGTCATTTCTGGGATTGGTTGCTGCGGTGAGATTGGTTGATATGTGTGACATAGAAATACCCCCATGACTCGTTGTTGATTGTTGGTCATAGGAATACACCTGAGGTGCTTCAGGTATCAAACTGGATAAGAGAAGTAAATGAAACATGCACCAAGTGTAACTGCTTGATATCATGTTAAGCGAAAGCTGTAGGTGGGGACAATTTTGGTATTTTTTGAGGGGGAGTCGGTGTAAAAGTGGACAACTATTTTTCTATCGTCAAAGCGATTATTGACTTCAATCTGACGAGGCTAACTACTCTATCTACTGTTTTTTTATAATATTTTCTAGTCCTAAGCCTATTATTGTTAGGTTCTATTCGGTATTGTGAACCGTATATGTAGTGTTCCATGAAATGTTCTAAGCTGACTCTTAGATGTTGTGCAGTAACAATGCACCTTGCTTTTTCAACCAAAGTTTCATCTATTTTATTTAGTTCTAATTCAATGAGCCAAAGCAATAAAATATTGGTTGTAGACAAACACCTGTGTGGTTCGCGCACTATTGGGATAGTATTTAGTTTATGATCTTGGTTCAAATATCTTTTCAAAGTTTTTTCACTTATGCCTAAAAACCCTGCAATCACCGGTTTTCCTACTAGCAATTTGCCAAGAGCATTATACAAAGTAGCGGTAGGAAACCCATCATTACTTAATAAATCAGTTACATGGTAGAAATTTCTCAGGCCCAAATCATCCAACTCAGCCAAGTTTTTCACCATCACGAATTTACTCATTTTTACCTCACCAATTTGGCGACGGCCGCGGCCTTATGCTCGGGTGCAAGATGCGCGTACCGCAGTGTCATTTTCAGGTCGGAATGGCCCAACAATTCGCGTACTGTGTTGAGATCCACCCCAGCCATGACTAGCTTGCTGGCGAAGTGGTGGCGCATGTCGTGCCAATGGAAGTCCGCGATGCCGGCGGCTTCGAGGACGGCCCCCCAGGCTTTGTTGACATTGTCGAGGACTCCACCTTTTCGGCCTGGAAACACCAGGGTTCCCGCGGATTGCTTTTTCCAACCGGCCAAGGCATCCAATGCCGGCGAATTGAGAGGGATGTATCTGGTTTTCCCGCTCTTTGCCGTCTGGCCACCAACGGTTATCAATGCCCGGTCGAGGTCCACTTTTTCCCATGTCAATGATACGAGTTCGCCCCAGCGCAAGCCGGTATTGAGGGAAACAAGAACCATCGGCTTGAGGTGATCGGCAAAGGATGCCGCGGCCAAGTCAGGGAAAAGAGGATAGCCTCTGTCTCTCCGCCATTGGTTTGCGTTGCTACGCTCTGCCCTGGCCCTGGTCTCGCGTTCGTCAAGAACCCTCATAAGGTTTTGCTCTTCGTCCTTGGATAAAAACCGCACTCGTGAGCCGTCATCGACCTTTGAAGGCTTCACTTTGGAAAGGGGATGGTCCTGCAACGCCTTCCATTCGACGGCCTTGGAAACCAGCGCCTTTAAAGCGGTAAGATCCCGGTTGACGGTGGAGGGTTTCAAGCCTTCCTTTAACCGGCGGGTCCGCCACTTCTCCACGTTCCAGGCAGTGAGGTTTATCAGGTCGGTGCTTAAAAATTCTGCAAAGCAGTTTCTTAGGCGGTTGACAGTCGCTTTGCCGTCCTTTTGGTTGGCTTCGGCCCATGGAGCGTACACGTCATCGAGGAAGGATTTGAAGGTGTGCTGTTTGGCGGTCTTTTTTTCTGCTGCAGGGTCGACCCCGTCTTTGACCATGCGAAGGATCTTCTCGGCTTCGTCTCGGGCCTGTGCGGGAGTGAACAAGGTATGGCGCCCGATCCTGGCCATGGTTTGTTTGCCATTAGCCAGCCGGTATCTTGCGACGTATATCTTGCCGCCTGGTTCCACCCTGCCATCGGGCTTCACTATGTCAGGGTACACAATGAGTCCGAAGCCTTTGAGTTCGGTATCCCATATTTCAAACTTCTTCTCTCCTGCCTTGGTCTGCTTGCCCCTCAGAAGTTCGACGCCTATTTTGGCTTTCATGCCGCCCCCCTTTTTCACAGCGCACACATAGCGCACACCATGAATATATCATAGGGGATTACAGTAAACAACTGCGAACATGGAAACAGCAATATCACACTGATTTTACACGTATTTCACGTTCACCATCTTTTACCGTTGTTTACCAGCTTTTTGTAAATAATTGCCTTCACACGGCAGGGGTCACTGGTTCGAACCCAGTATCGCCCACCATGCAAACAACCAAGGCCAAGTCAATCGACTTGGCCTTTTTTTTACCTCCCATCAACAACTAATTTCCGCTAATACTCCTCATCAGTACTCGCAGCTTCTCCGTTACGAACATTACGCACACCCCCCCCCAATAGCAACAACTTCTTTTACCTTCAGAATCCACCATTTTCTCAATTTATGACAGTATTGTCATATACATGTCATATAGAGGTAATGCGCATTACTCTACTATGAGCGACCGTTTACTGATTACACCCGTCGTCTCATGACGAAGCAGTCTCTGGGAGAGCCATCCGCATGCCACTTCAACTGGACTACCTGACCCGGTCGCACGAATCGCGGCGCCGGGATCTAGTGCTGCTCACCGTACTGTTCGGGCTGCTCTTTCTCCAACTCCTGGGCCACTTCCCCCTGATCGACCCGGACGAGACGCGCTACGCCGAGATCCCGCGGGAAATGCTGGAGCGCGGCGACCTGATCACCCCGATGCTCAACTACGTGAAGTACTTCGAGAAGCCGGTGCTGCTGTACTGGCTGAACGCGGCGTCCTTCTACCTGTTCGGCATCAGCGAATTCACCGCCCGGCTGGCCTGCGCCCTGAGCGGCCTCGGCACGGTGCTGTTCAGCTATCACCTGGGACGCGAGCTCTTCGGCCGACGGACCGGGTTGCTCGCGGCCCTGATCCTCGGCGGATGCACGGGGTTCCTGATCCAGTCCAGGATCAACATCACCGACATACCGCTCACCTTCACCGTGACCGTTGCACTGGGGAGCTACATCCTCGCTGCGCGCGATGCCGACCAGCCCAGACCCGGCTATTACTACCTCTTCTACATCTTCGCCGCCCTCGCGGTGCTGGCCAAGGGGCTGATCGGCATGGTCCTTCCGGGTGCGGTCGTGTTCTGGCACATCGTGCTGACCCGCCGTTGGCGCATCCTGAAGGAGATGCGCCTGGTCACCGGGCTCCTGGTGTTCTTCGCGGTGGCCTCACCCTGGTTCGTGCTGGTGTGCCAGCGCAACCCGGAGTTCTTCCAGTTCTTCTTCATTCACGAACACTTCGAGCGCTTCCTGACCAAGGTGCACGGTCGCTACCAGCCGATCTGGTACTTCGTCCCCATCCTGATCGGCTTCATGATCCCCTGGTCCTTCTTCATCTTGCCTGCGCTGCGCAATTTCTGGCGCAACCGGTCACTTCCCGGGGGGGAGGCGCGCCTGTACCTCGCGCTGTGGGCCATCATCATCTTCGCGTTCTTCTCGAAATCCAATTCAAAACTGCCCGCCTACATCCTGCCGGTGTACCCGGCGCTGGCCATCCTGATCGCCGGGGTGTTCGACCGCGCCTTCAACGGTGATTTCCTCCCGCTGCGCCGCCCCGCCATCGTGTTCTGCGGTGCGCTGTGCGTCCTTGGGTGCGGGGGGATGCTCTACCCGCTGGTGATGCACCGACCGCTCGTGTCGCCGGTCGGGGGGCTCGTCATCGGCTCGATATTCGTCATACAGGGAGCAGTTGGCCTGGCAGCCGTGAAGCGCAGAGACCCGCGGCAGCTCTTCGTCGGTCTCCTGGCCGGCTCCATCCTCCTCTTTCTGGCCGCGCCCCACATCGTCTTTCCGCTGTTCGTGGAGCGCAAATCGTACCGCGAACCGGGAGAGATCGTGAAAAAGCTGGCCGGCCCGGACGCGGTGCTGGTGAGCCAGGGGTTGCGCCAGGGACTGAGCTTCTATGCCCAGCGCCGCTGCGTCATCTTCGACGGGCAGGGAGAGATCGAGTTCGGCAGCAAGATCGGCGACCAGTCTGCCTGGTTCTTGAATCGCGACGGCTTCCGCACCCTGTGGAACGGACCCAAGCCCGTGTACGCTATGATCGTGAAGGAATACCTGGCGGATCTCTCGAGGGAGAGCGCTACCCCGCCGCACATCCTGTGGCAGAGTTCCAAACACTACCTGGTAAGCAACAGATAACTATACGGCTCCGGCGCACCTGGCGACCGGAGGCTACTCAGCAGTTAAGGAGAGACACATGAAGGTACTGATCCTCGGCGTGAACGGTTTCATCGGCAACGCCCTCACCCACCGCATCCTGACCACCACCGACTGGGAGGTCTACGGCCTCGACATGGCCTGCGACAAGCTGGAACGGTCCATGGGGCATGAGCGTTTCCACTTCCTCGAAGGCGACATCACCATCAACAAGGAATGGATCGAATACAACATCAAGAAGTGCGACGTGGTGCTCCCGCTGGTGGCCATCGCCACCCCGATCACCTACGTCAAGGACCCGCTGCGGGTCTTCGAGCTCGATTTCGAGGAAAACCTCAAGGTGATCCGCCTCTGCGCCAAGTACAACAAGCGCGTTATCTTCCCGTCCACCTCCGAGGTCTACGGCATGAGCCCGGACCGCGAATTTAACGAGGAGAACTCGCCGCTCATGCTGGGCCCGATCAACAAGGAGCGCTGGATCTACTCCTGTGCCAAGCAGATGCTGGACCGGGTCATCTACGCCTACGGTGCCCACGAGGGTCTGCGCTACACCCTGTTCCGCCCCTTCAACTGGATCGGCCCCAAGCTGGACTCGATCAGCACCGCCAAGGAAGGGAGCTCCCGCGTGCTGACCCAGTTCCTCTACAACATCCTGGTCGGCGACCCGATCCAGCTCGTGGACGGCGGCGAGCAGCGCCGCTCCTTCACCTTCCTCGAGGACGGCATCGACTGCCTGATGCGCATCATCGAGAACCGCGACGGCTGCGCCGACGCCCGGATCTTCAACATCGGCAACCCCAGCAACGACCTCTCCGTGAAAGAACTGGCGCACAAGCTGCTGGAACTGGTACAACAGTATCCCGATTACCGCGACAAGGCCCAGAACTGCCGCATCGTCGAGGTCACCTCGGGCGAGTACTACGGCAAGGGGTACCAGGACATGCTGACCCGCGTCCCCTCGGTGGAAAACGCGAAGAAGCACCTGGGCTGGGAGCCGACCACGTCCGTGGACGACGCCCTGAAACAGACCCTCGACTTCTACCTGATCGAGCAGCGGGAACACATCCAGCACCTTTTGTAAGCTTCCGGAGGCCACGTGCGCAGCGAATTTCTACCCTTTTCCACACCGACCATCGAGGACGCCGAGATCAACGAGGTGGTCGACTCTTTACGTTCGGGCTGGATCACCACCGGCCCCAAGGTGAAACGCTTCGAGGAGGAGTTCCGCGCCTATGTGGGGGCTCCCTTCGCGGTGCCCCTCTCCTCGGCTACCGCCGGGCTGCACCTGACCCTGCTCGCCCTGAAGTTCAAGGAGGGGGACGAGGTGATCACCACGCCGATGACCTTCGCCTCCACGGTTAGCATCTGCGTCCTGTGCGGATTGAAACCGGTCCTGGTCGACATCGAGCCGGGCACCCTCAACCTGGACGTCACCCGTGTGCGCGAGAAGATCACCCCGCGCACCCGGGCCATCATCCCGGTGCACTTTGCCGGGCAGCCCTGCGACATGGACCCGATCTTCGCGCTGGCGCGCGAGTTCAACCTCACCGTGATCGAGGACGCGGCCCACGCCGCCGGGACCGAGTACAAGGGGCGCAAGATCGGCTCCCTCGACTCCGTCTCCATCTTCTCCTTTCACCCCAATAAGAACATCACCACTGGTGAGGGGGGCATGGTCTGCACCCCGGACGAGGCGCTCGCCGAAGAGGTGTCGCTCTTAAAGTTCCACGGCATGAGCCGCGAGGCGTGGAAGCGCTTCGCCGCCAGCGGCACCCCCAACTACGACATCGTGCTCCCCGGGTTCAAGTACAACATGATGGACATCCAGGCCGCCATCGGCATCCACCAGCTCCCCAAGCTGGACGGCTTCATCGACCGGCGCACCGAGATCGCCCACTTCTACAACAAGGAACTGGCCGACGTCGCCGAACTGTGCCTCCCGGCATACGCCCCCTACCCCCAGCGCCACGCCTGGCATCTCTACACCCCGCTGGTTAAGATCGAGCACCTCTCTATCGACCGCGACGGTTTCATGGCCAAGCTCAAGGAGCTCAACATCGGCAGCGGGCTGCACTACAAGGCAGTGCACCGCCATTCCTGGTACCAGGCCAACCTGCCGCAACCGGAAAACGCGCTTCCCAACGCCGACTACGCCTCCGACCGGATACTGTCGCTGCCGTTGTTCCCCAAGATGACCGAGGACGACGCCCGCGACGTGGTCGAGGCAGTGAAAACCGTGATAGCAAGGAACCGTAAATGACACCCTACCTTTCCGTCGTGGTTCCCGTGTACAACGAGGAAGGGAACCTGGACAACCTGATGCAGCGCCTCTACCCGGCACTGACCGGCATGAAGCGCCCCTTCGAGATCATCTTCACCGACGACGGCAGCCGCGACCGTTCGCTGAAGATCCTGAAACGCCTGGCGCACGACTACCCCGAGGTGCGGGTAATCGAGTTTAACGGCAACTTCGGCCAGCACATGGCCATCATGGCCGCCTTCGAGATCAGCCGGGGCGAGATCGTGGTCACCCTGGACGCGGATCTGCAGAACCCGCCCGAGGAGATCCCCAAGCTGGTGGCGGAGATGGAGAACGGGCACGACGTGGTGGGGACCATCCGGCAAAACCGCCAGGACTCGGTCTTCCGCAAGAGTGCCTCGCGCCTGGTCAACATCACCACCCGCAAGATGACCGGCATGAAGATGACCGACTACGGCTGCATGCTCAGGGCCTACCACAGAAACGTGGTGAACAACATCAACCGCTGCCGCGAGACGAGTACCTTCATCCCGGCCCTGGCGCAGACCTTCGCCTCGAGCCCCAGCGAGATCGAGGTGGCGCACGCGGAGCGCAGCGAGGGAGAAAGCAAGTACTCCTTCTACAAGCTGATCCGCCTCAATTTCGACCTGATGACCGGGTTCTCCGTGGTGCCGTTGCAGCTGTTCGCCCTGACCGGCATCGTCACCGCGCTGGGCGCCCTCGCCTTCGCCCTGTTCCTGCTGGTCAGGCGCTTCGTGGTCGGCGCCGAGGTGGAAGGGGTGTTCACCCTGTTCGCCATCCTGTTCTTCTTCATCGGCATCACCATCTTCGGGATCGGGATCGTGGGGGAATACGTGGGGAGGATCTACCAGGAGGTGCGGCACAGACCGCGTTACGTGGTACGCAGGGTCTACGGAGGAAGCGATGAAGGATAAAGTGGTCGTCTGTGCCTACCATAACGTCGGCTACCGCTGCCTGGAGGAACTGCTCCGGCAGGGCGCCGACGTCCGTCTCGTGTTCAGCCACGAGGACTCCCCCGGCGAGGAGATCTGGTTCCAGTCGGTGCGCGCCCTGGCTGCGCGCCACGGCATCCCGTGCATCACCAGCAGCATCAACGATACGGAGAACCTTGCCATGCTGGCGGACCTCGCTCCGGACTTCCTGCTCTCCTTCTACTACCGCAACATGATCACCCCGCAGGTGCTGTCGCTGGCCACGCGCGGCGCCCTCAACCTGCACGGCTCCTACCTGCCGCGCTACCGCGGACGGGTGCCGGTCAACTGGGCGGTAATCAAGGGAGAGCGTGCCACCGGTGCCACGCTGCACTACATGGTGGAGAAGCCGGATGCCGGCGAGATCGTGGACCAGGAACAGGTAGAGATCGCCTTCGAGGATACGGCCTTCGACGTCTTCAACAAGGTGACCGAGGCCGCGGTGACGGTGCTGCGGCGCAGCTGGCCGCAGCTGGTGGCGGGGACCGCGGCGCGCATCCCGATGGATCTCACGGCCGGCAACTACTGCCGTGGCCGCAAACCCGAGGATGGCCGCATCGACTGGAACATGAGCGCAGTGGAGATCTATAACCTGGTGCGCGGCGTCACCCACCCCTACCCCGGTGCCTTCACCACGTTGCAGGGGAAGAAGCTCCTGGTCTGGCAGGCCTGCCCCGTCGAGGGGACGGGCGAGCCGGGGCGGGTGCTCTCCACGCAACCTCTCCGGGTAGGTACCGGCAGCGGCGTGCTGGAACTACGCCGCCTGCAGCTCGAAGGGGCGGCGGAGTTCGACGCCGCGGACTTCGTGCAGACGACCCCGTGCGCCGGCACCCTCCTCACCTGACCGAAAGCGGAGACAGCATGCACCAGTACGAACCACAGACCGTAGCGCTCAAGGTGGACGTCGATACCTACTGCGGCACCCGTGACGGCATCCCGAACCTGCTGCGCTTGCTAGAAGCCTTCGGGGTCCGCGCCACCTTCTACTTTTCCCTCGGGCCCGACAACTCGGGCAAGGCCGTGCGCCGCCTGCTGCACAAGGGCTTCCTGGCCAAGATGCTGCGTACCAAGGCGCCGGCCATGTACGGCTTGAAGACCATGCTCTACGGGACCGTGCTCCCCGCGCCGATGATCGGCAAGGAGCTCTCCGAGGTGATCAGGAGCGTGCGCGATGCCGGGCACGAGACCGGTATCCACTGCTGGGATCACGTGGAGTGGCACGACCACCTGCACCGGCTCTCCCCCGACCAGGTCGAAGCGGAACTCGGGCGCGCCCGGGCCAGTTTCGAGGAGATCTTCGGCGCTCCCGCCGCCACCTGCGCCGCCCCCGGCTGGACCGTGAGCGCCGCGTCACTTGAGGTCCAGGACGGGCTCGGCCTGGCCTACTGCAGCGACACCAGGGGCGAGTCCCCCTTCTACCCGGTGTTGAACGGCAGGCGCTTTGGGACCCTGCAGGTACCTTCCACCTGGCCCACCATGGACGAGCTGATCGGGGAGAACGGGGTCGGTCCCGACACGGTGAACGACATCTACGTAAGCCGTCTGCGGTCTGGGCTGAACGTGCACACCATCCATGCGGAACTGGAGGGGAAGGCCCTCACCCCCGCATTCAAAGACCTGCTCACCCGCCTGACCGGGCGCGGCGTGCGCTTCATGACGCTGGCGGAGGCGGCCACCGAGTACGGTGCCGGTGCCCCCGACTGCGCGGTGTCCATGGGGTACACGGCCGGCCGGGCCATGCCGGTCGCCCTGCAGGGCCCGGCGCTCTAACCGCGGCCGGGCCAGCGCTGCCCGACCTCGGCATCGCGGAACCAGCGCATCAGCTCACGGTGCGCGTCATCCTCGGCGGCAGGAGACCAGGCGGCGAAGTCTTCCTCCTTGAAGGGTACGTAGGGTCCGCACTTGAACTCAAAGATGACGCCCCCGGCATCGAGGGAAAGCACGGCGTGCCACCCGCCTACCGGTATCTCCACGACGCAGGCCTCTTCCCCCAGCACGGCACGTCCCACCACCACACCCCCATCATCAAAGGTCAGCACCACAAAGCGGCCCCGCAGCGGGGTCAGAACCTCCCAGGTGTGCCGGTGATGATGGGGACGGATGTAGGTACCGGGCTCCATGGCAATGGCCAGGCGCTGTACCGGGTCAGCCAGGTCGGTGTGCAGGTTGCGGTTCATGCGCTGGCGTGGCGACTGCCGCGCCTCGGCGCTCAGGCTATTTAGATCATCGTACTCGAGTGTTTTCATGTCTGTGACTCCTGTCAGATAGATGAGGCGCGTGCGCCGATTCCAGCAGCGCTGTGGCGCCCGGCAGGCTGGTTGGACTGTCCCTTATGGTTTTGGTGCCTCTCCTGAGGCGGCCAGTTCCGCGGGTACCGCGACCACCACCCGCGTCCCCACCCCCAGTTCCGTTTCGATGCGGAGTTCGCCCCCCAGGTACTCGATCTTCTTGCGCACGTTAAACAGGCCGAAACCGCCGGTACGGCTCTTTTTCGCGGCAACCTCGGCCGGGTCGAAACCGGTGCCGTTGTCGGTGACCTCGATCTGCATGCGCCCCTCGTCGCTGCTCAACCGGATGCGGGCCAGGCTGCAGTGTGCATGCTTGACCACGTTCAACAGGATCTCGCGCACCGCCTGGAAGATGGAGGCGCGCACCTCGTACCTGAGGGCCAGGGGGGAGTGGTCGTCGACCAGTTCAAAGTTGAGCCCGTAGTTTTCCCTCAGCTCTTCCGCCAGCCACTTGATGGCCGCGCCCAGCCCTGCGTTGGCGAGGATGGGGGGGCGCAACTGGAAGGTGAGCGACCGGATGTCCTGGATCGACTGGGACAGGAGCTTGTCGATCTCCTCGGCTAACGTGATGTCCCTCTTGGAGGTCAACTCGTTGGCCAGCCACTGCAGCTTGAGCTTCACAAGGATGAGGTGCTGCCCGACCTGGTCGTGCAGCTCCCCGGCGATGCGCTCGCGCTCGCGCTCCTCGGTGAGGGAGAGTTCCTGGGTCAGGGCCTCCATTTTCTTCTGGTGCTCGAGGATCTGGTCCTCGGCGCGCATGCGCTCCTCGACCTCGGCGCGCAGCCGGGCGTTGGTCGCGGTAAGCGATTCCGTTCGCGACGCGACCTGGCGCTCCAGCTCGTCGCGGGCGTCCTCCAGGGCCATTTCCGCCAGCTTGCGCTCGGTGATATCGATGGTGACCTGGATGGCACAGTCCATCCTGCCGTCGGTGACCAGCGGCCCCAGCACGGTCTCGAACCAGCGCGTAGTGCCGTTGTCACCGAGCCCCGACACGATGATCCGTTGCGGGGTCTGCTGCTCGAAGGTCCGCTCCAGTGCGGCGCGGTAGATCTCCGTGCTCTCGCCGGCCAGGTAGTCGTAGGAGCTGGTTCCGATGACCGTTTCCGGATCGAACCCCTCCGAGCACCTGTTGATGAACTCGATGTTGCCGGCACGGTCGACGTTGGTGACCAGGAACGGGGCGTTCATGACCAGGTTGCGGAACTTGAGCTCGCTCTCGGTAAGTTTCAGTTGGAGGTTCTTGCGCTCGGTTATGTCCTGGGCAATGCCGAAGATGACGGTGTCGTCGCCGGCGACCTCGGGTTTGATCAAGGCGTCGTGCAGCCAGATCCAGGCACCGTCGCTGTTGCGCACGCGGTACTCGACATGTTGCTCCCCCTGTCCCTGGTCCCGTATTCCCGCGATGATCGCTTCGATCTTGCCGACGTCATCGGGGTGCAAAGAGTTCTTCCAGAGCATCGGGTCGTTGTAAAACTCCTGCAGCGGGTAACCAAAAACCCTCTCCACCTGGGGAGAATAGAAAAGCCCGCCCCGCTTGATGGAGTAGTTGTAAATGATCGCCGGCACGTTCTCCAGGAGGGTACGGTACAGCCTTTCCCCCTCGCGCAGTGCCTCTTCCATCACCCTGCGCTCGGTCACATCCTCCAGGAGCCACAGGGTCCCCTGGGACAGGTCCATGGGGTTGATGGCCTTGCCGACGTACCTGACCCGCAGCCGCGCGCCGTCCTTTCTGATCAGTTCCTGCTCCGTTTCAAAGGGCAATCCCTGGGCCAGGACAGGATAGGCGTCCCGCCCCAGTTTTTCATACGCCTCATCCGACGGGTAGAGCTTGCGTGTGGTCTGCAGCTCCATCTCCTTCTTCGTATACTGGAACAGTTCCTCCGCCTTGCGGTTAAGCCACACCTGTTTTCTGTCCACGATCTTGAATATGGCGATGGGGGCATTCTCCAGGATAATGCTCTGCTCCTGCAACACCCTGTCCAGCTCATCATGCGCCTGCTTGAGGTCGGTGATGTCGCGCGATATGCCGAACAGGCCGGAGGATGCCCCGGCGGCATCGAAGAGGGGGCCCTTGGTGGAAAGGAAGGTGACGATCCGACCGGACGCGTCGGCTACAACTTCCTGGTAGGTGTTGACCACCCCGGACTCGACCACCCTGCGATCGCAGGCCATCACCGCTGCGGACTCTTCCGGCGAGAACAGGAAGCCGTCGTCCTGGCCCAGTACCTCGGCCGCCCCCTTGCCCACGACCCGTTCGGCCGCGGCGTTGAACAGCGTGTAGCGCCCGAGCAGGTCCTTTGCGAAGATGGCGTCGGAGGTGCCGCTGATGATGTTGACCAACAGCATGCGGTTTTCCTGCAGCGCCTTCTGGGTCATCTGTTGTTCAGCAACGACCCGCTGCAGTTGGGCGTTCATCTGCTCCAGTTCGCTGATGCGCCTGCGGGATGCCTCGCCGTAGGCCTCGGCGATGGGGCGGCCGGTGCTGAGGATGGACCTCCAGAAGGTAAGCACGCCGACCAGGATGCAGATCCCGCCCGTGTACTGAGCCGTTCTCCCGGCCCACCCGATGGGACTCCCAACCGACTTCTGCAGCAGCACGCCAGTCAACCCGGTGGCGAACAGCGCCAGCCCGGTGGCGTACCAGCGTACCTGTTCCAACCGGGTCTGCAGGTACTGCCTCAGCGACAGCGCGGCGGTGGCGGCGTAACATGCGATGGCGGCGGCCAGTACCGCCCTGCCGGTCGAGGTGGCGCCCTCCCCCTGCACGATGAAGGGGGCCGCCAGGTCGGTGACAGCGGCAGCAACGATACCGCCAGAGACCAGGGCGACGGCGAGGTAGCCGGCCAGGATCAGAGGGAGCCGAAACCGTGGCGGGGTCTCCTTGGGATCACGCAGCGAAACGACAGCGCTGGCCATGAGCAACAGCCCGCTAAGCAATGCGCCGCTATTGTAGATGGTGACTGTAATGTTGGGGCCGTCGGCCTGGCCGATGAACCACCCGGAGACCGCCCCGGCTCCTCCCAACGCCAGCATGCCGCACCCGAGCATGAGCATGGGCAGGCGGCCGACGGCCAGGAAGAGCCTCGTGGAGACAAACACGATGATACAAGGGATCAGGGCAAGGAAAATGGTGTTCAGGAAGGGAAGGAGCGCGGTCGGCTCCAGGACTACGCGGGGGGCGGCCCAGTAAAGCGTTGCTATCAGTGTCGCGAAGCACGTAAGCAGCGGCGCCGCCATGTTGCCAAACCGGTACATAAACAACCACCATTAAGGGTAGCGCCACCAGGAAGCCTGGACGGGACCACTACCTGCCGGTCTACGTGCCAACGGTGCCCTTGGACAGCTTTGTTGCCTGCGCCTGCTGCGGAACCTGCGCCCCACAGAGGCGGGGGTCTCTCGAGAGCGGCCAAAATACCACACAATCTGTTGATTACATAGCAATAATGCTGCTGGTGCCTGCGCCGTTGCGCTGGCTGCGCCACGTAAAAAGGCCAGGCCATAAAGACCTAGCCTTTCCCGTAGGCCGTAAAGGGAGGGACCGTGCGCTAGTTTTGCCGCTTGGGGGAATGGCGCAGGGTGATGTCCCGGTCGATGCCGCGGAAACCGCAAAAGACACCGTTACCGTCGAAGATGGGGACGCCGCTGGTCTCGAGCAGCACCTCGTTGCCGTCTTTGCGAACGTTGACGTTCTCGAGGTTGTGAAACGGCTCCTGGCGCGCGGTTAACTCGGCGAAGATCATGAGCAACCGGTCGGCCTCGTGCCGCGGCATGAAGTCGAAGGGCGTCTTCCCCACCACCTCTTCTGGGGTGTAGCCGAGCAGGTCGAACACCTTGGGGCTGACGTAGGTGTAGACTCCCTTGGCATCCACCTCCCAGACCAGATCGGAGGTAACCTCCACCAAGGACTTGAAACGCTTCTCGCTTTCCCGCAAGGCGCCCTCGACCAGCTTCTGCCGACTCACGTCCAGCATGACGATGCGGTACTCACGCTGCTGTTGGGAAACGGCAGACTCCAGCCGGACCGGCGTGCCGTTGTGCAGCCGCACCTCGCACTCGACGCCGTCGCTGCAGCAGAAAATCCTTTCCAGGTAGTCGAGCAGGGCCGGGCGATCCTCCTTGGTGACCAGCTCCAGGAAATCCTTCCCCAGCAGGACCACCCGGTCCCGTTGCAAAAGGGTGCAGCAGGTCAGGTTGACCTTTACGATGCGCCGCCCTTCCCCAATGGTAAGGTAGCCCACCGGTGCGAAGTCGTACAGCTCCGCGTACTGGGCCAGGACCCGGTCCAGCTCGGCGTAGGCATCCAGCAGCTGTTGGTTTTGCCGCTCCAGTTCCTGGTTGTGAGCATTGACATCATTCATGGCTGCCCCGTCATGTGTCCGGTCAGAACTTGAACCTCAGCCCCACGGTCGCATTGTGGGTCTGGACCTCGAACTCGGTGTCGATGAAGGAGACCTGCGAGGTGCCGAAGTAGCGGTAGGCGAGGTCGAGAGAAAGCTGC
Source organism: Geomonas agri (assembly GCF_020179605.1). NCBI lineage: Bacteria > Pseudomonadati > Thermodesulfobacteriota > Desulfuromonadia > Geobacterales > Geobacteraceae > Geomonas > Geomonas agri. Next base: position 1,840,008 of record NZ_JAINZO010000001.1, read on the forward strand.
CGATTCAGGGCGACCTCCAGGCCGGCCCCGGCCTGGTAGGCGAATGCCACCTGGTCGTCGGAGCCATACAGGAAGGTCCCGTCACGGCTGACGACATCGTTCATGTGCAAAGAGGCAAAGCCTATGCCGCCACCGACGTAGGGAGTGATGGGGGTGTTGTTGTGCATATCGAAGAAGACGTTGGCCATGAAGGCGGTGGTGTCGACGTTGCCGTCCTCGATTCGGTAAATGGGGCCGCCACTTTCGCTCACCCTGTTCAACTGCAGATCCTTGTAGGAAATCTCCCCTTCAAGGCGCATCATGCCGAAGTCGTAGCCCAAGGTCCCCCCGACGTTCAGGCCGGGATCGAACTTGATGCGGTCGTTATAGGTGGTGCTCCCGTCGAAGCTGGTGGCATTGACGGTCTCGGGAACGGTTAACCCGATAAAGCCGGAGACGTAGGGGCCGGGACGGGGGGGCGTCGCCATGGCGACGGCGGGAAGTGCAAGCAAAGACAGAACGAGGATAGCGAGTAGGTTCTTTTTCATGGACGTCCTCCTTGTGTGGCAGGTCTCTTTCATAGCAGCAGGTCACTTCAGGGTAATCGCGGATAAGTATACAACCTGCGCCGGCGCTTGTACACTTTTCGTTATCCATCTCCCTTTATAACGCTGGCCGGTGCGGCTTTACTTCAGTGCCGGCAGCTGGGGCCGACTGCATAGCCAGTACCTTTGCCAGCGACTGATCTATGGCTGAGAACAGGTCGCGGTAGTCGACCGGTTTTTCGATGTAGTGGTCGAGCTGGAATCCCGCACCAACCGAGTGCTCCAGGGTTGCCCTTCCGGCATCCGCGGTGATGAAGATGAACTGCACCTGCGGCCTGATCCCCCTGATGGCCTGCACCATGGCGACGCCCCCCATCTCGGGCATGTTGACGTCGGTGATCACGATGTCGGCGTTCCGCTCCTTGAACAGGTCCACCCCCTGCCTGCCGTTCTCGGCGGTGTACAGCTGCAGGTCGCCGTATTTGCGCCGCAGTACGACGGAGAGTATGTCCAGGGTGTCACGATCGTCTTCGACAAGCATTATGGTAGCCATCTTATACCTCTATCCTGAATTGGGCGCCGCCGTCCACGTTGCACGCGGTAAGCACTCCCCCCATGTTTTTTTCTATGATGGTCTTGGACATGAACAGTCCGACCCCGGTCCCGGCCTGGGGCCCCTTGGTGGTGAAGTAGGGGTCGAAGATCCGCGTCATGATCTCCTCCGGGATCCCCCCTGCATTGTCGGTCACCGTGAGCACCGCCCGTCCCTCATGGTCCGCGATGCAGACCTGCACCGCGGGAGCGGCCACAGCACGCTCGGCGATGACATCGCGGGCGTTGATCAGGATGTTGAGCAGTACCTGGGCGAATTCGTTTGGGTATCCCTCGATGACGGGATCCCCCTCCTGCTGCACCTTGAGGGAGACCCCCAGGGACTGCAGGCTGCCATCGACCAGCGACAGCACCTTGGCGACTTCGTCGGCCACCTTGAAGCGCAGCTTCTCCTTGTCGGGCCTAAAGAAGTTCCTGAAATCGTCGATGGTCTGCGACATGTGGCGCACGATCGCCATGGACTTGGCGACGTGCCCCTCGAGAAACTCCCGGTCCAGCTGCCCCAGTTCGTGGAACAGGAGGGGCTGCTGTACCAAAAGCCCCAGCGCATTCAACGGCTGGCGCCACTGGTGGGCGATGTTGCCCACCATCTCCCCCAGGGCGGCCTGGCGGCTTTGCTGGATGAGCAGCTGTTCCTGCCGGCGCACCTCCTCCATGGCCCGGCTACGCTCCTCCGTTTCGCGGCGCAGGTCGACGATGGTGAGGGAGAGCTGCCGTTCGGCCTGATCCCTTTCCGCGGCACGGCGCTGCAGCAGTTGCGAAGCCTGCACCAGGGCCTCGGCCAGTTCCGCGGTCTCCTTGGAATCGGTGGCGACCGCCGGCGCGACCTCGCCGCTGCCGATGGCGAGCGCCGGCTGCACCAGCGACTGGATGTCGTGAGCGATCCGGTTGGCGAGCCAGGAGGCAAACAGGATCCCCAGGAGCGATACGGCTACGCCGACCCCTACCGCCCAGCCCACCCAGCTGTAGATTTGGGCCAGTGCGACATCGGCGGGAACCGCGACCGCCACGGTCCACCCGGAGAAGGAAGATTTGGAAAAGGCGGAAAAGGTGGTCCCCCCCTTGGTGGTGGTAATGAGCAGCGTTCCCTCGTTGGAGCGCGCCAGGGCGGTGCGCAGGTCCCCGGTCAGTTTTTTGCCCACGAACTTGTCCAGGTTGCTGGTACGGGCGGTGATCACGCCGTTGCCGTCCACCACGGTACCGTACCAGTCCTTGAAGACGTTTTGATTTTGCAGCACCGAGGAGAACACCTCGGAGGGAAAGGACATGGAAAGGTCGTAGGCGGTAACGCCGTCGATGACCACCGGCACGTCGATGGCGATCACCGGCCGCTTGGTGACCGCGCCGTAAAAGAGGTTACTGACGACGGGCTTGTTGTCCTGGAAGATACGACTCACGGTGTCGAGGTTGCTGCGCTTGGGGAGCTTGCTCCCCAGGGGACGGTAGGTGTTCACCAGTTGCTGCCCCGTGATGTCGGCAACGATGATGTCGGCGCCGGGATAGTGCTTGAGGATGTCCTTGCTCTGCTGGTGCAGCGCAACGAAGTCACGTTGCTTGAAGGATGGGGAGCTGCCCAGGGCGCTGAGGGATGCCTGGACGCTGGCCAGTTCACGATCCACCGCCATGGTCATGGCGCGGGCGTTTTCGAGCAGGTCGCCGCTCACCTGGTCAAGCTTGGAGACGTAAGCGTGCCGTGCCATGACGGCGGCGATGAGCCAGACCGGCAGGACGCAGGCGGCGACCAGGACGGACAGCTGGCGCCGTATGGTTGGTCTTCGTTGCAGTTGGTTAGTCATTTCACTCCAGCATCTCAGCGAGTATGGCGTCGAGGGTTTTTCCCTCGTAGAGACTCTCCAGTAACTTGTGCAAGGTGGTCTGAACGCCTTTGTACTGACAGTTGGCCACCAGTTGATTCTCAAGGATCTGAAGTTGGTCCCTCGTCATTGCCACCTCCGGTTTCTCATTATAATGTCAGACACCAATTCTGCCAAACACCGAGCCGCTGTCAATGAGCGCCATGACGATCTATGCCATAAGCGGCATCACTTTGACTGCAAGCGCCGGAACCAGGCCACCACCGCTTCTGCCGACTGGGCCCCGGCCAGTTGATCGACCGACTTGCCCTTGCGCACGAGGTGCAGCACCGGGATGCCGCGCACCCCGAAGCGCCCCGCCAGCGCCGGGCTCTCATCCGTGTTGACCTGGACCACCACCGCCTCCCCGGCAAGGAGTGCCGCCACCTTTCGCACCGCCGGTGCGAATGAGACGCAGTGCGGTCACCAGGGGGCCCAGAATTCCGCCAGCACCGGGCCGGGATAGGCCGCGAGGAAGGCGTCGAAGTCGGCGTCGTGGAGCGCGCGGGGCGTACTGTAGAGCGGCGGGAGCTTGGCGCGGCAGTTACCGCAGGTCCCGGCCACCCCCTCCTTGTCGGCGGGGATGCGGTTCACGGTGCCGCACGCGGGGCACTTGAGCTGGTATGAAGTCATATCTTCCTCCTTTACACGGAATTGGAACTGGAGAATTCTACCACCCTGCCGGCGATCCAGCCCGTTGCTTACTTTTCATCACGCATTCTGCGTTTCACATTTCTGCGCTTTCTGGTATGTTGGGGTGTTCGAAAATCAACCGGAGGTTTTGTACCGATGAAGTATCGCATCCTGCTCCTGCTCCTCGCCGTCGCCCTGTTGGCCGTACCGGGCGCGCAGGCCGTCACCCCGACCGCCAAGTCGGCCCAGCCCGCCGCCAGCCAGGGGGTCCACGTCCCCATACTGCTGTACCACCGCTTCGGCCCCACCGTGGCCGATGGCATGACCATCAAAACCTCGGTCTTCGAGGAACACCTCAAGTACCTCAGGGACAACGGCTATACCGTGATCCCGCTCAGGAAGCTGGTGGACTACTACCTGAAGAAGGGTCCCGCCCCCGCACCGAAATCGGTGGTTATCGTCGAGGACGACGCGCACAAGTCCGTGTACAGTGACATGCTGCCGCTGGCCAAGAAGTACAACATCCCGGTGACCGTGTTCGTGTACCCATCGGCCATCTCCAACGCCAAGTACGCCATGACCTGGGAACAGCTGAAAACCCTGCAGAAGAACGGCTTCGACATCCAGTCGCACACCTTCTGGCATCCCAACTTCAGGCACGACAAGAAGAAGATGGCTCCGGCCGAGTTCGAGAAGTCGGTGCAGACCCAGCTCAAGAAGTCCAAGGCGAAGCTGGAAGAGAAGCTGGGGACCAAGGTGGACCTGCTGGCCTGGCCGTTCGGCATCTACGACGACTACCTGCTCAAGAGAGCCGCCGAGGCGGGCTACGTGGCGACCTTCACCATCGAGGCGCATCACGCTGGCCCCAACGACACAGCTATGAAGCTGCCGCGCTACCTGCTGATCAACGCCGACCAGGGCAAGTCCTTCGCCCGCATCGTCGAGGGGACCGCCCCCAAGAGGAACGTGGTGTACTAAACCGCACAAGAAAAGCGGCGCACGGCGATGAGGCCGGCGCCGCTTTTCAGTGACAACCATGGTGAACGGTACTATGGAAGAAAAGAAAGAGTGTGCTCACGACTGCAAGAAGCATCCCTGCCCCGACTGCAGCTTCTGCCAGTGGTGTTCCGACGACCGGTGCAGGATGTGCCTGGGCAAGCAAAAGCCCAGGAAAAAGCTGTCCAGCGCCGAGCAGATCGCACTTTACGAATCTCTGAACCAGAAGAAGCCCGCCTAGCCCCCCGCTGTTTCAGTAGCCCCCTTCAAATCGCTCAAGAAGTCTCCCCTCTATCCGAATAGTAGCTTGGGTCAGATATCAGTCCCCTGGCGCACCACCACGTTTCTGACCGCCACCCGCGCCTTCACGCCGCACAGTTCGCGGAACAGGGAGGCCAGGTACCTGATGGTGACCACCTTGTGAAAGAAGGACTGCGTCATCCCGTAGCAGAGCTTGCGCAGCCGGGAAGGGTTCCTGCTCCCCAACAGGAGCGGGCAGTAGTCGGAGAGCTGCACCGTGACCCGTCCCCGGTCGGCACCGATGGTGGTGAGCAGGGAAAACATGCCGTTGTCGCACTCCCCTGGCTGCACCAGGATGCCGCCACTGATGCACAGGTGCACCGCCTGCACACCTTCTTGGTCCGCCTCGAACTGGGCCGCGCTGAAAGCAAGCAGGGCGCGGCGGGTCCCGGTGACCCGGAACTCGACGCCGTGCGGCTCCAGGACTGGTGAGATCAGCCCCAGGGTACAGCGACGGACCACCGTAAAGTAGTGCTGCAAGAGGAAAGCGGGGGTGGCCCGCAGCGCCGCCTCAACGGGGAGGTCGATCCACTGCACGGAGTAGACCGACGAGTCGGGCAGCAGGATCTGCTGGCAGGAGATTTCCAGTTCATGCGGTGAGGGCTCGGCCATGAAGGCTCCGATCGCTACGGCAAAGTTGAAGTTGGCGTAAGGAAAAAGATAGCACAGAGTTGGCCCGGTTGGCTACGGAGCACGCATAGAGACAGTTTCAACACCCTGCACAGGGAGAGGTTCATGGACATAATCGAGTGGTCGGAAAGTTTGAGCGTGGGAATCGTAAAGGTAGACGAGCAGCACAAGATGCTGATCCAGTTAATGGACGAGTTGGACCAGGCGATCAGGAACAACGAGAGCGCAGACGTGGTGGAGGACGTGCTCACCAACCTGTTCAACTACGCGCAGGCCCACTTCGCCGTGGAAGAAGAACTGTTCCGCACCCACAGGTACCCCGAGATGGCCCTGCACGAACTGGAGCACCAGCGCTTCATCGCCAAGGCCTTCGCCTTCAAGGAGCGACTGAGCTCCAAGCGCCCCGGACTGGCACTGGAACTATTGAACTTCCTGTCCAGCTGGGTGCTCAACCACATCGAACTCACCGACAAGCGCTACGCCAAGTTCCTGCACGACTGCGGGGTGAGCTGATCCCGCCCCGTTACCCCTTGACGGCGATGACGTACTTGAGGTAGCGCCCTTCGGGGAAGGTCACCGGGTAGGGAAAATCCTCGGGCTGACCGCCGAAGGAAACCACCTGCAACTGGTCCCCCCCCTGCAGCGCCCCGCGACGCAGTTCCTTCAAGTAGTCCGCCAAGTCGACCTTCTGGTGGTTGGACGAGGTGATCAGCAGCCCGCCGGTCTTGAGCAGCTTGAGCGCCGCGGCCACCAGGTCCGAGGTGCCGCCGCGCGTGGTGAAGCGGCTTTTGGCCGTGGTGGAGAAGGAGGGAGGGTCCATCAGGATCACGTCGTAGACCTTCTTCTGCCGAGCCAGGTCGTCCAGTACCGTGAAGCAGTCCCCGACCAGGAACTCGTGCCGCTTGGGGTTCAACCGGTTCAGATCGAAGTTCTCCTTCGCCTGCCCCATGTAGCCGGGCGAAGCGTCGACGCTGGTGACCAGGCTCGCCCCGGCCGCGGCGGCGGCGACCGAGAAGGCGCCCGTGTAGGAGAAGAGGTTCAGGAAGCGTTTGCCCTGCACCCGCGCCATGAGGTCGCGCCGGTTCTTGCGCATGTCCAGGAAGAGCCCGGTGTTCAGGCCCAGTTCCAGGCTGACCCGGTAGGTGAGCCCATTTTCCCGCACCAAGAGCGGCTCCGCTGCAGGCTTGCCCGCCAGCAGCCGCCCGTACTTCTTGTTGTCGCTCTCCGCCTCCAGTTCCCTGGTGTTCTGGGGGCGTCCCTTCTCGTAGATCCCCGCCGGCGCCAGGAGCTCTTCCAGCGCCTGGGTCACCAGTTTCAGATGCCTGCGCCATCCCGAGCAGTAGACCTGCACCATCAGGTAATCGCCGTAGCGGTCCACGGTGAGCCCGGGGAGGCCATCCCCCTCACCGTTGACCAGCCGGTACGCGTCCGAGTCGTCCAGCTGCGCGTGGTTTTTCCTGAGCGCCACGGCCCGTTCCAGGCGTGCCTGCACCCAGCCCCGGTCCAGGCGCATGCGCTGCCGCGACAGGATCCGGGCCACGATGCGGTCCTTGGGATCGAGCAGTGCTGAGGCAAGGAAGCGGCCGGAGCCGTCCACCAACTCGACCAGGTCCCCGGCCTCGCCGGCAGGCCACTTCCTGGTATAGGCATCGGCGATGATCCAGGGGTGCCCGAGTTCGATCATGCGCACCGACTCGTTTCCCACCACGTACTGTTTGGACATGTGACTCCTTACTGCGTCCTCTAGCTAAGATGAACAGGCAGCTAACGGCCCCTCCCTCCAGGGGAGAGGCGATGACGGCCTGACGCTACCAAAACAAGGGGCGGCGATCCCGTACGGGATGCCGCCCCTGTTACTTTGCTGTCGTAGATGCTCTAGTGGGTGACCTGGCCTGCCTGCTCGGCTGCCATAGCCTGGCGTGCCTGCTCGAGGGCGTCGAGTTCCTTGATCTTCTCGCCCAGCCAGTAGTGCAGCTCGCGCGCGGTCTGGTGGTTCACCACGATACCGTTGATGACCTGGCGCACCAGGCTGCGGCCCAGATCCGACGGCTCCACTTCGGTCTCGGGACCGATCTGGCCGGCTGCAGTGATCTCGTGGCTGATGGCGTTCGGGAGCGGCTGGCGCTCGAGGTAGAAGTTGATCACCAGTTCGCCTCGCGGGGAGATCCCGCCGTGGGCACCGTTGATATAGACGGGGTTGTAATCGTAGGTAAAGATGTATTTAAAGGTCATTTCATTTTGGTTTTTCGCCATTGCAATCTCCTTTGGTTGAGGTCATTGAATTACAGCACCGCTCTTATAGCACGGAGCAGCCTTTTAAGGCAAACACTGAATGAATGCCCCCCTCATCTCCACCGTTGTCAGTCCCCTCCCCGATCAGGCATGTACCGTCTTGGAAAGGTAGTAATCGTAATTCCCCTCATAGAGACGCATCTCGCCGTGATCCACTTCGATGACCCGGTCGACGAGCTTACGCAGGAAGTGACGGTCGTGGCTCACCAGGATGACGGTCCCCTGGAAGTTCTCCAGCGCATCGAGGAGGATCTCACGGGAACGGATGTCCAGATGGTTGGTGGGCTCGTCCAGCACCAGGAAGTTCACCGGGCGCGCCAAAAGCGTCGCCAACACCACGCGGCTCTTCTCGCCGCCGGAGAGGTTCTCGATCCTCTTGTCGACGTCGTCCCCCTGGAACAGGAAGGCGCCCAAGAGGTTGCGGATCACCCCGATGGTGGCCAGCGGGATAACATCCTGCACCGTCTCGAAGATGGTCTTCTTGGGATCGAGGATCTCCATGGCGTGCTGGCTGAAGTAGCCGAGCTCGACGTTGGCGCCCAGGTTAACGTTCCCCTCGGTGGCGTCTGTATGGCCGGCGATGGTCTTCAGGAAGGTCGATTTGCCGGCGCCGTTGACACCGACCACGGCGATCTTGCTCAGGCGCTTGATGACCCCGGTCACGCCGGAGAAGATGGGATGCACACTGCCGTCGGGGTTCAGCCAGCTCTTGCCCAGGTTGTCCATGACGACGACATCGTCGCCGCTCCTGGGGGGGGTGGCGAACTCGAACTTGACCACGCGCTCCTCGGGCGGGATCTCGATGCGCTCGATCTTGTCGATCTTCTTCACCCGGGACTGCACCTGCGCCGCGTGCGAGGCACGTGCGGCGAAGCGGGCGATGAACTCCTCTTCCTTGGCCAGCATCTCCTGCTGGCGCTTGTAGCTCGCCAGGAGCTGCTCGCGCCGGATGTCGCGCTCCCTCTCGTAGAAATCGTAGTTGCCGCCGTAGGTGGTGACGGTCTTGTTGGCCACCTCGACGATGCGGTTCACGACGCGGTTCATAAAGTCACGGTCGTGGCTGGTCATCAGGAGCGCGCCCTTGTACTCGTTAGCGATCCACTCCTCGAGCCAGATAATGGACTCGACATCGAGGTGGTTGGTCGGCTCGTCCAAAAGGAGCACGTCGGGCTGCAGGGTCAGGATTCCGGCCAGGGCAACGCGCATGCGCCAGCCGCCGCTGAAGGACTCGACCGGGTTGTGGAAGCGGTCCGGGCCGATGCCGAGGCCAGTCAGGACCTCCTTGGCGCGCGAGTCGAGATCGTAGCCGCCGCGATGCTCGAACTCTTCCATGGCGACGCCGTAGCGCTCCAGGAGAGCCGCCATGTCGTCGTCGGACATGGGGAGCCCCATCTGCTCCTCCATCTGCTTCAGTTCCCCGGCCAGGCGCACCGTATCCGCGGAGACCGCCATCACCTCGTCCAGCGCCGAGCGTCCCGCCATTTCGCCGATGTTCTGCGAAAAGTAACCGATGGTAGTTTTCTTGGCGACGGTGATATCACCGGCATCAACCTCTTCCTCGCCGGTGATGATCCTGAAGAGCGAGGTCTTGCCCGCGCCGTTGGGGCCGACCAGGCCGGAGCGACTACCGGGCAGTATCTGGAAGCTGGCGTCGCGGAACAGGACCTGCGAGCCGTGCTGTTTCGTTATGTTGGACAGATGGATCATGCTTTCTCCCTGTGCTGAATTCGCAACTTATGAGCGTTAGCACGAACCCGACCGCAGTGACAACTTAATTTTCTTCAAGGAAGTTAAAACCAAGCCCTTTAGTCACTGAGAAAATCGAAGAGGTTCGAGAACAGCAAAGTCAGTTAAACGAAAAGCTTTAGGGTGCAACAGGACATGAGGTACAGGGTGAGGGGGGGGCAGAGCTCCTTTAGATGTTCTCCGTGGCCGATGGTTTCGTCCCTGGGCTATTTCGCGTAATAACCGAACAGCATCTGTTCAAAAGCCGTACAGCATGGACCACCTGCGTTGCCCCACCTTATGCTGGACCATCCTTACCTGCACTGCAACCCTCTGTAATAACGCAGCTTTGGTCTTAATGAGAGATAATGTCGCTAGAAGGGGTTTTGGGCGTTGTTTGTGCTACAGCGAGGAAAACGAATGTGAACTGCTAGCGGGAGGAGAATTTATGAACATGTTCGGCGCACTGATGATGACCGTCACCATGACCATGACCGCGGTCATGTTGCCTCGCATCTACATGTCGTGGATCGTGGCGGAACGCTACTTCCTAGAGGGCGAAATCGAGCAGTTGATGCAGCTCCTGATCGAGCAGAATAACTGGGTGTGGCGGCAGTTCGGTTGCGGTGCGGTGGCAGTGGCAATGATCTGGATGGTGCGCAACTCCCAGCACGACCTTTCCATCCCGGCCTCGATGGAGGCGACGCTGGCGGTCTACGCCACTATTTCGCTGGTGTTCGCCATACTGGAATCGCTGGTGGCCCAGCGGGTTTCCGGCTTCCTGGCGCTGGTGCCGGCACCGGTAAAGATTGCCGACGAAGACTAGCGTTTCTTCAAGGACTCGACCCCACGTCGCAGCAGGTTGGCCAGGTAGATGGCGACGAACATGATCAGCGCGACGTTGACGAAGCGGGTCCAGATGGGATCGGCAGCTGCGCCGCTGTTGCCGAAATTGCGGTAGAGATACCAACCACTCAGCGATGCCCCCACCACGGCGCCCGCTACCACGAAGGGGCGCCGTAGCTTTGATACCTGCTTTTCCTGCCCAGGCTCCATGATCTCCCCCATTTCAGTAGTACTGGCGCGCGCCGAACAGGGCGGATCCAACCCGCACCAGTGTGGCGCCTTCCTCGATGGCCGCTTCGAAATCGCCGGACATCCCCATGCTCAATTCCTGCATTTCCACCCCGGGGATGGCTGCCCGCCTCACCTCGTCGGCCAGTTCGCGCAGCTTGCGAAAGTAAGGGCGCGCCGCTTCCGGGTCGTCGAAGAAGGGGGGCATGGTCATCAGCCCCTTCACCTTGAGGTTTGGCAGTTGCGCCACCTCGCGCACCAGGTCCAGGAGCTCGTCGCTGCTGGTACCCCCCTTGGTTTCCTCGCGGGATATGTTCACCTGGACCAGGATATCGCACACCTTGCCGAGAGTGCCCCACTGCCGGTCGATCTCTCTCGCCAGGCTCAGGCGGTCCACGGAGTGGACCAGGTCGACCTTGCCGGCGATCTGGCGCACCTTGTTGCTCTGCAGGCTGCCAATGAAATGCCACGAGATTTCCGCGGGGAGCTCGGATTGCTTCGCCACCAGTTCCTGGACGTAGTTCTCGCCGAAGATGACCTGGCCGCAGGCGAAGGCCTCGGCTATGGCGGCGGCAGGTTTGGTCTTGGAAACGGCGACCAGGTGCACCGCACCGGGATCGCGCCCTGCCCTTAAAGCGGCTTGCGCGATGCGTTCACGGATCTCCCTGAGATGCTCACTTACCTCCCCCATAACGTCCCCCTTCCTCCTACAGTGCTCCCAGGACCCTGAGTTTCTCGACCACCTCGCACAGAGGCAGCCCGACCACGTTGGTGTAGGAGCCGTCGATCTTCTGGACCATGTGTGCGGCGCCCCCCTGGATGGCGTAGCCGCCGGCCTTGTCGAAGGGACAGCCTGTGGCGATGTAGGCGTCGATTTCCTCGTCGTGCAGCGGCTTGAAAAATACCTTGGTGCGCACCGCCTCCACCAGGGCATCGTCGCGATCGCGGTCGTAGATGGCGAAGCCGGTGACCACCTCGTGCGGCACGCCTGAGAGCTTTCTCAGCATGCGCTGGGCGTCGGCATGGTCCTTGGGTTTGCCCATGATCTCGCCGTCGCAAAGGACGATGGTGTCCGCGCCCAGGAAGAAGCGGCCTTCGGTCATTTCCGCGGCGGCGCGGGCCTTTCCTTCGGACAGGCGCAGCACGTGATCGACCGGCTCCTCGCCGGGAAGCTGATCCTCGCAGATGTCGGCGGGAACGACGCGGAAGCTGATCCCGGCGGATTCAAGGAGTTCGCTGCGCCTTGGGGAGGCGGAGGCAAGTACGATGGTTGGTGCGGACATGATTTCTCCTTAACGGCAAAAACTGATTATTCACCCTTACAACGGCGGCAGAAGCGGAAGATGAGGATGACCGCCAGCATGACGGCGGCGCCGAGGATGGTCTTCCAGTGACTGCCGGTGGCGAGGCCGTAGACGAGGGAGGCAGTGCCCATCACGAAAACCAGGGCCTCCAGCGATAGCAGCCGTCCGACGACGCTTATCTCCTGCTGTTCCTTGTTCCCTGTCATAGCAACCTCCTCGGCACACCCCGGCGGGCGGCCCGGCGGCTACCCGGTTACCTTAGGCAGCCACGTTTGCAGCGCCTCCAGCCCTCGTTGGGCCAGCAGGCCGCGCTTTTCCTTCTTTTTGATGCGCCCGACCAGCGCCGGGAAGAGCCCGTAGTTGACGTTCATGGGCTGGAAGTGCGCCGCTTCGGTATTGGTGATGTGGCGCGCCAGCGCGCCGATGGCGGTTTCGGCCGGAGGGACGATCAGCTCCTCCCCCTTGGCCAGGCGCGCCGCGTTGACCCCGGCGACGAAACCGCTGGACGCGGATTCCACGTACCCCTCGACGCCGGTAATCTGCCCGGCAAAGAGGATGCGCGGATCGCTCTTCAACTGGCAGGTGGCCAGAAGGAGCTCCGGCGCATTGATGAAGGTGTTGCGGTGCATGGAGCCCAGGCGTAAAAACTGCGCCTGCTCCAAGCCGGGGATCATCCGGAAGATCCGCTTCTGCTCGGGCCAGGTGAGCTTGGTCTGGAATCCGACCAGGTTGAACATGGTGGCCTCGCGGTTCTCCTGGCGCAGCTGTATCACAGCGTACGGCTCCACGCCGACCCGGGGATCGGCGAGCCCCACCGGTTTCATCGGGCCGAAGCGCAGCGTCTCCACACCGCGGCTCGCCATTTCCTCGATGGGCATGCACCCCTCGAAGTGGACCACCTTCTCGAAGCTTTTCGGCTCCACCTTCTCTGCGGCCAGGAGTTCCTTGACGAAGCTGTGGTACTGCTCCTCGTCCATGGGGCAGTTCAGGTAGTCGTCGCCGTCACCCTTGCCGTAGCGGGAGGCGCGGAAGGCCTTGTCGTAGTCGATGGAATCGGCGGCGACGATGGGGGCGATGGCGTCGTAGAAGTAGAGGTAGCTGCCGGCCAGGCGACCGATTTCTTGGGCGAGCGGGCCGCTGGTAAGGGGGCCGGAGGCGACCACCACGATCCCTTCTTCGGGGATGCTGGTCAATTCCTCGCGCACCACCTCGATGTTGGGGTGCTGTTCGATCTTTTCGGTGATGTAGTTGGAGAAGAGTTCTCGATCAACGGCCAGCGCGCCGCCGGCGGGGACCTTGGTGGCCTCGGCGCCTTCCATGAAGAGCGAGTCGAGGCGACGCAGTTCTTCCTTCAAGAGGCCCACCGCGTTCTCCAGCGAATCGCCACGCAGGGAGTTGGAGCAGACCAGTTCGGAGAGCCCGGGGAGGTGATGCGCCTCGGAGTACTTGCCGGGCTTCATCTCGCACAGGCGAACCTTAACGCCGCGTTGGGCCGCCTGCCAGGCCGCCTCGCATCCGGCCAGTCCACCGCCAATTACCGTGATCTGCTTCGTCATTCTTTCTCCTAAAACCAAAACCGAAACCAGCCTCACGCAAAGACGCCAAGGCGCAAAAAGTAAAACAAGACGATTTTTGCCTTTGCGCCTTTGCGGCTTTGCGTGAAACAGCCTTGAAAATCAAAGCGGGGTCCGAAGACCCCGCGCTCACTTCATCTATCGCTACCGCCTGCGCTACTCCTTGTTGCTCTGGTAGTCGCACCCTTCCTTGGGACACTTGAGGAACTCGCCCTCGCGCTTGTACACCTTCTTCACCAACAGCGGATTGCCGCACTTGGGACAGGGCTTCTGCACGGGGAGATCCCACAACGCGAACTTGCACTCGGGATACCGGTTGCAGGAGTAGAACAACTTTCCGAAACGGGACTTCTTCTCGATCAGCTCACCCTTGCCGCAGGCGGTGCAGGTGATGCCGGTCCCCTTGGGCTTCACCAGGGGCTGGATGTTCTTGCAATTGGGGTACGCGGAGCAGGCGAGGTACTTACCGAAGCGCCCGTCCTTGATCAGCATGTGGCTGCCGCACTTGTCGCAGACTTCCTCGGAAACCACGGGCTCGACCACCTCGCCGGTTTCCTTGTCCAGGGGACGGATGTAGCGGCATTCGGGATAGCCGGTGCAGGCGAAGAACTTGCCGAACTTGCCGAGCTTCACCACCAGCGGCTTGCCGCACTCGGGGCAAACCTCGTCGGTGGCCTCGGTGGTCAGGTCGGACTTGCTCACCTCCCCTTCCTTCAGCTTCAGGAGGTTGATGAACGGCCCCCAGAACTCGTGCAGGAGCGGCCGCCACTGCTTCTCGCCGCGGGACACCATGTCGAGCTGCTCTTCGAGGTTCGCGGTGAAGTTGTAGTCGACGTATTGGTTGAAGTGGTTGGTCAACAGGTCAGAGACCACCATCCCCACGTCTTCGGGGAAGAAACGCTTCTTGTCGAGGCGCGCGTACTTGCGCTCGATGATGGTGTTCATGATGGAGGCATAGGTGGACGGACGCCCGATGCCGTACTCCTCCAGGGTCTTCACCAGGGTCGCCTCGGTGTAGCGCGGCGGGGGCTGGGTGAAGTGGCGCTCGGGGAGGAGTTGCTGCAGCTTCAGGATGTCACCCTCGGCCAGCGGCGGGAGCGTCCCTTCCTTCTCCTTGCCCTCCTCCTCGTCGTCGACGCCCTCGATGTAGAGCTTCATGAAACCAGCGAAGCGGATCACGGTGCCGGCCACGCGGAAACGGTACCCCTCGCCGGCGGTGATCTCGACGGAGGTCTGGTCCAAAAGCGCCTCGGCCATCTGGCAGGCCACGGTCCTCTTCCAGATCAGGTCGTAGAGCTTGAACTGGTCCGAGGTGAGGAACTTCTTCACCTCGATCGGGGTCTTGGAGATGTAGGTCGGGCGAACCGCCTCATGCGCCTCCTGGGCGTTCTTGGACTTGTTCTTGAAGAAGCGGGGCTTCTCCAGGGCGTATTCCTTGCCGTAGAGCGAGGTGATCAGCTGCCGCGCGTCCTCGAGGGCCACGTTGGAGAGCGCCACGGAGTCGGTACGCATGTAGGTGATGAGACCGACCGCGCCTTCCCCGACGTCGATACCCTCGTAGAGCTTTTGCGCGGTGGACATGGTCTTCTTGGCGGAGAAGCCGAGCTTCCTGGCCGCCTCCTGCTGTAACGTGGAGGTGGTGAACGGCGGCGACGGCGAGCGCTTCCTCTCGCTCTTGGTGACCTTGTCGACGCGGTACTCGGGGTTGGCCGGCGTCTTTACCACGAGCGGCGTCGCGCCTTCGTCCCCTTCCTGCTTGGGGAATTCACCCTTGCCGCCCAGTTTCTCGTAGAGCCCGAAGGCCACCTCGCGGTTGGGGATGTCGAACTTGCCGAGCTTCTTACCTGCCGCCTCGACCAGCGCCGCGGTGAGTCCCTGCTTCTTCGCAGTCTCCAGCTTGGCGCCGATGGTCCAGTATTCCTGCTCCTTGAAGGCCTGGATCTCCTTCTCGCGCTCGCAGATCAGTCGCAGCGCGACCGACTGCACGCGCCCGGCGGAGAGGCCGTAACGGATCTTCTTCCACAAAAACGGAGAGAGGGTGAAGCCGACCAGGTAGTCCAGAATCGAGCGCGCCTGCTGCGCGTCCACCAGGTGCTCGGAAATGCCGCGGGGATTCTGCACCGCGTGCACGATGGCGTCCTTCGTGATCTCGTGGAACACCACGCGCTTGATATCGAAGGGGACCTTCTTCTTACCCTCCAACCCGAGCGCCGCCAGGAGGTGCCAGGAGATGGCCTCCCCCTCGCGGTCGGGGTCTGTCGCCAGGAGCAGCGAGGAGATACCCTTCATCTCCTTCTTGATGGCGTCGATATGCTTCTTGCTCTCGGGGAGCACCGCGTACTTGGGCTCGAAATCGTGCTCCACGTCCACGGACCCCTGCTTGCTGGGGAGCGCGCGCACGTGGCCGAACGACGCCAGCACTTTGTAATCGGGGCCGAGAAATTTTTCTATGGTCTTCGCCTTGGCGGGAGACTCGACTATGACGAGATTCTGAGACATGTGTCCACCTGGTTACGGTAATGGTTCAGACGACCGCAAAGCGCTTGCCGGGAAGCTGGATGATGATCCCTTTCAATTCCAAGCGAAGTAAAGTAGCGGAAACCTCGCCGGCTGTCAACGCGCTCTGTACGATGATGTCGTCAATCTGCAGTACGCCCTGGCACAGCAGGGCATACAGTTCCGCCTCCTGCGGGGTGAGCGGGAAGGATGGGGGCGGCTCCGCGGGATGGGTCGCCTGTGGCTCGATGCCCAGTTCCTCGAGGACGTCCTCGACCCGCTCCACCAGCTTGGCTCCCTCTTTGATGAGACCGTTCACGCCGCGGCTGCCGGTCGTGGTGACGTTGCCCGGGACGGCAAACACCTCCCGCCCCTGCTCCAGCGCGTACTGGGCCGTGATCAGCGACCCGCTCCCCTCCCCCGCCTCGACCACCAGCACCCCCTTGGCGAGGGCGCTGATGATGCGGTTACGCCTGGGGAAGTTCTCGGGAAGCGGCAAGGTCCCCATGGGAAATTCGCTCACCAGGGCCCCCTGCTGGCACAGCGTGCGGTACAGGGTGTCGTTTTCCGGCGGGTAGATGACGTCGACGCCGCAGCCGAGGACAGCGATACTGCGCCCCCCCGCCTTAAGGCACCCCCAGTGGCTGGCGGTGTCGATGCCGCGCGCCATGCCGGAAACCACCGTGACACCCTGCCCGGCCAACTCCTTGCCGAGGCGGGTCGCGGTGCACAGGCCGTACTGGGAGGCGTGGCGCGACCCCACCATGGCCACCGCGGTCTCGTTACCGTCGAGCGCCCCCATCAGATAGAAGAAGGGGGGCGGGTCGGGTATCTGCATCAAAAGGCGTGGGTAGCGCTCCGACAGGATGTCCACCACCTGGGCGCCGCCGGCACGGACCCGTTCGCATTCGGCCTCGGCCTCGGCGCCGTACTGGTGCTCGACGATGGAACGGGCGGTCGCCGCGCTCACCCCCTTCACTGAGACGAGTTCCTCTGGGGAGGCCTTAAGCGCCCTTTCGGGGGAGCCGAAGTGCGCCAAAAGCCGCAGGAAGGTGACGTTACCAACCTGCGGCACGGACTTCAGCGCGAACCAGTAGTAGTGATCCATGGGGTTACCCCCTTTGGCGTCACCTGCTTTTTTTCATCTCCACGCGGTCACCGCGGTACACGGTGTCCACGCTCTTGACGATGACGGCGGTGGAGCTGTTCATGCCGGTGGCCACCACCACCAGCGCCCCGACCACCTCGACCGGGAGCTTCTCGATCTTGGCGTTGGCGTAGCGCTGGTCGGGCACCACGTCACGCACGATGTAGAGCATGTTGCCCGGCTGCACCCCTTGCGCCTTGCCCAGGTCGAGGAAGACCACGTCGTTCACCGCCAGGGCGGTGTTGCCGGTCTGGGTCTGCACGATGTAGCCGGTCAGGTCGCGGTCAGGGGATTTGAGCGCGATGGTCATCTTGCGGTCCTGGTAAGGAAGCAGGAAGGAGCCTGCGCTGATCTCCTGGAAGGACTTGGTAATGATTGCCTTGGAGGCGTTGTCCTCGAGTTCCGAGAGCTGCAGTTCACCCAGCGGCATAACCTGCTGCCCGAGGATGACGTTGGTGACCGGATGGCTCACCGGGCCGATCTTCTTGAAGATCTGGTAGCGGTCACCGGGGTTGCCCCCCTGGGCGCGCCCGATGTCGGTATAGACGATGTCGTCGGCGCCGGCCATTTCCCGGTTCTGGTGCAGGGAGATCACGATTCCAGACGGCTTCGTGCCGTTCTCGATCAGGAAGCCTTCGCTGCCGTTGACGGTGAAGGTCACCGCTTGCGGCTCTTCGCGCAGTTCCTGCGATGCCGGCGCCGGGACTGCCGGGGCGGTGGACTCAGGTCCGATCTCGATGCGGTCGGAATAGATGCGCACCTTCTGGCCGGGATAGATGAAATGGGGGTTGCCGACGGCCTGGTTGTTGGCCCAGACGTTGGGCCAGTAGTAGGGGTCCTTCAGGAAGCGCTGCGACAGCCCCCACAGGGTGTCGCCGGGGACGATGGTGTAGATGGTGGGTTGTTCCTGTGCCGCCGCAAACGGTGCAGTCGCGGTCAGACCCAGGAAGAGCAGTGCCAGACAGAGGTGTTTTTTCATAGGCTCCTTTAGGGGCACCAATCGCCCCACCCTCCTCCTCGCCCTTACCCCCGGCGAGGTGTGCAAAGTGATACAGCGCTCATGACATCGGTAACCAGATCGACAGCAGGTCCTTCATTAGTTTTCGGGACGCATTTTAAAGGGAAAGCGTGGAAAGGGCGCCGGATAAGTCTCTGAAACCGCGAGCTTAGCCAACCGCTTTTTTGGCCTGGCAACCCTTGGTACCGAAAAAATTTAACATAATTAAAGCCTTTTGCCTATCAATGTCAAGGGGAAAGCGCCTTTGGGGGGTTCCCTTAGCCGCCCGGTGTATGCTAGGTTGTCCGGTGTCCGGGTGCGCCGCACGAGCGGCAAGGCGAACCGGCAGCGAAGCACGACAAGGAGCATGGTTTGACGGGTAACGGGATGGGGCTGGAGAAGCTGCAGATGGTTGAGACACAGGGAGAGCGGGTAACACGCCCGCGGGTGAAACCGGAGCTTTTGGCACCGGCCGGCAACATGGAGAAGCTGAAGGTGGCAATCCGCTACGGCGCCGACGCCGTCTACCTGGGCGGCAAGGCATTTGGTCTCAGGAACCTGGCCGGCAACTTCACCCGGTTGGAACTGGACGAGGCAGTGGCCTACGCACACGCGCACGGGGTGAAGGTCTACCTCACCGTGAACGCCTTCGCCGACAACGATGACCTTCCGGGCCTGGAGCGCTACCTGTCCGAGGTGGCCGACATCCCCTTCGACGCCTTCATCGCCGCCGATCCCGGCGTGGTGGCTCTCATCGCCGAGCGCTACCCTGGTCGCGACATCCACCTCTCCACCCAGGCCAACACCACCAACTGGCGCGCCGCCCGCTTCTGGCAGGCCCAGGGGGTGAAGCGGGTCAACCTGGCGCGCGAGATGTCCCTCGACGCGATCAGGGAAACGGCGCAGCGCTGCGACATGGAGCTCGAGGTCTTCATCCACGGCGCCATGTGCATCTCTTATTCCGGGCGCTGCCTGCTCTCCTCCGCCATGACCGGGCGCGACGCCAACAAGGGTGAGTGCACCCAGCCCTGCCGCTGGAACTACTCCATCGTCGAGGAGACCCGCCCGGGCGAATACTTCCCAATCCACGAGGACGAAAGCGGCACCTTCATCTTCAACTCCAAGGACCTCTGCCTGATCGAGCAGCTCCCCGCGCTGGTCGAGTGCGGGGTCGACTCGCTGAAGATCGAGGGGCGCATGAAGGGGATCTACTACGCGGCCAGCGTGATCCGCATTTACCGTGAGGCGCTGGACCGCTACTGGGAGGACCCGCAGGGGTACCAGCTCAAGCCGGAGTGGCTCGAGGAACTGGCCAAGGTAAGCCACCGCGGCTACACCACCGGGTTCCTCTTGGGTAAGCCGCGCGACGTGGACCACGAGTACCTCTCCTGTTACGTGCGCAACTTCGAGTTCGTGGCGCTGGTGGAAAAGGAAGTAGAGGGCGGGGTCCAGGTCGTGGTGCGCAACCGGCTCCAGGCGGGCGACGTCCTGGAGGTGATCGGCCAAGGGGCGCACTTCACCCGCTTCACCCTGTCCGCCATGACCGACTTGGACGGGGTCCCGCTCACCGTGGCCCACCCCAACCAGCACGTCATCCTCACCGGGGTGCAGGGCGCCGGCGAGTTCGACCTGATCAGGCGGGAGAAGACGGGGTAGCCCCCGCAACTACCTTGTTCTTGCCGCTGTTCTTGGCCTGGTACAGGAACTGGTCGGCACGCTCCAAGAGCGCCTGGGCCTCGCAACCGTCCTCCGGGAACGAGGCCACTCCCACGCTCACGGTGACCCGCCCCAAGGGCTGGGTCTCCCTCCCCGCGAAAGGGTGCTCCGCCACCCGCGCCCGCATCTCCTCGGCCGCCTTCACCGCCCCTTCCTTCGCCGTCTCCGGCAACAGCAGCACGAATTCCTCGCCGCCGTAGCGCGCCGCGATGTCGCAGGCCCGGGAATGGGACATGACGATCTGGGCCAGTCCCTTGAGGAGCCGGTCCCCCTCGGGGTGGCCGTGGGTGTCGTTGTAGTGCTTGAAGTTGTCCACGTCGAAGAAGATCAGGCTGCAACGCTTGTCGAAGCGCTTGGAGCGTGCCACCTCCTGGGCGAAGGCCTCCTGGAAGTAGCGGTGGTTGAACAGCGAGGTGAGCCCGTCGCGCACCGCCATCTCTTTGAGCGCCTGGTTCGCCTCCTGGAGTTCCTGGTTGGCCCGGGTCAACTGCTCCAAGAGCACCCGGTTCTGCGCCACCAGGCGCGCCTTCTCCGCCGCCCGCCCCGCCACCGCCGAGATCAGGTCCAGACTCTCGAACGGCTTGACCAGGTAATCGTAGGCGCCGGCCCTAAGCGCCGTGAGCGCGCTGTCCAGCGAGGCGTGGCTAGTCATGATCACCACCTGGGTGTCCGGGTTGTGGCTCTTGATCTCGCCCAGGAGTTCGATGCCGCTCATGCCGCTCATCCTGATGTCGGTGATCACCAGCTGGTGCGACCCGGCCCGGAACGCCTCAAGGGCCTCCTCCCCGCTGGCCGCCTCGGAGACGGTGAATCCGTCCGCGGACAGCACCTGCGATACCACGCTTCTCAAGGTCTCCTCGTCGTCGACGACTAACAGTTCCATGTCCGTCCTCCTCTAGGCCGCGTTGGCGGCAGCCGCTGCGGGAAGGGTGATGATGAAGGTGGTGCCCGCCCCCTCCTCGCTCTCCAGGCGGATCTCGCCGCCGTGGTCCTTGACGATGCCGTAGCTTACCGAGAGCCCCAGCCCCGTCCCCTGCCCCGCCGGCTTGGTGGTGAAGAAGGGGTCGAAGATCTTCGCCTGGACTTCCTTCGGGATGCCGGGGCCGTTGTCGGCGACCCGCAGTTCCAGCCCCCCCTGTTCCAGCCGTCGCGCCGACAGGCGCACCACTCCCGCCGTCCCCCCCATGGCCTGCTGTGCGTTGATCATCAGGTTCATGAGCACCTGCTGCAGCTGGTTCGCGTTGCCGCGGCAGGAGGGCAGCCCCGCCTCCACCTCCTGCTCCACCTTGACGCTGTTGATCCCCAACTGGTGGTCCACGATGGCGAGCGCGTCGGCTACGACCTGGGCAAGGTCCACCTCGTCGAACTCCACCTGTTCCTGGCGGGCGAACTTCAAAAGGTTCTCGATGATGGTCTTGCAGCGCTTGGTCTCCTTCTCGATGATGTGCAGGTTCTTCTCGAGCGGGTGGCCTGTCTCCACGCCGCGCAGCGATAGCTGGGTGATGCCGAGGATCCCCGCCAGCGGGTTCTTCACCTCGTGGGCGATACCCGCGCCGAGCGCTCCGAAGGCCGCCATCTTCTCTGACTGCACCAGCTGTCCGTAGAGGTCTTTCAGGGCCTGCTCGCGCTGTTTCAGCTCTACCGCCATGCGGTTGAACGAACCGGCCAGGGCGCCGATCTCGTCGCCGGAGACCGCCGGCACTTCGATCTCGAAGCGCCCCTGCCCGACCATCCTGGTGGCCTCGGAGAGCTTCTCGATGGGACGGGTGAGCCGGCGCGACCAGAACTGGCTTAAGAGCGCCGCCCCCCCCAAGAGGACCAGGGAGAGCACCAGGAGGTCCGCCAGGAGCGCACGCGAGGTAAGGAAGGCGGCACTCTTCAGGATCTGCACCCCGACGGTGATGCCCCCCAGTTCGGTGCGGGAGAAGCCTCCCACCATGGCGCGGTCGCGCTCCTGGTACTCGAGGGTCAGCCCACTCAGGCGCGGGGTGCCGCGGACCTTGCCCCACCACCCGGTCTGCGGGGGCTGCCCGATCCTGCGGCGATCGGCATGGGCCAGGTAGTTGCCGGAGGCATCGATCAGGAAGGTATCGAAGACCCGCGAGCGGCTCGCCAGCCGCTGCAGCCGGTCCAGGCGAATCAACGCGGAGGTAACCACCGCCTCCTCCACCTTGGCGGCAGGTTCGGCAATGGTGAGCGTCAGGGTGGTCAGCCCCGGGGCCACCGTGGAAAGGAGCAGCCGGGGTCCTCCCCCCGGTGTGGGGGCCGGGAGCGGGTGGCTCTCGCGGTAGGAGAGGACCTGCTCCGCGGTTACCCCGGCGCCGGCCAGCGCCCCCTGGTCGTAGACGTTCTGCTCGCCGTCGGCGCCGCTGCGGCTTACCATGATGAACTCGCCGAACTCCTCGAACAGACCCTGCAGCGCCTGTTCGCGTCCCGCCATCTCCTGGTCCCCCATCAGCCGGGAAAAGAGCCTCAGTTTCTCGGTGTATCCCGCCACCAGCGAGTTGGCCTCTTCGGCGGTGTGCAGCACCATGGTCGAGGTGAGGTCGTGGATGTAGGCGGTCTTGTCGGCCTGGAACAGGTTGGCCATGGTGAAGGTGATCAGGCTGAGCACCACCGATACCACCAGCAACTGGGAGAGGAGCATCTTGAACCGGAGCGGGAATTTGAGTCTGCTTTGCATGGATGGCCTCCCCTATTCTTTGCCGTACACCACGCGCGAGGCGTAGCTGGCATTGCCGGCCTGGTCGACCGCCTCGACCCGGATCAGGTTGACTCCCGACTTGAGCTCGATCTCGTGGCTGAAGCTACCGTCATCGGCCATGGCCGCCGCCATCCCGTTCACGTAGACCGTGGAGCCAGGCTGGCACCTGCCGGTGACGCGAAAGCCCCCGATGCCGACCGTGGCTGGAGGGAACTCGACCCGAAGCTGGGGCGGGTCTAAAAGCTGCTGCAACCGGCAGCGCCCGGTCCGGCTGAAGGGCCCTTCCCTCCCATCCTCGATACGGCTCACCCGCCAGTAGTAGCTCCCGGCATCGAGCAGCCCCGCGGCGAACTCGGTGCCGGCGACCCTGCTGTCCAACAGCACCTTCATAAAGCGCGGCTCGTTGGAGAGCTGGAAATGATAGACCCCTTCGCCGCCGGTCCAGTTGAAGCGGAC
The DNA here is from genome assembly GCF_020179605.1 of Geomonas agri. Classification (NCBI taxonomy): domain Bacteria; kingdom Pseudomonadati; phylum Thermodesulfobacteriota; class Desulfuromonadia; order Geobacterales; family Geobacteraceae; genus Geomonas; species Geomonas agri. Next base: position 1,863,041 of record NZ_JAINZO010000001.1, read on the forward strand.
CTTGGGCGGCAGCTGGCGGTAGCGGTAGAGCAGGTTCTCGTTCTTCAGCCTGGGGGAGCCCGGCAGGGGCAGCCCGGGCCCCAGCGGCACCCCGCGCCTGATCGTCACGCCGTAGTGGGCCGGGACCCTGATCACCCCGTCCTCGCCCTGGACCCGGACTTCCCCGGCATGGACGGTGAGGCTGGAGGCGTTGTCCCCGAGGGGGGTGAAGATGAAGCGCGAGTGGCCCGGCACCACCCGGGCCAGGTGACCGGCGGTGGCGACCTCCAGGCGCACCCGCTTCTCCGCTGATAAGCTTCCGCGCAGTTCCCCCTCGACGTGGACCCGGTACGACCTCGGTCCCCCCTCCACCGTCTCGTTCAGCCGGGTCACCACCACCATGGAGTTGCTCCCCATGGCCAGGGCGTCGCCGGGTGCAAAGGAGATGGTGGCGCCGGAACGGTCGAAGGTCTGGATGGCGTCGCGGTTGTACAGGAGCATCCCCTCGCTGGCATCGCCCCAGGCGACGGAGTCGCCGCGCCGGCAACGAACGTCCCGGACCAGCGACTGCAGCGCCGCCTCGGGGCGCCTGGCGCCGCGCGCCGGCGACGGCTCGCCCGGTTCGGTGACCAGTTCCTTGAGGGGCGTCCCCGAAGGGAACACGGCAAACAGGAACAGGATGAAGAGCCAGAAGAGCACCAGGACCAGCAGCAGGGAGAGCGTTGTCTCCGCGGCCAAGCCGGCCCATTTCCGCACACGCTCCCGCACTGTCATGGCTGAGCCACCTCCGGCATGATGAGCTGTTTTTCCGAGCGCAGCCGCAGGTTGAGGAGCTTGGAGCACCCGGCCCCGTTCCTGACCACCATGCCCAGCACCCGGTCGCCGCTGCCGAGCGGGAAGTCGAGGGCGAAGGCCCCCAGGGGGTTCTGCGGGACCTCGCGGCCATCGAGCTCCAGGCGCTCCCCTTCACCGGCAGCCCCCGAGACCCGGCACTGGATGGCGCCGTCGGGAGAGACGCTGACACCGGAAGCGGCAGCACCGTAGCGGACCACGACGGCACCGGCAGGTTGCACGATGGTGAGTTCCGGCAGCGGCAGTTCGGTGGCGAGAAACCTGCCGCGCGAATCCCCCATCTCCACCTTGAGGCGGCCGGTCTCGCCGGGGAGAGAGGTTTCGTAGCGCCCCAGCGAATCGACCGGGATGTCGCGCCCGTTGATGATCACGAAGGGGCGGGTGCGATACCTGTCATCGGGGCCGGTCGGCCGCAGCTGCTCGTAGTCACCCTTCAGTTCCACGCGGCGGTTCAGGCGCCGCCCCGGTGTGGTCACGTTCTCCGCGACTGGCCTGGACTTGCCGAACCAGCGCCGCACCAGCTGCGTCGGGGCGATCCCTTCCGAGCGCACCAGGTAGTCTGCGGCCGCGTCGCAGCGTCTCCTGGAGAGGGCCATGTTGTACTCCACGCTGCCGATGCCGTCGGTATGCCCCTCGACGATGACCTTCTCGTCGGGATGCTCCCGCAGCACGCGGGCCGCCCCGCTCAAAAGGCGCTTGGCCTCGGTGGTCAGGGCCGACTTGTCGAAGACGAAGGCGCCGCCGGCCAGGGTCAGCAGCACGGCCTCGCGCCGGTTGACGCCGAAAAGTTCGCGGCCGGTACGGAACACGGAGCCGTCCAGGTAGGTGACCTGGAGCTGGCACTGGTAGATTTCTCCCTGTTCCACTTTGCTCCGGTCGGTCTTCCCCTCCCAGTCGATGCGCCCGGGGGGAGCGCCCTTGCCGCCGATCTTCCTGATCTCCTCGCCGGAGCGGTTCATGAAAGTGATGCTCCAGGAACGGATCTGGTCCGGATCTTCGACGCTGGCCAGCAGCCGCAGCGGGATAGCGAAGCGTCCCCCCTTCAGGTCCAGCGAGGCGAGCCGTTCCCGGGACAGGGTGACCGCAGTGGAGGGGAGCCGGGCCGACTCGCCGTTGACCAGCAGGGTGAAGAGCTCAGCGCTGCCGGAAAGGAGCAACGGTTCGTCGATCCGCTCCAGGGTGACCAGAACGGCCGGCACCGGTTCCGGTTCGGGTGGAGCCGCGGCCACCGGCGCCGGGGGAGGATCGGGCAGCGGCAGCACCCTGGCATCGGCCGATTCGAACATGTCCTCGTCGAGCTTCACCTTGATGCCGAAGAAGGGGCCCTGCCCCTGGTAGCTTTCGCCGGTGAGGTCGCGGTCGTCGAGCCGGGCGTAGTTGTAGCCTGCGGAGAGAACCACGTTGCGGTAGACCCGGTACCCCGCGCTGCCGACCGCGCCGAGGGAGTGCATGCCCGCATCGTACTGGTTCAACAGTTTCAGGTAGGCGGAGAGCTCCCAGCGCTCGGCAAGGTCGTAGGAGAGGCCGGCCAGGACCAGGTCGGTGTAGGTATTCCAGGCTCCCCCGGTCCCGTTAGCCCAGCTCACTTTGCCGGCGTACTTCCCCTGGGCGGTCCACCGGCTCACCAGCCGGTAGGTCGGTTCCGCTGAGACGATCACGCTGCGCAGGTCCGGGCTTCCTGCCAGGGTACCCCGCTTCTCCACCTTGTAGCGCACCAGGGAAAGGAGCTGGAGCGGGTTGCCGGCCAGGGGGCGAAAGGCGCCGCCCAGGTAGCTGTCCACGGTGACGTCGTCGCCGGCATCGGTGTCGCGGTCCCAGAAGGAGGCCTTCCCCAGGAGCGTGAAGGAGGGGTTCCAGCGGTAGGCGGCATGGGCGCCGTAGAGTGAGGCGGTCTCGCCCGGCCCGGTACGGATCTCGTAGCGGCCGGTCAGCTTCAGGTCCCGGGTACGCAGGTACTCACCGGCCAGGGTGAACGCGGTACGGGTGCCGCCGTCGCCCTGCACCGTCTGCACCCGCTCCAGGCTGGAGTTGACCAGGAGCCCCTCCGCCACGCGGTAGCGACTGTTCAGCCCAAGGACCGCTTGGCCGCGCTCGCCAGAGAGGGAATTTTCCAGCTGGTAGCCGGTGCGGGAGGCGAGGCTGAAGCCATCCTGCTCCACCAGCTTGCTGTGCAGATCGACGTTGCTCTGCTCGGTGCTGCCGAGGACGCCGCTGGAAAGGCTGTAGCCGGTGGTGAGGCGCATCCGGTCGGAAAGCCTGCTCTCCAGCCCGAACAGGGTTGCGTGCCGGATCAGGGGGGAACCTTCCTGGTATTCCTCGGTGACAAAGGCCTTGGTGCGCTCGCTCAGGCGGTAGTCGAGCTTCAAGAAGGTCTTGGACTGGTACTCCGCGATGCTGGAAGAGGAGAGCAACTGCTCGCGGTGCAAGGTCGCGTCGAGCCTGGGGGTGAGGCTTCCTTTCACGCCGCCGTAGACGAGGTCGGCGTCACCGCTCTTGCCCTCCTTCTCCTCGCTCATCAGCTTCACGCCCGCCTCCGCATCGAGCAGGCTGAATTTTCGGGTCGCCGCCAACTGGTTGCCGACCAGCCTGCGCCTGGCGATCTCGTCGCGCTGCACGAAGCTCTCCGCGAACAGGAGGGTGCTGAAGGGTGCGCGGTAATCGAGCCGGCCGCCGTACTTCTCGGTGCCGGTCTCGTTGCCGCTCATGGAGGGGTTGAAGAAATCGGCGTCGACCTTGCGGTAGTAGAGCCCCAGGGCGATGGGGTCCAGCGGCCGCAGGGTCAGGTCCGTCTTCCAGGCGCTCCCTCTCCCTTTTTCCAGGCTCTCGCTGACCGCCCCTTCCCCCTTTAACGTGAGCCACGTGCCCAGGCGCCAGCCACCATCGAGACCGTACAGCGAGGTGTCGCGGCCGGCGTGCTCCTCGATCACCGCGGTTGTGCCAAGGTAGGAGCCCTGGTCGGTGCGCAACTGGGCGCGCCCGCCGTAGACGTAGCGCTCCTCACCTCCGCCCTGGGCCTGGTAGGTGACCACGATGGTGACCGGGTTCAGAAACTGGTCCAGCGATGGGACCGGCTCCTTGAAGAGGATGGTGCCGGCGAGGTAGTCGATGGAGTAGTCGGCGTAGCGCACCTTTTCGGTGATCGACAGGACCCGTTCCGAGTGGTAGCGGTCGCGCACCTCGATGCGGACCCGCTCGCTGTTCTCGAAGACGGGCCGGCGCGTCAGCAGGTAGTTGCCGGAGGTGCCGTTGCCGGCGATCTGGTCGCGGACGATGGTTTCCTCGGTGCGGCTTTCGAACCCTTTCACGGTAAGGTGGTCCCGGTTCACCTCCAGCTTGACCCCGTTCAGGGCCCGGTCATAGCGGGAGAACTCGTTCTCGGAGAGGTCGGTGCGGTAGTCGCCCGCCATGAGGTAGGAGCGGCCGGATTCGACCTTCAGGAAGAGTTTGCCCCTGGACTCGGCGTCGTAGCCGATGTCGGTGGCGTCGCCGTAGACCGGGTAATACTTCTCGGGGTCGATGGTCTGGAACACGCCGTCGCGACGCTCCTTGTCCGAGTCGTAAGCGGCCGTCAGCCGGTAGTCGCCCAGGAGGCTGCCGCGGGTGTAGAAGGCGAGGCGCTCCTCGTGGAAGACTCCCGCGTCGCCGCCACCGGCCTTGGCGCCCACGGTGGCGCTGCCCAAGCCGACCAGGAGCCAGTCGGCGGGGTTGGCGAGGCGCGCGGGTGTCACCGAGGCCATGGGCGCCAGGGGAGCCGCGGGAGCGACGGGTGTGGGGGGCGCCGCACCGGCGGCGGCCGCGTCCGGCGGCGAGGGCGCGCCTGGCGCCGGCACCAGGGCGAAGTCGCCGCGCGCGGGGCCGCCGAAGGGGACGGTGACAAACTGCGACCACCCCACCCCGGCAAAGGCGGTGTTGTACGGCAGCGAGCGCAGCGTGGGGTCCAAGGTGCTGCGGTCTATCTTCAACACGTGGTTGCCGGCAGCAACCCCGGTGAAACTGTACTTGCCCTCGCCATCGCTGAACACGAAGGAGCCGTCCTCCAGGTAGATCCTGACGCCCGGCTCTCCCGGCTCACCCGGGTCGGGAATGCCGTTGCCGTTACTGTCCCGGAAGACCCTGCCCATGATGACCGCCTTGTCCCCCAGGATGGAGGGACGCACCTTGACCGCCGCACTGGCCGGAGGGGAAATGCTGCTGCTCCCGCTCTCGGTGACCCCGGAGGCGCGGGCCGAGTTGACGCTGGTCCCAACCGGCACCTCGGCGGAAAGAACCAGCCGGTACGAGAGCACCTTCGCCGCGCCGGGCGCCATGCCTCCCACGTCCCAGCTCAGCAGCTGCGCTCCGCCCTTGGGGTCGGCGACTGCGAAGCCGTCGACGTGGCTCGAACCCTTCAGGTACCGGAAGCCCCTGGGGATGCGGTCCTCTACCGTTACGTGTTCCAGGGGCGCCGCCCCGACGTTCTCCACCCGCACGGTGTAGCCCACGATGTCCCCCGCCTCAGCGACGGCGCTGCCGGCCTGCTTGGTAACCGCGAGGGCGCGCGCGAGCACCGTGTTGAAGGTGCTGTTGCTGAGCACGGGCGCGCTGCTCAGGCTGCTGGTGACGCCGGCCGTGTTGACGATGGGGGCGTTGCCCGGTGCATCCTGGCGTACCGCTGCGCGAAAGGTTATTGCACCGCTAAAACCCGCCGGGAGTTCGGGAATGTCAAAGCGCAGCGACCTGGTGCCGGCGTCGTAGCTCACCGTGCCGGCCGCCCCGTCCGAAAAGACTGCGCTGCCCGGCTGGTACTCGAGGAGCTCATCCAGCGGGTCAACCACCAGCACCCCGGATACCGGCGTCGCTGCGCCGTTGGTCAGGGCGAGACTGTAGGAAAGCACGGTGCCGGGCAACACCCCCCCCCCGGGACTGACGGTCTTCAGGACTGCGAGGTTGCCCGGAACCGGGACCAGCAACTGGTCGTTGATACTGCTACTCCGGGCGGGAACAAGCACCGAGGTCGCCGACACCACGATGTTCGCCACCTTCCCCTCGCTCCCCGCCGGAGCGACCGCCCTCAGTACCAGGTCCACCGAGCCACCCGCGGGAATTGGCCCTACCACCTGGACTCCCTCCGACGTCGTCGGTACCGGGGTCACCCCGTCGGCCTGGTAAAAACGCAGCGTGGGCGCCGGGTCGGTGTCGGTCACCCCCTGCGCCACCACCGCCTTCAGCTGGAAACTGTCCGCGAAGTTCCCCTTGTTGGTAAGAACGTGCTGGAAGTCGACCGGGGCTCCGGCCTTGGCGGTGGCGGTCCGTGGGGGAACCAGCGCCGGATCGGCGAGATCCTTGATGGCGATCTGGGTTTGATTTGAGCGGAGTTGGCGCAGTGCGGGGATCGCGAAGCGGGCGGTGAAGTCGTGGCTGATCACGGTCCCTGACGGGGTGAGGCTGAGCGCAGCACCCGGGAGGGCAAGCGTGAGTGCCACCCCGAGGAGGCATGCCCGGACCAGTTCCCCTCCCATCTTACGCCATCCCGGGACCGTCATCACTTTCCCCGATCATTGCATTATTGGACTTGTGCCTTGAAAAACAGGTAGATCGTTTTGCCCGGCGGCAGGTGACCGCCGGTGGCGACGGTGGCACCTGAGCCGAGTTGCGCTGTGACGCTCCCGTCCGCAATCCTGGCCAGCCCGCACTCAGCAGCGGCGCAGGGGGACCCTTCCCCGGTCGAGACCAGGGACAGCAGCAGCGAATCGGGCGCAACCGAGAGCCCGGCGGGAATGGGGCTGTCGATGGTTACCGAGGTGGCCGGGGCAGATCCGCCGTTGGTGACGGCCATGCGGTACTGCAGCAGCTCTCCGGGCACGGCATCGGCGCTGGCCGCAAAGATCCCCCCCCTGGTGAGGTTGCGCACCCCTTCGCTCAGCACGACCACCGGGGCTACCGCGGTGGTGTTGACCTGGTCGGTGCCGCTCGCCCCGCTGCCCGACACCGCAAGCAGCGACTCAGCGCGTGCCCCGTTGGCGCCTGCCTCCGGTACCGTGACCGCCAGGAAGAAGCGGTAGGACGATACGGGCGTGAGGTATCCCGTTCCCAGGCAGCCGTTGGTCTCGCCGGGCTGGCGGATCCCGTCGCCGGCGACCCCACCTCCGGCGCCGTCGTCGGCGAAGAGCTCGCCTCTCCAACCGCTCCCCATGGTGACGGAGAGGGCGAAGGCATTGTCGCCGTTACCGACGTTGGTGACCGTGTACGGGTAGTTGACCACGGTACCCGGAGCGGCGGTGTCGTCCGGTGGTGCGGAGACGGTGACCGCGGGAGTCTGCACGCACGCCACCGTCTCCGTCTTGGCCTGGTCAACGGCCAGTGGGTCGCCGACGGAGAGCGCGGTTACCGCGACCCGGTAGCTGGCACCCAGGGTAAACGCGGTGGGACTCACCCGCACCAGCACAACCAGCGACTCTCCGGGACCCAGCGTCCCCGTGAGATAGCCGGCGCCGGACAAGGCGACCGTCTGGTCGGCGCCCGCACCATCGAGGTAGCTGACAGTAACCCCGCTGCCGCTCCCCGGCCCGTTAAGCAGGAAGCGGTCGGGCTGGTCTCCGGCGTTCTTCAGCAGCACCCGGAACTGGGCCGGGAGCCCCGGGTAGGCGGGCTGCGACCGGGACTGCAGTACCGCGGTACTCTCGTAGATCCCCTCGCCGATATACGCGGAGTCGGTCTCGCTCGCCAACCGGACCATGAGGTCGGCTCGGCACGCCGCGTAGGCCCCATTTCCCATGAAGAACAGGAAAAACAAAACGCAGCAAAGCTGCGCAAGTTGTCGGAACGGGGTCTTAGGGGGCAGAGAGTATTTATTAGAACCAACTAATATCATGTCTTAGAAAATATCAGACAGCGGCGCATCGGCAACCGGGGAAAGAAGATTTGTCTTTTCCACCTTCAAATGGTATGAACGATGACCGGGCCGAAGGGGCCCGAGGGAGGAATGATGGATACCGCCAATCGCTATTACCAGCTGGCCAACCGCGACATCGTGTACATGAAGTACATCCTGGAGGCCCACGAGGGGCTGACCATGATGAGCACCATCGACGGCAAGCGGGGCATCGTCCGGGTCAACTACCCGGTATGTTTCGCCGCCGAGGTGGAGTCGATGATGCAGGCGCTGGCACAGGAGATACAGGTTACCGAGGTGACCGAGGCAGGTGAGCCGTGCTCGAAAGCGTAGATGCCAAGGCCATCCTGAAACGCGCCCTGGCCGCTGGGGGCGAGTTCGCCGACATTTACTACGAGGACGGCGCCTACACCTCGGTCACCTGCGAGGACGGCAAGGTGGAACGGGTGCTGTCGGCTGCGGACCGCGGTATCGGGATCCGCGTCATCTCCGGCTTCTCGACCGCTTACGCCTACACCAACCAGCTCAACGAGGACTCCCTGCTGCAACTGGCCGAGACGGTGAGCCGCGGCGTGCGCAGCGGCATCCCCCACCCCGATTTCAACCTCTGCGTCCGCAAATCGGCACAGGGGTACCCGGCGGCGATCCCTCCCGACCAAGTGGAACTCGCGCGCAAGGTGGAGTTGGTGCAACGCGCCGACCGTGCCGCCCGCGGCTTCGACCCGCGCATCCGGCAGGTGCTGGCGGTGTACCGCGATGCCAGAGTCAAGACACAGAGCGTGAATTCAATGGGGGAGTTCCACGAGGAGAGTTCCTGCTCGACCGTCTTTATCACCCAGGTCGTGGCACAGGACGGCAAGGTGACCCAGACCGGGTATGAGCCGGTGGGCGCCGCCCGCGGCTTCGAGCTCTTCGACGACTTCCCGCCCGAGGAACTGGCGCTGAAGGCGGCGGCGCGCGGCGTGATGATGCTCGGTGCACGAAAATCCCCGGCAGGACAGTTCCCGGTGGTCCTTTCCAGCGAGGCGGGGGGAACCATGGTGCATGAGGCGATCGGCCACGGTTTGGAGGCGGACCTGGTGCAGGCGGGAAGTTCGGTGTACCGGGGCAGGATCGGAGAGCAGGTCGCTTCGGAGTTGATCACCGTCATCGACGACGCCACCATCCCCTACCAGCGCGGTTCCTTCGGCTTCGACAGCGAGGGGACGCCGGCCCAGAAGACGGTGCTGGTGGAAAACGGCATCCTCAAGGGGTACCTGTACGACCGGCTCTCGGCCCTGAAGGACGGCTGCGCCTCCACCGGCAACGGCCGGCGCGAGTCCTACCGCAACCGCCCCATCGTGCGCATGACCAACACCTTGATCGCGCCGGGCACAAGTGATCCAGGGGAGATACTTAAGTGCGTGCCCAACGGGCTGTTCGTGAAACGCATGGGCGGGGGACAGGTCAACACGGTAAACGGGGATTTCGTCTTCGAGGTTAGCGAGGGATACCTGATCGAGAACGGCGCTATCGGCGAGCCGGTTCGAGGGGCGACCCTGGCGGGCAACGGCCCCGCGGTGCTGCGCCAGATCGCCATGGTGGGCAACGACCTCGGTTTCGGCATCGGCACCTGCGGCAAGGATGGCCAGGGCGTGCCAGTCTCTGACGCGCAGCCGACGCTTCTCATCCCCGCCATCACGGTCGGCGGCGCACGATAAAAAAGAGGCCGAGCGTTGCTGCTCAGCCACTGCTGTTACCTACCCTCTCCCCCTGGGAGAGGGCCAGGGTGAGGGGATTGGTAGCGACTTCCCTCACCCGCCCTGCGGGCACCCTCTCCCGGAGGGAGAGGGATATTCCTTCTGACAAGCGCCCCCCACCGGCATCCTGCCTACTTTGCTCCCCGCTGTTCCAGTTCTTTTTGCAGCCTCTTCAGCACCGGCCAAATCTCTTTCCCGGCCCAGATCTGCGGGTTGGACGGGGTCTCATCCTTCTCGGTTTCCCACTTCCTGATGGTGTCGCGGCTCTTTTCGAAGGCATCGGTAAAACTGTAGGTGCCGCGCAACGCGTCGCCGACGAATGCCTCCCCGAACCAGGTAAAGTTCTCACCGAAACCGCAGCCGAAGGACTCGTGGGTCGCGTCGGCCGCCGTGATCACCAGGCTACCGTTATCCTGCAGCGGCTGGATGAATCCGCCCGAGAAGCAAGCCGACACCACCACGACCTTGTACTTGATGCCGGACTTTTGCAGCATGCGCCGCAGGGACTCCGGCGTCACCTGCTTCAGCTCCAGGGGAGGATTGCTCACCTCCAGTTCCTGGTCACGGGAGCCGTGCGAACTTAAGTAGAGAAAGAGGACGTCCTCGTCGCGGTTCATCACCTCGCCCACCCGGACCAGGGCACGCTCCAGGTTGGCGGCAGTGGCGAAGGGGAGCGCGGTGGCACTCTGCGGGTTGTTAACCAGCAGCACCGACCGCCCCGCCGTCCCGAAGCGGGTGTCGAAGAGCTGTCGGGTCACGCTGAGTTCTTTGAGGAAGACGTCCTGCGAAGCGTCCCCGGCAAAGCCTACGAAATAGAGATCGCTGTGGCCGGGACGCCCCGGCTGCAGGGCGGCGAGTTGGTCGTCGAGGAGATGGCTCTGGGCCGTGAGTACCTCGTCGGTGAGCGATAACTCCCCGCTCTCGTTGCCCCCTTCGTTGCTTACCCAAAGATCGCCGCGCTGGTAGTAATAAAGCGGCACCGCCACCAGCACCAGGAACAGGAGCACCAACCGGAGGCGACGCCCTACCCCGAGGCACCCGTCCAGGCGCAGCAGAAAGACCAGGGAGGCTGCGCACCACCAGCCGAAGAAGCGGTAGTAGTGCGGTGCGGCGAGGTAATCGGAGAGCCATTCGAAGGGGCGCCACTGGGCGAGCCACTCCAGGATACCGTGGCAGACTTCGATGGGGATGCTGAAGGCGACCAGCGCCGCGGCAATGCAGGAGATAGCGAGGGGACGATGCACCAGGTACCGCGCGGCTACCGGAAAGAGCAGGAAAAGCGGCAGGTGGAACAGAAAGTACGGCAACGAGGATAACGAGAAGCTCCCACCTCGCCCCACCAGCAGCAAGGAGACCAGCAGGTTAAGCACCAGGTCGGCGCAGACCAGCAGCACCAGGTTAACCGGCGTGCTATCGAGCTTTTCGAACCCCGAGGCCAGAAGACATGCGCCGCGCAAGCCGCCGTACAGGTCCGCCCCCAGCCGGGACAGGACGCTCCGTAAAGTCACCGGTTGGGCAGGTGCGCCGTCTTGCGCGCTGCACTGCTTCGCTTCCACGGCAGCATCGGGTGCAGTTTCGGCCGGTGGTTCAGTGGGGTCATTCGGTGTCATGTCGGTACAGGGATCCTCAGTCATGGTCGTGCATCATACCACGACAGCGCGGGTTTGGAAGAGTCTTTAACATGACCTTCATTGATTTTATTAACTTTTTAGTTTTTCAATCGCGCTCAATCCTGCTACCATTGCAACGCGTTCGCCGACACGCCCGCGCAGCCGCCACGGATACCATTCTCACCGATAAAAGAGGTTTCAGCATGCCTACCACGAAATGGAGCAAATCGAGCTGGCGCTCTTTTCCCGCCCTGCAGCAGCCGGTGTGGCCCGCCGGGCCCGCACTGGATGAATCACTGAAAACGCTGTCGCAACTCCCGCCGCTGGTGTTCGCCGGCGAGTGCCAGACCTTGAAGGCGCAGCTGGCCGAGGCCGTCGACGGCAATGCCTTCGTGCTGCAGTGCGGCGACTGCGCCGAGGATTTCTCGCGCTGCACGGGGCCCGACATCCGGGAATTGCTGAAGGTCATCCTGCAGATGTCCGTGGTCGTCGCCTACGCCGGCGAGAAGCGGGTCATCAAGATCGGACGCATGGCCGGACAGTACGCCAAGCCGCGCTCCTCGGATACCGAAATTGTGAACGGGGTTGAAATGCCCAGCTACCGCGGTGACATGGTGAACAGCCCGGAGCCGACCCTGGAGGCGAGAACGCCCGATCCGCGCCGCATGCTGGAGGGATACTATCGTGCCGCCGCCACGCTCAACCTGGTGCGCTCCTTCACCCTGGGCGGCTACGCCGCGCTGGACCGGGTGCAGGCCTGGCACCGCGCCTCGCTTGACGCCCTCCCCGCTGGGCAGAAGTACGAGGACCTGGTGCACCAGATCTGGAAGACCATCAACTTCATGACCGCCATCGGCCTGGACCCGCAGCACACCCCGCAGTTGAACCAGGTAACCCTGTACACCTCGCACGAGGCGCTGCTGCTCGACTACGAGGAGACACTGACCCGCATGGATTCCACCACCGGCGGCTGGTACGACTGCAGCGGCCACATGCTCTGGATCGGCGATCGCACCCGGCAGCTGGAGGGCGCCCACATCGAGTTCCTGCGCGGTGTGAAGAACCCGCTGGGGATGAAGATCGGCCCCAACTACGACCTCGACAACATCAAGGCTATCGTGGAGCGGTTGAACCCGGACAACGAAGCTGGACGTCTCACCCTTATCACCCGCTTCGGCGCCGACAAGGTGGCCAACTACCTCCCCAAGCTGCTGCGCGAGATAAGCCACGAGGGGTACCGGGTGGTCTGGAGCTGCGACCCCATGCACGGCAACACCTACCAGAACGAGTTCGGGCAGAAGTCCAGGAAGTTCGAGGACATCCTGCGCGAGATCAAGACCTTCTGGGAGATCCACAAGGCCGAGGGGACCGTGGCGGGCGGAGTGCACCTGGAGTTGACCGGCGACCACGTCACCGAATGCACCGGTGGCAGCCGGCAGCTCCTCGACAAGCACCTGCACCAGAACTACCAGACCAACTGCGATCCGCGCCTCAATGCCGAGCAAAGTGTCGAACTCGCTTTCGAGCTGGCCGAGATGCTGCACCCGTGCAAGTAACGGAACCTTAGGAGGTATGCATGAACATCGAAATTAGCTCAGTCCACCCGCTGCGGCACGCCACCTCCGCCCTGGTCCTCGGTTGTTTCGAGGACGATAAGGACCAGATGTACCACGACTGCGACGCCGCTCTGGACGGACTGCTCGGGCGCCTGGCGCATAGCCGTGAGTTCACCGGCAAGAACGGCTCCGCCCGGGTGCTGCACACGCTGGGGAAGCTCACCGCCGAGCGCCTGGTGCTGGTAGGACTGGGAAAGAAAAAGGACATGAGCCCTGAGCGTCTGCGCCAGGGTGCCGGCAATGCGGTATCCGCGCTACGCGGCGCGCGAGTTGCCTCCTTCACGAGCGCGCTGCACATGGCCAGTGCCGCCCCCGACGCGGTCGAGAATGCAGCCCTCGGAATGCTGCTCGGCAGCTACAGCTTTGAACAGTACAAGACCAAGGAAAAGGAAGAGCGTTTCGGGTTCGACACCATGACCGTGCTGCTCCCCCCAGACCAGGAGCAGGCCGGGCATGAAGCGCTGCAGCAGGCGCAAATCGTCTGCGACGGCGTCTCGCTGGCGCGGGACCTCGTTTCCCATCCCGGCAACGTGGTGACGCCGGCCTACCTCGCCGAAGCCGCCCTGGAGCTCGCGCAGCGCAATGGGCTGGAGTGCCGGGTCTACGAACTCGCTGAGTTGGAGCAGATGGGAATGAATGCTCTGATCGGCGTCGGCAAGGGGGCGGCCGTCACGCCACGCCTGATCGTACTGCAGTACCGCGGCGGCAAGGGGCGTCCGGTAGCGCTGGTCGGCAAGGGGATCACCTTCGATTCCGGCGGCATTTCCATCAAGCCCGGCGCCGGCATGGAGGCGATGAAAACCGACATGGCCGGCAGCGCCGCGGTACTCGGAACTCTAGAAGCGGCGGCACGGCTCAAGCTCCCGGTGAACCTGGTAGGCGTCATCCCCACCGCAGAGAACATGCCCGACGGCAATGCTTTCAAGCCGGGCGACATCCTCACCTCCCTGTCCGGGACCACCATCGAGATCACCAACACCGACGCCGAAGGACGCTTGATCCTGTGCGACGCGCTCCACTTCGCCCGGCAGCAATTCAAGCCCGCCGCCATGGTGGATCTCGCCACCCTTACCGGGGCCTGCGTGGTCGCCCTGGGGCACGAGGCGAGCGGCCTGATGGGCAACGACCAGCGCCTGGTGGACGCCTTGAAGCGGGCCGGCGACGAGACAGGCGAGCGGGTCTGGCCGCTGCCGCTTTGGGAGGAGTACGGCGAGGTCATGAAGAGCGACGTCGCCGATCTGAAGAATGCCGGCAGCAGGGACGGCGGCGCCATCAGCGCCGGGTGGTTCTTGAAGCAGTTCGTGGGTGACACCCGCTGGGCGCACCTGGACATTGCCGGCACCGCCTGGAACGACAAGGCCCGCCCCTACGGCCCCAAAGGCGCCACCGGCGTCGGCGTGCGGCTGCTGCTGGAGTTCCTGCAGGCGCGATAAGGGAAAAGCGCGCCCGCAACACGGGCGCGCCTCCCACTCCCACTCCCACTCCCACTCCAGCCTCCCCTTAGCCTCCCCTACGGCCCACGCCCGTCAGAGCAGTCAGACCTGTACTAGCCGGTTGCCTTGTTTGACATCCCCCCTGCGCCCGCTAATCTATAAAAGTTTTTTAATATTACTGGGCCAGGGAGCCCCCCATGCCCAAGACTTTCTCCGTCATGACCTACAACGTCCACAGTTGCATCGGTACCGATCGTAAGCTCTCACCGCTGCGTATCGCCGAGATCATCGACCGCTGCAACCCGGACATCGTTGCGCTGCAGGAACTCGATGCAGGATTGCCGCGCACCCAGATGATCGATCAGGCCCACCTCATCGCCATGACCCTGGAGATGTCGTTTCATTTCCACTCTTCCATACACCTGAAGGAAGGGGGGTACGGCAACGCCGTGCTCAGCCGCGGCGAGGTACGGCTCATCAAGGCGGGCGCGGTGCCCACCGACCCGCTGCGCACCTCCTTCGAACGCCGCGGCGCGATCTGGGCCGAGGTGACGCTGCGCGGCCACGTGATCCAGGTGCTCGCCACCCACTTCGGTTTGAACCGGGGGGAGCGGGTGCAGCAGGCACGCGCCATAACGGGTCATGAATGGCTGGAGCATCCGGAATGCAGCCACCCGGTGGTACTGTGCGGCGACTTCAACGCCATGGTGGGCTCGCAGGTGTACCGGCTTTTGACCCGGCAACTGCACGACGTGCAGCGCGGCCTAAAGGGACGCTTCCCTCGCGGCACTTGGCCGTCCCAGCTGCCGTTTATGCGCATCGACCACATGTTCGTGTCGCGTGAGCTCAAGGTACGCCAGGTATGGGTGCCGCGCACGCCGCTCACCAGGGTCGCCTCCGACCACCTGCCACTGGTGGTCACGCTGGAGTTGCCATGAGCGTCCTGAACTCAGGCACCAACTGCATGGGCATCTACCCGGTCGAGGAAACCGGCGTGCTGGTCGACGCGGAAGACTACTACCGCGCCTTCTACCACACCTCCATTGCCGCCCGCAGCTACCTGCTCCTGGCCGGGTGGCAATTCGACTCGGAAGTTCGCCTGCTGCGCGGGGACGAGGAACACGGATCCATGGGGGACACAAGATTCCTGAAGTTCCTGCAGCGGCTCTGCCAGGAGAACCCGTACCTGCACATCTACATCCTCGCCTGGGACTTCAGCGCCGTTTTCTCCCTGGAGCGTGAATGGTTCCAGGACATCATCTTCAATTGGACCACCAACAAGCGGGTTCAATTTCGCTTCGACAGCGTCCACGCAACCGGCGCCACCCACCACCAGAAATTCGTAATCGCCGACGGCACCATCGCCTATCTTGGAGGGATGGACATCTGCTCCTCGCGCTGGGACGACCGCCGCCACATGAGGGACAACCCCGACCGGGTCGACGTCGACGGGGCGAACTACGGTTCGTATCACGATATCCAGACCTACCACACCGGACCGGTGGTCGGGGTCCTGCTCGAGCTGTTCCGCCAGCGCTGGCGCGACTCGGGCGGGGGCGAACTGAAGCTGCCGCACGCGGGGACCCTGACGCCGTCGGTCCCTGCCGGCGCCTTTCCACTCACCACCTCGCGGGTCGCAATCTGCCGGACCGTTGCGCGTACCCCGCTAACCGACCAGCGCGAGGTCCACGAGATCAGGCACCTGTTCGTCAACGCCATCATGTCGGCTCAGCACCTCATCTACCTAGAAAACCAGTATTTCAGTTCCCAAGTGGTGTTCTGGTCGCTGGTGGCCCGGATGAGCATGGCGGAGCGTCCTCCGTTGCAGATCATCATGATTCTCCCGGACCGGCTGCCGCTTACCGAGGAGTTGTTCCTCGGCCTCCCCCAGATGCGCATGATCCGAGCCCTGCAGCAGGTAGCCGACAAGACCGGGCATACCCTGAGCGTCTATTCTTCGGCGGAGATGGACCACGGCAACCGCAAGATGACCTTCATCCACAGTAAGCTGCTCCTGATCGACGACCGCTTCCTCACCATCGGCTCGGCCAACGCCACCAACCGCAGCATGGGGCTAGACACGGAGCTCAACGTAGCCTGGGAAGCGGAGCCGGGCAACCAGGAAGAGGAGATGGCGGCGGCGATCCGCAGCCTGCGCGCCTCGCTCCTCGCCGAGCACGCAGGCCTTTTGGGTTGCGGCGAGGATTGGCGCTTCGAGAACGTAGAGAATTTGACCCGCCACCTGGAGTGCCTGGCCGACGACCACGATGCACGTCTGTGCCGCTACCAGCCGGACACCACCTTCGACAACAGCAACCTCCCCGAGGTACTGGATCCGATCCAGCGGATGGTGGACCCGGAGCACCCGGTCGGCAACGAACTGATCTTCGAGAGCCTCACAAAATCGGAGCTTGGTTCCTTCGCAAGGGGTATATTGAAATTAAGCCAGATGATAATCGGGCTTTAACGTATGGAGGATTGGGCCATGACAGACGACAGAAGGGAAACCGGAGTGGAATTGGATGATCATTCCTGCGGTGTCAGGGTTTGGAGTTCGTCCTGTGAACGCAACGTCTACAGCGACCAAAGCGAAAAATATCTCTGCACCACGTGCGGCACCATACCGGGGCTGAAACACGAGATGCACCACGAGCACTTCCCGCACCTGTGCGGGGACAGCGACGAGATGAGTTAACGATCGGTTTCAGTCAGGCGTAAAAAAAGGGGCGAGTCATCTCGCCCCTTTCCATTTCCTGCGGCACTTGGTTCCCTAGCAGGGCAGTCCCGGCCCCTCTCCCGGCCCGACCGATTCCACCCGCGGCACCACGTCTTTGAACAGCAACTGTGCCACCTCCCGCACCTCGTCGGCGCTGACCGCGGCTATTCCCTCCAGGGAAGATTCGATCGGTTCAGGGGCGCCCAAGAGCGAGGTGGTGTTGGAAATCCTGCGTACCTGGGTCTCGCAGTCGTCCAGAGCCATCAGCCGCGCGCAGCGGATCTGCTCCTTGGCCGCCGCCAGGACATCCTCGGTCACCTTTTCCTCGCAGAACCTCAGCACCTCGGTGTGGCATACGTCCACCGCTTCCTGGGCCCGTTCCGGGCCGGTGCCGGCGTAGATCATGAGGCCGGCGGAATCGGAGTAGGAGGACATCATGGAGTAGACGGTGTAGGCGAGCCCCCTGCGCTCGCGCACCTCGCGGAACAGGCGCGAGTTCATGCCGCTGCCCAGGATCTGGTTGAAAACGGCCAACTGGTGCCGATGTTCATTGCCGGCCGGCGGCAGGGGATAGCCCATGTAGAAGTGGGTCTGTTCCATGGGGCGGGTGTAGTGCACGTGCTGGCCGACGGCGACCCGGTAGTCGGCAGCCCCCTTCTTGCCACGCGGCGTACCGGTGGGAAGTTCACCCAGGAGGCGGGCCGCCTGCTCTGCGATCTGGTCGTGGTCCACGTTGCCCGCGACGGAGACGATGGTGGCGTTGGTAAGGTAATTGGCACGCTTGTGCTCCATCAGGCGCTCCCGTGAGATGGCGCCGATGGTATCTGCCGTGCCGAGGATCGGGGTCCCCAGCGGGTGTCCTTGCCAGAACCCTTGGTGAAACTGGTTGTAGATGAACCGGCTCGGGTTGTCCTGGTTCATCAGGATCTCCTGCAGCACCACGCCGCGTTCCTTCTCCACTTCCTCATCCGGGAGCGAGGAGTGCACGAACATGTCGGCCAGGATATCGAAGGTGGCCGGGATGATGGAGGCCAGTGCGACGGCGTAGTAAAACACCTCCTCCTGGCTGGTGTAGGCATTGGCCCGGGCACCGATGCTGTTGAACTCGTCGGTAATCTGATCGGCCGTGCGGCTCGGGGTCCCCTTGAACAGAAGATGCTCGATGAAATGGGAGGCGCCGCCGGTGTCGGGTTCTTCGTTCCGGGTGCTGCTGTCGATGCGGATACCGATGGCGGCGCTCTGCATCCCCGGGATCTGCTGGCTAACTACCCGCACCCCGTTGGGGAGCGTAGTGAGGCGAAGCTTGGGGGGAGTCGACGAAGTGAACATATAAGCTCCTTAAAGCTGTGGAATCGTTTCGGTTTGGCTGTCAGGAATTATAACACGGAGCCTTAAGGAAAACAGTCAGTGAAAAAATACGCCTGCCGGGAACCCGGCAGGCGCGTTTTGAGGCGGAGCAGAAGGGGGTGCTACTTGAAATCTGCGTAGCGGGACAGGACGAAGCCACGGTCCTTGGCGTCCTTCTCGTGGCAGCTAAAGCAGTCGCGCTTACCGTCCAGGCCGGAGGGCTTGCCGTCGGGGGTAAAGCCGACGAAACGCCAGCCGCCGGTCTCCTGGGCCTTCTTGTCGCGCTGCATCATGACGATCATGCTCTTTTTGCCCGGGACCTGCTTGCCACCCTCGTCCTTGATGGTGTAGTTGACCGCCACGAAGCGGCTGCCGTCCGGGTAGTTGGCGCCGCCGGCTTTGTAGGTGGGCATGGCCTTCTTGTTCACGTAGATGTAGTGGATGCCATAAAACATCGATTTCTTGTCGGTGATGACGCGGGCCTTGCTCTTGTCCCAGTTCTCGTAGTTTCTGGGGAGCGAGCCCTGCTCGGCGGCGCAGGCTGCGCCGACGGCACCGAGAACGGTGGCGAGGGTGAGGATGGAAATCGCTTTTTTCATGTCATACCTCCGAAGACTGGAAATTGGTCCTTGTGCGGGACGGGGTGGGCGAATGTCATTCGCCCCTAAGGGATACCACACGGGGGCATCTCCTTCAAAGCGGGCATTGGATATTTTTCTTTAGCATCAACCGCGGCCATTATGCCCTGAGGCGGCTGGCGACCAGGGGTAATCGGCAAGGTGCGCGGCCAGTTCGTCCTTGTGGTAGCGGTCGAGTTTTTGGCGGAAAAGGACCAGGGTCATCACCACCGGCAGCGTGAAGATGAACAGGCCGGTGAGCCCCATCAGGTTCTCCCCGATGTAGAAGGTGACCCCGAGGTTGAAGGCGATCACGCAGAGGTAGAGAAAGGGGCCGTACAGCGAGCGATACGGGGCAGCGCCAACTCCGGCGGGGCGCTCCTTGCTGGAGCACAGGCGATCGATCAACTGCAGCACCAGGACCAGGAGGGCGCTTACCAGCCACCACCCGAAATAGTTGGACATCGGGATGCCAAAGTGGGTGCCCACCTCGCGGTAACCGTAGATCCGCCCCAGGAACCACCGACTCCCCTGCAGAGCCACGGGGTCGGTGACGATGTCAAGGAACACCTGGAACAGCGAGCCGAGCACCAATACAGCGAAGGAGCGCCGGATGCGCCCGGTCTCTAAAAGGACCAGGTCCCCCTTGACCCGTTTGGCGGGCGACAGCACCAAGAGGGCCGTCGCGTAGCTGCAGTAGGTCAAAAAGACGTAAGAAAGCGAGTCGAAGAAGGGCACACCGGCGATCCAGAACTCCCGGTCGCGGGTCACGTCAACGTAGTAGTACCAGCCGTAGGGGAAGCCGGTGTTGATGGAGGAAAACTCGGAGGCGAAGGCGACCAGGTAGCCGCACACAGTGAACCAGATGGTCTTCTTCCACCCCAGGTGCAGCACCGCCGCCACCAGGTAGACGGCGAAAAAAGCGAAGACATAGGGACGCATGGTGAAGGTCCCCACGGCGATATCGAGGATGTGGGTCATGCCGGAGAGCTCCTTGAGAAAAAGAGGCGCCACGCAAACGTGGGGGCGGATTGTTCCGCCCCCACGCCGCCAGCACTGTCGTTTTGTTATTTAGAACAGGGTCCCGACGATGGAGCCAAGCACGGAGATCGGGCCGGTGTCGCCCAGCCCCTCCATGGCGCGCTCCGCCTTCTTGAGGGTGGCCGTGGTGTCTCGGTAGAGCTGGTCCTCGTTGACCAACTTGCCGATGGTCCCCTGGCCGGAGTTGATCTTCTGGGTGATCTCCTTCACGTTCTTGGAGGCGTCGCGCAGCTCGGTGTAGAGACTATCGTCGTAGACCAGCTTGCCCAGGGTCCCTTCGCCCTTGTTGATCTTGGCGGTGATGTCCTTCACGTCCTTCATGCCCGCGTTCAGGTCCTTAACCCCGCTCCTCAGGTCTTTGATCAGGGCAGAGGCGTCGTTGTAGACCGTCTCGTCGTTGACCAGTTTGCCGAGAGTCCCCTCCCCTTTCTCGATCTTGCTGGAGACGACCTTGAGGCTGCTCACCGCGCTGGAGGCGTCGTCGTAGAGCTTGCGATCGTTCAGGAGCAGGGCCAGCGAGCCATCGCCGCGGTCAATCTTGCCGGTGATGCTACTGATGTTGGACAGGGCGTCCCTCAGGTTGCCTCGGTTCTCATCCAGCATGCCCGAAACCTTCTTGAGCACGTCATCCTGGTTCTTGTTCAGGTTGTTGATCAGGACCTTGGTGTCCTTCACCACATCGGAAAGATTATCCACGATGATGTCTATGTTTGCGACATCCTTGCCGCGCACCGTCCCGCCTTCTGGGAGCAGCGCGCCGTTGGGAGAGCCGAAGGAAAGCCCCAGGAACTGGCCGCCCAGGAGGTTGGTCAGCCTGAGACCCGCTACGGTGTCGACCTTTATGCGGGTACCGGGTTTCACCTCGAAGTCGATCTCTATCTTGTCGTTCAAGACAATGATCTTGGTGATGCGCCCGACGTCGACACCCGCCAGGCGGACCGGGTCCCCCACCTTGAGGCCGGTGATGCTGGTGAGGTAGGTCCGGTACATGATCTTCTTTTCAAAGGGGTTCCACTTCTCCCCGACCTCGAGCAGCACGCCCAGGATAATGAGGCCGAACACGAAGAACATGCCGACTTTTTTCTCGACTGACAAAGCCATATATCTCTTCCTCCGGAAACGGAAAACGTAAAGTGCTACATGAGCAGCCTGGTCAGCACGTAGTCGGCGACCAGGATCAGCATGAACGAGAGCACGACGGACCTCGTGGTGGACTGGCCGATCCCCCTGGCGCCCCCCGAGGTGGCGAAGCCAACGTAGCAGCAGACCAGGGCGATGATGCCCCCAAAGCACATGGACTTGGTGAGACCGATGCCGATCTCCTTCATCTTCAGCGCGGCGGTGAGGCTGTCGTAGTAGGTTGCGTACGAGACGAAGATCTGCGGGTGCAGGTTGCTGATCAACGCGCCCCCGAAGATGCCGATCAGGTCCGAGTAGAGCACCAGGGCCGGGACGCAGATGATGCAGGCGATGAAACGCGGCATGGCGAGGTAACGCACCGGGTCGATATCCAGCGTCTTCAGCGCGTCGATCTCCTCGTACACCGTCATGACCCCCAGTTCGGCGGCCATGGCGGAGCCGCAGCGCCCGGCAACCAGGAAGCTGGTCATGACCGGCCCAAGTTCGCGCACCATGGAATGGCCGACGATGGCCCCGATGATGTTCTGGCCGCCGTACTTCTGCAACTCGACCCCGGTCTGCAGGGCGAGCACCATCCCAACGAAAAAGGCCATGACCGATGCGACGGGAAGGGTGTCCCAGCCGACGATCGCCATCTGGGTCAGGATGCTGGGGATATTGCGGGGCGCCTCGCGTATGAAGTATACGACCTTGCCCATCAGGATGGTCATCTCCCCCAGCACCTGGTAGAAGTAGAGCACCCTCTTGCCTAGCGGTTCGAAAACTTGGCTCACTTATCCCCCCATTTCAGTCCGAAGGGGAGCCAGAAGAGGCTCAACTCCTCTTGCCCGCCATCGCGCTTCAGGCTTACCAGCCCCTTCAGGAATTTCAGTTCCCTCTCCTTGGCGGTGTCGCGGTAGGAGATGAACGGGAAGAACTCGTAGGCAAGGTCGTTGCCGCGCCGCTCATGCCAGAACAGGTTCCAGAGCAGGCTGGACGTGGAGTTGCCCCCCTGGTCCCAGCGTCTCTGGTAGATGCGCCACAAAGGCGCCCAATCCTTCTCGATCCCTTCCTTGTCCAGGATCGACTCCACGGGGGCGGGGAAGGAGAAGGAAGAGACACCCTCGGGGCTCTTGCGGTACAAAAATAGCGGCCACATGGTGGTGCGGCGCCGCTCGTTGCCGTCTTTGGGCCAGAACTCGTGATTATCGCGGTACAGGAAGAAGAGGATCCGGTCCTGGTCCTGACCGAAGTTTTCCGACTTCAGCTCCTCGTGCCTGTACAGGGGCCACAGATACCAGCTCTTCTCGCCGCCAGAGAAGGCCTCGTGCGAGTAAAACGGCAGGAAGCTGTCGCTGTTCTTCTTCTCGCCGCGCACCTTGGTGATGAAGGGCCAGAAGTAGTCCACCTCCTCCTGCTTCTTGCCGCGGTCGTCGGTGTAGCCGAAGAAAGGCCACAGGTAGCTGCGCGAGGTCCTTTTGGGCGAGTCGGTCGATGCGTACAGCGGGAAGATGAACTTCTTGCTGGTCGGGTTATCCGTGTTGAGGCCGGTGCTCTCCGAGGTGTAGAACGGCCAGAGCACGAAACGTTTCTGGTACACGCCGGTCTTGTGCGATTCGCCGTAGAGCGGGAAGACGCCGAAGCCCGACTCGTTCTCGCCGGAGGTGGTGGAGAATATGGGCCAGAGGTAGTGCCTGGTGGTGGTCCCCTTCTTCACGGTGCTGCCGTAAAGCGGGAACATGACGAAGTGGTACTCGTCGCGCCAGAAACGGTCGTAGATGTTGCCGTAGACCGGGAAAAAGGCGCGGTAGTGCCCGTGCTGTTTGGAGTCGCCTGCGATATAGAACGGAAAGAGCATGGTCGACTGTTCGCGTTCCGGCGCCGTCTCCTGCTTTCGATAGCTGGAGGTCCTGAACAGCTGCAGCACCTCGAAGTTGTCCGCTTCCGGGGTCTTCTCCTGGGTTGCCACCGGGTAGAGGTAGTAGGAAGAGGAAGCATGCTCGTCGGTGCGGGTGGTCCTGTAGAACAGCGGACGCAGGGCGACATCCCTGTCATCCCCGTTGCGCTGGTACTTGAACAGCGGACCGAGGATGGCGAGATTGCTGAAGCGCTCCTTGGGGCTCTCGCGATAGTCGATCAGGGGCCACAAGGTGAAGATGGTCCCTTTCTGCTCGGGTGCCTGCTCAGCCTTCTGCTCAGCCTTCTGCTCAGCCTTCTGCTCAGCCTTCTGCTCAGCCTTCTGCTCAGCCTTCTGATCAGCTTTCTGCTCAGTTGGAGGCTCAGACCTCGGTACCGGCTGTGGCTCAGGCTGGGGTTCAGCGCAAGCAACGGTTGCCAGGAACAACAAAGCGGACAACCCGGTTATGGACGGCGTGAAACGTGTCATGTACCTCTTAATAGCCCAGATATTATATAGGATTCCGGATAGTAACTGCTGTAATCAGGCATAGTCAATCAAAATATAGTCTCGACGGCAGTCACGAATGAATCTGGAGGAGCAGTGTATGGACAATCTCCCTTCCTGCAGCCTCTATCTAAAACGCCACGCGAAAGTTATGCCACCTCTTGGGCAAATGTCCAGCATTGAAGCGAAAAAGAGCGAGGCAGGAAACGTCTGTCTCCTGCCTCGTTGAATGATGATCTGCTTTGGACTACGGGTCGATCAGTATTTGCTGTCGGCGTAATCAACCCAGCCGCCGGCAAGAACCAGCGCCTTGTCAAACGGAGAGATTTCGAACTGCATCGACTCCTCTCGTCCTCCCCCCTTGATGGTGAGGGTGGTGTTGGCCACGTCCACCTCGATGGCCGCGTCGGCAGCGCCGGCGTAGCTGAAGAGCTGGTCGATCTTCTCCGGGGAGAGCTCGATAGCCGCCATGCCACAGTTGAACATGTTCTGCCGGAAGATCCTGGCGAAAGACTGGGCGATGACCACGTTAATGCCATTCACCTCGAAGACCCAGGGAGCATGCTCGCGGGAGGAGCCGCAGCCGAAGTTGGCGCGGGTCACCACGGCGCCGGCGCCGAAGGTTTTATCGCTCTTGGGGTCAAAGCCCGGGAGTTTGAGGTCCTCGAGCAGGTACGGCTTCAGGTCCTCCTTGGTGATCTCGGTGAGGTACTTGGCCGGGATGATCTCGTCGGTGTTTATGTCGCTACGGTCCAGGAAAAGGGCCGGGCCGCCAAATGTTTTCATATCGATCTCCTAGTCTAGCGGGAGCACCCGCATTTTCGTTGTCAGTGTGTCAACGGTGATAGTCGACGACAACGACGTGCGTCATCGTCAAGTGTCAATTATCCATTGTCAGTTGCTTACAAGTACTTGCGCGGGTCGGCAAGTTTGCCTTCGATGGCGGAGGCGGCGGCGGTCGCCGGCGAGAGCAGGTGCACCATGCCCCCTTTGCCCATCCTGCCCATGAAGTTGCGGTTGGTGGTAGAGGCGCAGACCTCACCCTCAGCCAGGACGCCGTTGCTCATGCCCAGGCAGGCGCCACAGGTCGGGTTGGTGACGCAGAAGCCGGCGTCCATGAAGATCTGGATCAGCCCCTCGGCCACCGCGTCCTTGTAGATCTGCGGGGTTGCCGGCGAGAGGATGCCGCGCACGGTCGGGGCGATCTTCTTCCCCTTAAGGATCTGGGCCGCGACCCTGAGGTCCTCGAGACGACCGTTGGTGCAGGAGCCGAGGTAGACCTGGTCCACCGGCTGGCCGGCCATCTCGTCGATGCTCTTGACCTGGTCCGGCTTATAGCCGAAGGTGCACAGCGGGGTCAGGTTGGAGAGGTCGAGGTCGATCACCTTGTCGTACTCGGCGTCGGCGTCGGAGGCCCACTTGCTGTACTCGGCGACCGCCGCTTCCTTGGAAGCGAAGGAGTCGGAGATGAAGGGCCAGAGGTAGTCGACGGTGACGCGATCCGGAGCGCAGATGCCGGAGGTGCCGCCCGCCTCGATGGCCATGTTGCACAGGGTCATCCTGGACTCCATGGTCATGCCGTCGACGATGGGTCCGCCGAACTCGATGACGCGGTCGGTGGCGCCGTTCACAGTCAGCTCCCCGATGACGCGCAGGATGGCGTCTTTCGCGAATACGCCTTTGGGGAGGGTGCCGTTCAGGTTGATCCTGATGGTCTTGGGCTCGCGGAAGGCGCAGACACCCTTCAGGATCCCCACCTCGAGGTCGGTGGTGCCGACGCCGGCGGCGAAGGCGCCGAAAGCGCCGTGGGTGCAGGTGTGGGAGTCGCCCATGATGACGGTGTTACCCGGGCGGATAAAGCCCTTCTCCGGAAACAGCGCATGGCAGACGCCGTTGGCGCCGATGTCGAAGAAGTCCTTGATATCGTGGCGGCGCGCCCAGTCCCTGAGCATCTTGGCCTGGGTTGCGGTCTTGGAGTCCTTGCTCGGGGTCACGTGGTCAATGACCGCCTTGATCTTGGTGTTGTCGAAGACCCGGTCTTTGCCGCGCGCCATGAGGTCCGCGATGGCGATGGGGGTGGTGATTTCGTGACACATCACCACGTCGATGCCGAGCACCTTGGTTCCTGCAAAAGGCTCATCAACCAGATGGGCCGCGAATATCTTTTGAGCCGTAGTCATACCCATAAATTGCGCTTCCTTTTAAAGGTTGGAATGGTTTTTCACAGCAGCCAAGATAATAAAATAAGAGCAACAAATCAAACTAATAATTGTTCAATGTTATTAAACATTTGCCTACAGATATACCCGTGCTATAATGGCCCCCTCAATCCAACAGGGAGCCTCCTATGCAACTTCGTTTCAACAGGACAAACAATGAAATCGACCAGATGATCGACGATCTTATGCAGAAGGCCGGAGGGGTGCACCACCCCGAGCAGACGCGCGAGATGATTATCGCGGCCCTCAAGGCGGGACAGGATACCAGCTACCTGGCAGACCTGAAGCTTTTAAGCAACACCATGAAGGAGATGCGCTACACCACCACCGTATTTGCGCCCTACCGCCAGAAGAAAAAAGTCACCATCTTCGGCTCGGCGCGGACCCGCCCCGAGGAGGAGATGTATCAGAAGTGCATCCAGTTCAGCCGGCTCCTGGCTGACAAGGGGTACATGATCATCACCGGAGGCGGTGGCGGGATCATGCAGGCGGGCAACGAAGGGGCCGGCAGCGAGGCGTCCTTTGCAGCCAACATCAAGCTCCCCTTCGAACAGAGCGCCAACCCGATCATGCTGAAGAACCCGAGGCTGATCACCTACAAGTATTTCTTCAACCGCAAGGTCGCCTTCGTAAAGGAATCCGACGCCATCGCTGTTTTTCCGGGCGGTTTCGGGACGCTGGACGAGGCCATGGAGGTGTTCACCCTGGTGCAAACCGGCAAGACCAGCCCCAAACCGCTGGTTCTGGTGGACGACGAGGAAGGATACTGGGAACAATTCTTCCGCTTCATCAAGGAAAGACTGCTTGTTATGGGTTTCATCTCCGCCGAGGACTTCTCCATCTTCACCATCACCAAGAGCTACGAAGAAGCGGTTCAGGTCATCGACGACTTCTACACCAACTACCATTCTATTCGCTTCGTCAACGGCGAGCTCATTATCCGTCTCACCAAGGTGCTCACGGCGGAGCAAATCGAAATGCTGGAGAATGAATTCCCCGAATTAAGATTGGAAGGGAGCCGGATCGAGCTCATTAGCGCCCGTCCCGAGGAGGTCGACGAGCCGGATCTGCTTGATCTGCCGCGCATCGCCTTCCGCTTCCACCACCAGCACTACGGCCTGCTTATAGCCTTCATTAGGAGGTTAAACACCTTTTAGTAGAGAGCCTTTGAAAAAAACGTTTTGTAAATATTTTCTTGACAAGGTTATTACACGATGTTAATTTTTATTCCAGCAGCTAGTTCTGGAAGTTTGCCGCGCCGAAAAGCCAAAGGGTTACCGCCACTTTGAGCCATTTCCAGCCCAAGAACCTTCCGGAAATTGCAGCATCAAACGTAGATCCGGCAGAGTCCCGGAGGTTAGAAAAAGGAGGCAGGAAAATGGCACAGGGCAAAGTTAAATGGTTCAACGACGCGAAAGGATTCGGCTTCATCGAGCAGGAGAACGGCGAGGACGTGTTCGTGCACTTCTCCGCAATCACCGGGGAAGGCTTCAAGTCCCTGGCTGAAGGGGAATCGGTCTCCTTTGACGTGACCAACGGGCCGAAAGGTCTGCAGGCTGCGAACGTCAAAAAGATAGGCTAATAGTTAGCCTCAAGCGTCAAAAAGGCCCCGCCGGAATCCCGGCGGGGCCTTTTTTTTGTCATAAAACCTGACACTCCCTAAACTGTCCCCCAGGGATCACCTCCTCCCGGTGACAGCTCCCCTCGCAACCCCCTCGCCCTTCTTGAGAGGAGCAGGGGGAGGGATCCTTTTAGAGGGCAACAGCCTGTCGTCCCCTCCCCTTCAGCAGCAGCACTCCCCAACGCACGGACACCCCCACCACCAAAAGCAGCAGCGCCAGCGCCACCACCGGATGCTCCACCGCGAAAATCAGCGGCAGTAACAGGCAACGCACCCCGCTCTTCATCCACTCGTGCCGGGCGATCACGTCGGCGATCGGCGGGCTGATCCGGTAGTACGCCGCCACGAAGAGCCGGCCAGGAGCGTTGGTCAAGAGGTAGCGGTCGCGGAAGGCCCGCAGTTCGGCAACCTTGGGGTGCAGGTAGCTGCCGTAAGCCGCCGTCGCGATGAAGCACCCTCCTCCCCCGCCGCCCCCACCAGTACCAGTACCACTGCCAGTGCTCACTGTAGGCTCGGTGACGGCGGAGGCGCTGCCGTCGGTACTGAAACTAACCTGGTGATTATCGACGTTGGTGGTGTTGACGACGACCAGCACCACCTCGTCGGTAGCGGGGTTGAGCGAACCAAAGCCGGTGACCGTATAGGTGGCTCCACCGACATTTGCGGCAATCTCGCTGACCACGCCGCTGACCTTTTTCAGCACCGACACCTGCGCCCCCGTGGTTTTGGTGACGCTGATGGTAAGATCCGCCACACCCACTGTGGGGACGAACCGGTAGAAGGCGAAGGTGTAGTGCGGCATCGTGACCAGGTTGGCAGGAACCGGATACGCCGAATAGCTAGCGGCGATGCTTGCAGAGGGAATCTTGTTAAGGTCGGCAAGATGGGTTGACCAACTCCGGGCATAAATTTTCTTGGCGAATCCCACGAAGTCAGCGGTCAGGGAACTGCCGTACGAGTTTACCAGTACCGAATCGATCACAGGCGGCATCTGCAGGTCACCGGCAGCGGTCTTGGGGCTGTTGGTCGGGCTGAGAGTGCCCAGTTTTTCCCAGATAAGCCGTACCACCGAAGTGGTCTGGGTGTCGTGCTGCTCGGCCAGGTAGCGGTTTAAAAGCCAGCGGCCGTACTCCGACCCGCCATTGAGCCCGGCGTTGAGCGAGATGGTCGCCGCCACGGAGACGTAGTCCGGCAGGTAGATATAGCACTGATTGACGCTGTCATAAACCTGGTCTTCCATCCAGGTCGAGGTGGCCTCGCCGTACCAGATGTCGAAGTAATAGTTATAGCCAAACTGGATGGCGTGATGAAACTCGTGAGCCGCCGTTATCTGAAGCATCTGGTCAGCGGTGTAGAGACCGTGAACGGTGAACATCGGATCGCTGAAGGCCTTGTCGATCTCGATATAACTCCCGACCGAGACATTCGATGTGGTAGGCGCCCCAAAGTCGGAGGTAAAGCCGTAGGCCCCCTGGCTGGTGAGATCCAGAAGGTAGACATCGTACTTGGAAACCGGCGGGGGCCGATACCCCATTGTGCCAATCTCTGTGGAATAAACCTCTTCGAAAACTGCTGCGACACGTTCAACATGATCCGGGACGCCGTTGGCGTTGGCATCGGTCAGGCTGGGAGCGTCAACACCGGTGGTGGTGTAGTGGATGGTAAAATGCGTGCTGCTGAAGGTCGGGGCAGATGACGGTGAAGTCTGGCCCGAAAGGGTCGGGGGGGTGATGTAACTCGCCAACGCCTTTTTGGTGGCCGGCTGCAAAGCAGCGAAGTCCCTCTTGAGGCTGCGGTACAAATCGGTGCGGCAGCGTTCGGCGGTGTGGCTTTGCAGACCGACCACGCTCTCCAGCGCCTTGGCAAGTTGGGCCTGTGGCCCGAACTTGGACAGGTAGTAATCATCAAGCGACGCGGCGGAAGCGATTGCCGGAAACAACAGCGTGACGAAGAGCGCACGCAGCGATGTAAATTTTGCCACTAGTCCACCATCCTTTTCCCCACGCGCACGGGGATGAAATTGGTTTTACCTTTTTCGATCTGGACCTCGAGTTGCTGGTTGCCAACCCTATAACTCCCGGGCGGGAGGACCATAACGAAATAACCGTTGCTGTCGGTCTGCACCGATGTCGCGGACTGCGCACCTGCCGCTGTGACGTCGATCTCCTGCATGGGGACGGGATGAAACCCACGCGCAGGCTTCAGCTTTCCACCGTACGACTGCACGTAACAGATACCGACCAGGGCGCCGGTTCCCTCGGGCATTTTCACTTCCTTGATCCGCTCTTCCCTGGTCTCGACCACCGGGAGAAAACCAGCCCTCACCGCGACAAAGGGTGTCAGTTGCGCAGGCCTGCCGGCAACGAAGGTTGTTCCGTCGTAGTAGAAGAAGGACCAGAGTTCAGCCGGCTTCTTCGCGAAGGCATGAGCAGTCAGACAGGTCAGGGCTACAGTCAAAGCGACAAGGCAGAAGCGGAAACCACTGGACATGGTTGTCACCTTTTATGGATCGGATGGTGTGGGAATAGATTTAGAGAGATGAGTCTTAAGATTACACAGTAGTAAAAACAATTACAGTAAAAAAAATGTAAAGAAAACGAAGAGAGGGATGGCTGGCATCCTACAGGGTAACAAAAAGCCCCGTCCTCACAGTTTCAGTTGCAAGAACGGGGCAAAAGCCTTACCACAGAGGCCCCGGAGGTCCCCAGAGGACACAGAGAAATACCGAATGCGGGGTTGCAAACCCTCAAGCCGTTCCCTCTGTGTCCTCTGTGCTACTCGTGTCCTCTGTGTTCCTGGTTTCAGCTTTAAAGAGATTCTACATCGCGGTCGGTGGCAAAGTAGAGCCGGTTAAGTGCGTCGATGTAGGCCTTGGCAGATGCCTCGATGATGTCGGTGGAGGAACCGCGGCCGACGACGGGGGTGCGTTCACCTTCGGTGATGCGGACGGTGACTTCACCCAGCGCATCGGTGCCACCGGTAATGGACCCGACGTTGTACTGCAGAAGCTGGGCGTCACGCTTGGCGAGCTTCTTGATAGCTTTCAGCGTCGCATCGACCGGGCCGTCACCCAGCTCGGCGGTCCGCACCTGCATGCCGTCGATCTCCATCTGCACGGTCGCGGTGGCAACGGCGAAGGAACCGCAGGTCACGGTGATGTGGCAGAGCTTGTACTTCTCGTCGATCTTCTTGGTCTGGTCGGCGACGATGGCGTCCAGGTCCTCGTCGTAGACCTCCTTTTTGAGGTCGGCGAGGGCCTTGAAGCGGGTGAACGCCTTGTTCAGCGCTTCTTCGTCCAGGTCGTGCCCCAGTTCTTCCAGCCTCTTCTTGAAGGCGTGGCGGCCGGAGTGCTTGCCGAGCACCAGGGCGCTCGCCTTCAGGCCCACCGACTCCGGTGTCATGATCTCGTAGGTCGACTTGTCCATCAGCATGCCGTGCTGGTGGATCCCCGCCTCGTGGGCAAAGGCGTTGGCGCCGACGATGGCCTTGTTCTGCTGCACGGCGATGCCGGTCACCTGGGTCAACAGGCGCGAAGCCGGGGTGAGCTGCTCGGTGACCACGTTGGTCTTGAAGGGGAGGATGTCGCCGCGGGTCCTAATGGCCATGACGAACTCTTCCAGGGAGCAGTTGCCGGCACGTTCGCCGATGCCGTTAATGGTGCACTCTACCTGTCCGGCGCCAGCCTGGACGGCGGCGATGGAGTTGGCCACGGAGAGGCCGAGGTCGTTGTGGCAGTGCACGGAGATGACCGCGTCGTCGATGTTCTTCACGTTGTCCTTCAGGTACTTGATGATGTTGAAGTACTCGAAGGGAATGGTGTAGCCGACGGTGTCTGGGATGTTGACCACGGTGGCGCCGGCGTCGATGACCGCGCCCACCACCTCGGCCAGGAACTTCAGATCGGTGCGAACGGCGTCCTCGCAGGAGAACTCGACGTTACCGGTGTAGGAGCGGGCCCGCTTGACACCTTTCACGGCGGCCTCCAGCACCTGGGCCGGGGTCATCTGCAGCTTGTACTTCATGTGGATGTCGGAGGTGGCGATGAAGGTATGGATGCGACCCTTATCCTCGGCGAACTTGAGAGCCTCCCAGGCACGATCGATATCCTTGAAACCGGCGCGGCACAGGCCGGCGATCTCCGGCCCCTTGATGGTCTGGGCCACCTTTTTTACCGCCTCAAAATCCCCTTCGGAGGCGATCGGGAAACCCGCCTCGATGACGTCCACGTTCAGTTTCTGGAGCTGCTTGGCAAGGCGGAGTTTCTCCTCGATGTTCATGCTGGCGCCCGGGGACTGCTCCCCGTCTCTGAGTGTGGTGTCAAAGATCTTGATGGTCTTCGGTTCCGTGTTGTTCACTTGCGCTTCCCCCTTGTGTGGTTGTGCTGCTTCGTTAGCCTGCCCTGCCCCGCCTGCTAATTAAAACAGACAAGGTGGCAAAAACCAGCAGGCCGAAATAAAAAAAGCCTCCGCCCCAGTAAGGGGCGAAGGCTTCTGAAAGCTTCCGCGGTACCACCCTCATTCATCCGTCGACGACGGACCTCTTGGGCCCTTTACGCGGGCTGACGGCCACAGCTAGCACCGGCCAATTCCCCTTTCGGAAAATAGAACGACCGTTGTTCACCGAGACGGCTCCAAGGCGAGTTCACCTGCTTCCTCACCGGTTTGCACCAACCACCGGCTCTCTGTAGGGGAAGGGAAAGGCTACTACTCCTCATCACTGCCTTTAGTTTCGGGAGATAATAGAAAAGGCACCGACGGCTGTCAAGCGCTTTTTGTTTTATTTTCGTGCAGCGGCAATTAAAACGGCGTTGCCGCTATGGCAACGCCGTCATCTTTTGAGTCCACGAAACCACTATTTGATGTCCCGGCACGAGAGTCCGGTTTAACTCAGAAAGCAGAACGTCGGACCAGCCTACTGGTTCTTCTTCATCCCCTCGTGCCCGCGGTGCATGGCGCGCTCCAGGCGGCGCCGGCGCGGATAGGTGATCACGAAGCCGATGGGACCGGAGAGGATGTAGCAGATGAAGATGGTGAAGAGCATGATCACGGGCTCCGCAGCAATGACGATCAGGAGCAGCACCGCCAGCACCAGCAGGGCGAAGGGCTGCCGCTTGATCAGGCTCGGGTCCTTGAACGAGTAGTACTTGACGTTGGACACCATGAGCAGGGCAAGGAAGTAGATCAGCACCAGGATGGCGAGCTTGTTGTAAGAAGCGGGCCAACCCATGTGGTAGAAGAAGAGCACTGTAGCCGATACCATGCTGGCCGCGGCCGGCGTGGGGAGGCCGACGAAACGCTTGCTCTCCACCGTTTCCACCTGGACGTTGAAGCGCGCGAGCCTGAGCGCCGCGCAGGCCAGGAACAGGAATCCGGCCAGCCACCCCAGGCGCCCGAAGGGCTTCAAGGCCCAGCAGTACATGAGGAGTCCCGGCGCAGCCCCGAAGGAGACCACGTCGGCAAGCGAGTCGAACTCGACGCCGAACTTGCTCGCGGTACCGGTCAGACGCGCCACCTTGCCGTCGAGACCGTCGAAGATGGAGGAGGCCAGGATCCAGAGCGCTGCGGTGCGGTAGTCGCTGTTCACGGTGGACACCATGCAGTAAAAGCCGGCGAACAGGCTCCCGGCGGTGAACAGGTTGGGGAGGATGTAGATCCCCTTGCGCATCCCTTCCCTTTCTACTTTCGGTCTATCTTCGCTCACGGCAGTATCCCCAGCACGGTCTCACCGGCAACAGTCATCTGGTTCATGGCAACATCGATCCGCGTCCCCAGCGGCAGGTAGACGTCCAACCGGGAACCGAAACGGATCAACCCGTAGCGGCGCCCGCGGGTCAACTGGTCCCCCACCTTGGCGTAGCAGATGATGCGGCGCGCGATCAGACCGGCAACCTGCACCACCACCATCCGCAAACCGGTCGCGGATTCCAGCACCAGCCCCTGCTGCTCGTTCTCGAAGGTCGCCCGCTCGTCGCGCACGTCGTAGAACTTCCCCTTGTTATAGAAGGAATCGACCACCTTGCTGGTAAGCGGAGCGCGGTTGATGTGCACGCTAAAAACGGACATGAAAATGCTGATCTTCTCCATCTCTGCGCCGGTATGCGGCTCGGTCACCTTGCCGAGGAAGATCACCTCGCCGTCGGCGGGAGCCACCACCACGTTTTCACCCGGAGGGGTGGTGCGCTCGGGGTTTCTGAAGAAGAAGATGGAGAACAGGGCGAGCAGCAGGAAAAGCGCTGCAGGGATGAAGAATCCGAAATGCAGGAACTGGCCAAGCAGCGCCAGCAGGGCCGCGACAGCGGCGAAACCGGCGATGAACGGGTACCCCTCGACTGCGACGGGGGTATTTGTGTTGCGCATCTAGTACCTCTTGAAAAGTAGTCGTGCGGGAGAAGCGGAGCCGATGGGAACTCCTTACGGGACCGGGACGGAAAAAGGCCGTTTCCGGGCCCCTGCGCACCAAGGCGGGAGTATGCCCGAAAACGGCCTTTCTTGCAATGAAAAGAAGCTGCTACCCCTTCCAGGCCTTGGCGCCGCGCCCGATCACCACCGGACCGGTGCTGACCAGCTCCTTAAGCCCCAGGGGGCGCAGCAGCTCGACCATGGCGCTTACCTTGGCCGGGGCACCGGTGGCCTCCAGGGTGTAGGACTTCGGTGTCACGTCGATGACCTTGGCGCGGAAGATGTCGGCGATTCTCAGCACCTCGGCGCGGCTTTGGTCCTCGGCAGACACCTTGACCAGCACCATCTCGCGCTCGATGGCGTTCTCCGGTTCGAAATCGATCACCTTGATCACGTCGATCAGCTTGTTGAGCTGCTTGGTGATCTGCTCGATGATCTGCTCGTCGCCGCGGGTCACCAGGGTGATGCGGGACAGCGCCTCGTCGTTGGTGGGAGCCACGGTGAGCGAATCTATGTTGAAGCCGCGCCCGGAAAAAAGTCCGACCACGCGGGAGAGAACGCCGAACTCGTTCTCGACCAGAACAGCAATGGTATGTCTCATGTTTACCCTCCTCAGGCAGTTGGCAAATTAGCTGGCAAGAACCATCTCGGTCAGCGAAGCGCCGGCCGGGACCATCGGCAGCACCTTTTCCTCGCGTGCAACCTTGAACTCCATCAGTACGGGGCCCTTGATGGCGAACCCTTTCTTGATGACCTCGTCAACCTCGTCCACCTTGGTGGCCTGCAGGCCGGTGGCGCCGAAGGCCTCGGCGAGCTTGATGAAGTCGATGGGAAGTTCCATGCAGGTCGAGGAGTAGCGCTTGTCGAAGAAGAGCTCCTGCCACTGGCGTACCATGCCCAGGAAGTTGTTGTTGAGAATGACGATCTTTACGTTGAGACGGTTCTGCACGATGGTGGCGAGTTCCTGCATGTTCATCTGGAAACCGCCGTCGCCGCAGACCACCATGACCTGGCGCTCGGGGAAGCCCGCCTGCGCCCCCATGGCAGCTGGGAGGCCGAAGCCCATAGTGCCCAGGCCGCCGGAGGAAAGGAGCGTCCTCGGGGCGGTGAAGCCGAAAAACTGAGCGGTCCACATCTGGTGCTGGCCGACGTCGGTGGCCACGATGGCGTCCGGGTCGGACAGGGCGCGCAGTCTCTGGATCACGTACTGCGGCTTGATCACCGAGGTGGACTGCTTGTAGGTCATCGGATGTTTCGTCTTCCACTCGTCGATCTCGGCGATCCAGGGGGCAAGTGCCGCCTGGCAGGCCTTGGCGTCCGGACCGATCTCGTCGGCCACCTTGAGCATCTTCTGGAGGACGTCGCGCACGTCGCCCACGATGGGGAGGTCGACGCGGACGTTCTTCTTTATCGAGGTCGGGTCGACGTCGACGTGGACGATCTTCGCGTGCGGTGCGAACGAGGCGATCTTGCCGGTGACGCGGTCATCGAAGCGGGCGCCGATGGCGATCAGCATGTCGCAGTGGGACACGGCCATGTTGGCGTAGTAGGTGCCGTGCATGCCCAAAAGCCCCAGGGACTGCGGGTCGTTCTCCGGGTACGCACCGAGGCCCATCAGGGTCGTGGTGACCGGGATGCCCAAGCGCTTGGCGACCGCGACCAGCTCGGCGGCAGCGTTGGCCAGGATGACACCACCCCCCACGTAGATCACCGGCTTCTTCGCCTGCATGATCGAGGCGATCGCCTTCTCGATCTGCTTCGGGTGCCCCTCGACGGTCGGTTTGTAGCCACGGATCTCGACGCTCTCGGGGTAGTGGAACTCGGTTTGAGCGATCTGGACGTCCTTGGGGAGATCGACCACGACCGGGCCGGGACGGCCGGTGCGGGCGATGTAGAACGCCTTCTTCATGATGGTGGCGAGGTCTCTGACGTCTTTCACCAGGAAGTTGTGCTTGGTGCAGGGACGGGTGATGCCGATGATGTCGGCTTCCTGGAAGGCGTCGTTGCCGATCAGCGCGGTGGGCACCTGCCCGGTGATGATCACCATCGGGATGGAGTCCATGTAGGCGGTGGCGATGCCGGTGATGGTGTTGGTGGCACCGGGCCCCGAGGTGGCGATGGCGACACCGACCTTGCCGGTGGCGCGGGCGTAGCCGTCGGCCGCGTGGACGCCGGCCTGCTCGTGCCTGGGCAGGATGTGCCTGATCTCCTTGAACGAGAAGAGCTCGTCGTAGAGGTTGATGACGGTCCCACCGGGATAGCCGAAGATCGTGTCGACCCCCTCCCGTTTGAGACACTCCAGCAGGATGCGTGCTCCGTTCAGTTTCATGTTGTACCCCCATGCTGCGGCAGAAAAGCTGCCGCTATTGATCGATCCCGCGCTTGGTAAGCGCCGAATCACTAGTAATGAAGACTTCCCCTGAGGCCGACCCTCCCCGGTGAAAGGAGGGCCTCCCTCTGCCCCTCGGTAAAGGGGGTCGAGGTTTTATTCAGCGGTGGTAATGGCGCCGGTGTGGGCGGAGGTGACCACCTTAGCATAGCGGGCGAGCCAACCCTTCTTGATCTTCGGCTCGGGCGCAACCCAGCGGGAGCGCCGGCTGACCAGTTCCTCGTCGCTCACGAGGAGCTTCAGGGAACGGGACGGAATATCGAGTTCGATCTTGTCACCGTCTTCAACGAGGGCAATGGGACCGCCAACGGCCGCCTCGGGCGAGATGTGGCCGATGCAGGGGCCGCGGGTGCCGCCGGAGAAGCGACCGTCGGTGATAAGCGCCACAGAGTCTCCCAGGCCCAGACCCATGATGGCAGCGGTAGGCGCCAGCATCTCCCTCATGCCCGGGCCGCCCTTGGGGCCTTCGTAGCGGATCACCACCACGTCGCCGCTCTTGATCTGGCCGTTCATGATGGCTGCCATGGCGATGTCTTCGGAATCGAAGCAGCGAGCGGTGCCGGTGAACTGCATCATCTTCTCGCCGACGCCGGACTGCTTGACCACGGCGCCCTGGGGGGCGATGTTGCCGAAGAGGACGGCGATGCCGCCTTCCTTTTTGACCGGCGCGTCCACCGGGCGGATCACGCTGTCGTCCACCCCTTTCAGGCTCGCCGCGATCTCCTTGGTGGAAAGCCCCATCAGGGTCGGGCAGTCGTGGATCTTGTCGCCCAACTGCTTCATGACGCCGGCCACGCCGCCGGCGGCGTCGAGGTCTTCCATGAAGTGCTCGCCCGCCGGGTTCATCGAGGCGATCTGCGGGGTCGTCTTGGAGAGGATGTCGAAGGTGTTCAGCGGCAACTCCACGCCGGCCTCGTGGGCGATGGCGAGCAGGTGCAGCACGGTGTTGGAGGAGCCGCCCAGCGCCAGGTCGACGCGGATCGCGTTCTCGAACGCCTCGCGGGTCAAGATGGAGCGCGGGGTGACGTTCTCACGCACCAGGTCGACGATGCGCTCGCCGGAGGCGAAGGCGATGCGGCGCTTCAAAGCGGAAACGGCGAGCGCGGTGCCGCAGCGCGGCAGGCTCATGCCCATGGTCTCGGTGAGGATGGCCATGGTATTGGCGGTGAAGAGTCCCTGGCAGGAGCCCATCCCAGGGCAGGCGTTCTCCTCGCAGCGGGCCAGTTCCTGGTCGTCAATGACGCCGGCCTTGTAGCGGGCCATCGCCTCGAAGGTGTCGGTGACGAAGGAGTATTTCCTGCCGGCGTCGCCGCGGCCGCTCATCATCGGGCCTGCGGTGACCACGATGCAGGGGATGTCCAGGCGGGCCGCCGCCATGAGCATGCCCGGGGTTATCTTGTCGCAGTTGGTCAAAAGCACCAGGCCGTCCAGGCGGTGCGCCTCGGCCACGGACTCGACCATGTCCGCGATCAGCTCGCGGGTCGGGAGGGAGTAGTGCATCCCCTTGTGCCCCATGGAGATGCCGTCGCAGACGCCGGGAATGCCGAAGAAGAACGAGTAGCCGCCCCCGGTGTGGACGCCTTTCTCGATGAAACGCTCAAGATCCCTCATGCCCACGTGTCCCGGGATGAGGTCGGTGAAGCTGGTGGCGATGCCGATGAAGGGCTTCCCCATCTCGCTTTGTGGCAGGCCGGTTCCTTTCAAAAGGGCACGGTGCGGGGTGCGCTCCAGCCCTTGTGTGATCATGTCGCTACGCATGCAGTTCTCCCTGCGCCGGCAGGAACCCTGTTCAGGGTCACCAAACCGACTGTTGGTCTTACCAAAAGCTAAGTAGTTGAGAGCAGTTACCAGAAACGGTAGGAAGGGACACGATAATACATTAAAACCAAGCTGTCAACCGACTAAAACGGCGTTAAACAGACTCACGCTTTCTCTTGGCGATCTCGGCCTCGGAGGCACGCAGGTAGGTGGGGTTCAGGTCGGCAAGCGGGGTGAATTTCCCCTCGCGGGCGGATTCGCGTGCGATGACCGCACCGGCGCAGGCGCGCGGCAGGTTGGCGTGCCAGGGGGGAAAGATGGCGAGGTCTCCGAGGGAGTCCTGGATCAGGTCACGGTAACGGACGGCGCCGTCGCCGACGAAGATGGTGGGGTGCTTCACCAGTGCGAGAAAGTCCTGCGGGGAGAGCACCGTGTCGGCCTCGACGACATCGGGAAGAGCGCCGCAGCGGTACAGAGCGCCGTACACCTCTCCTTTCCTGGCGTCGAACAGGGGTGCTACCTGCTCCGAACTGTAGGGGAGGTTCATGGCCAACATGGCCAGGGAAGAAAAGCCGACCACGGGTTTGCCGGTGGCGAGCGCGAGCCCCTTGACGGTGGCGATGCCAACCCGCACTCCCGTGAAGGAGCCGGGCCCCAGGGATACGGCGAAGCAATCAATCCCTTCGGGGGTAAGCCTGGCGGCCTGTAGCAGGCTCGAAATGGAGTCCATCAGGCGTCCGGAGTTACTGCGGTCTTCGCCCAAAAGGCACTCGCCCAAGAGGGTTGCGTCATCGCTCAAGGAAACCGAGGAGCAGTTGCTGGAGGTGTCGACGGTGAGTATCTTCAAAGTCTTACGCCTTGCTCGCGATCATGCGCGCGATGTCGTTGTAGAAGGCAAGCATCATGAGGCTGATCAGGAGGACGAGTCCCACCTGCTGTGCGATCTCGCGCGTCCGCTTGGAAAGCGGCTTCCCCGTGACCAGCTCGATGAAGAAGAAGGCCAGGTGTCCGCCGTCCAGGATCGGCACCGGCAAAAGGTTCAGCACACCCAGGTTCACCGACAACAGCGCCACGAAAGCGAGGAAGCTCACTCCGCCCGCCGCAGCCTGTTCACCGGCCATCTTGACGATCATGATCGGCCCGCCGATGTTGTCCAGCGGGATGGCCCGCTCCACCAGGCGCACCAAAGAGAGCACAGTCAGTTCGATCACGTTCCAGCACTGGGCGCTCCCCTTGACGATGGCCTCACCGGGGGGGAAATGGTCGGTGACGGTCTCGCCGGCGGCGACCACGCCGATCACGGGCCGGATAACCTTCTCACCGAGGAGGTTCTTGCTGGTGGTCGTCTCCGGCACCATGGTGAACTTGAGCAGCGAGGTGCCGCGCTGCACCTCGAGCTGCACCGGCACGGCCTTGCCATCGAAGATGATCTTGGCGAACTCGTCCCAGCGGGTCACCGGCCTGCCGTTCACGCTCTTGATGGCGTCGCCGGTTTTGATCCCGGCACGTGCCGCCGGCTTGTCCGGGAGCACCTCGCCCACTTTGGTGGTGACGGCGGGAACACCGAGGAACATGTAGATAACGATGAAGATGACGTAGGCGAACAGGAGGTTGAAGATCGGCCCGGCCGCGACGATGACGATGCGCTGCAGCACCGGCTTGTCGGCGAAGGAGCGCTTGCGGTCCTCTTCGGAGACCTCGACGTCCTCCCCCTCCCCTACCATCTTGACGTAGCCCCCCAAGGGGAGCGCGGAAAGCAGGTACTCGGTCTCGCCCACCTGTTTGCTGAGCAGCTTAGGACCAAAGCCAAGGGAGAATTTCTCGACCCCGACTTTGAACGTTTTGGCAAACAGGAAGTGCCCCAGCTCATGAATGAAGATCAGCGCCCCGAGGGCGATGATGGCCCAGAATATGCTCATATGGTCCCTCTGTCGGTGTGGTCGGGTACACCCCGGCGCCCCGGCCCAGCGGCACAAAGCGACGGACGAAGCGGTAAAGGATTAAGTGGTGCCGAGTACTTCTTTCGCGGTCCTTCTCCCCCAGCGGTCGGCTTCCAGCACCTCCTCGATGGAGTGCAGGGAGCGCGGGGTATGCAGGTCCATCACCTTGGCAATGGTCTGGGAGATGGCCATGAAGCCAATCCGGCCGGAGAGAAAACTCTCCACTGCAATCTCATTGGCGGCGTTCATAACCGCCGGCATGCTCTCCCCGGCCTGCACCGCGTCGTAAGCGAGCTTCAGCGCAGGGAAACGGTCGGTATCGGGATTGAAGAAGGTGAGCCCCGACAGCGCGGTGAGATCGAGCGGCTTCACCCCGGAGGCAACGCGCCCGGGATAGGTGAGCGCGTAGGCGATCGGCCCCTTCATGTCGGGCACGCCCAGTTGCGCCATGACGCTGCCGTCGACGTACTCGACCATGGAGTGCACGATGCTCTGGGGGTGGATGTTGACCGCGATCCGCTCAACCGGGATGTCGAAGAGCCAGCGGGCTTCAATCACCTCGAGCCCCTTGTTCATCATGCTGGCGGAATCCACCGTGATCTTTTTCCCCATGCTCCAGTTGGGGTGGTTCAGCGCGTCGGCCACGGTGGCGCCGGCAAGTTTCTCCTTGCCCCAGTTCAGGAACGGCCCCCCCGAGGCGGTCAGGATGACCTTGGCGATGTCTTCGGTGCGATGGCCGGCCATGGACTGGAACACGGCGCAGTGCTCGGAGTCGACCGGGTACAGGCGCACGCCCTTATCGCGCACCATCTTCATGATCAGGTGCCCGGCTGTGACCAGGGTCTCCTTGTTGGCCAGGGCAACGTCCTTGCCAGCCATGATGGCCGCAGCGGTCGGGACGAGACCTGCGGCGCCGACGATAGCAGCTACCACCATGGTGGTGTCGGCGGCGGTGGCGGCCGCGATCAGCCCTTCTACGCCGTGCATGATCTGGGGTTTTTTACCGCCCAGGGAGCGGCTCAGCGCCTTGGCCTTGTCGGCGGTCAGCACCGAGACGAGGTCGGGCTTAAAGGTTTCGATCTGCTGCTTCAGAAGTTCCAGGTTGGACCCCGCGGTAAGCGCCACCACGCGGAACTTGTCCGGGTGCGCGGCGACTACCTCAAGGGTGCTTACCCCGATCGATCCTGTCGAGCCCAAAATGGTAAGATTTTTCATTTTCCCTCGCAGATGTCTCAAGTCAAGTGGTGCGACAGGCTAACTAGCGGATATTTTTGTGGTGCTGCCCGCTCCAGCGCTGCGGTGGCAACGGCGGCGCGGCACCCGATCCTAAAAAAGGAAAAAGGCGTAGTAGTAAGCCGCCGGCGCCGCGAACAAAATCGAATCAAGCCGGTCCAGGATGCCACCGTGCCCGGGGATGATCGAGCCGGAGTCCTTCACGCCGCAGCTTCTCTTGATAAGCGACTCGAACAGGTCGCCCAACTGCCCCAGCACACCCAGGAGGAGCGCGGCGGCGAAGCAGTCGCCGATGGCGAGCTGGTGGAAGAAGGTGAACTTGACGATGATCGCTCCTATGACACTGCCGCACAGGCCACCCAGCGCGCCCTCGACACTTTTTTTGGGACTCACCGCCGGATAAAGGCGGTGTTTGCCCAACGTGGAGCCAACGTAGTAGGCGGCACTGTCGCCGGCCATGACGATCACCATGATCAGGAACAGCCATGAGACGCCGTTGGGGAGCGACCTGACCAGCACCAGGTGCACCAGCAGAAGCGGCACATAGAGAAAGCCCATCAGGACGAGGGCGACGTCAGGGGCGGCCTGCTTGATGTCCTTGAGCCGAAAAAGGGCAACCAGGGTGAAAGCGAGCACCAGGGTGGTAAGGGTGAACAGCGGCAGCACCGGGTTCCCAGAGAAGACCGCGAAGACGGCGCCGGCGCCGGCGACAGCGGCTACCCGCCCCTCGCCGCGGCGCTGCGGCAGCGCCATACGGTAGAACTCGTCCAACCCCAGGAGGGCGAGCAGGGACACCAGCAGGGAGAACTGGAATACCGACGCCTTCAGGATGAAAACAATCACGAGGGGCAGCAGGACCGCTGCGGTGGCTAGTCGTTTGATGGCGGACTCCTTCGGGGCGAGCCCCGGAACTAGGACGGCGTCTCTACCAGCTGTTCGCTGGTCATGCCGAACCTGCGCTCTCTGGACTGGTAGTCGCGGAAGGCCCGCGCCAGCTCGTGCTTGTCGAAATCGGGCCAGTTGACCTCGGTGAAGTAAAGCTCGGCGTAGGCAAGCTGCCAGAGCAGGAAGTTGCTGATGCGCATCTCCCCGCTGGTCCTGATCAGGAGATCCGGGTCCGGAATCCCGGCGGTAAAAAGGGATCCGGTAAAGGAGTTCTCGTCGATCTGTTCCGGGGCGAGCCGTCCTGCCGCCACCTCGCAAGCCAGCCGCTTGGCTGCCGTCACGATCTCCTGGCGGCTGCCGTAGGAGAGCGCCAGGGTGAGCAGCATGCCGCTATTGCCCGCGGTCTTGTCGATGGTCGCCTGGATCTCCCGGTTCACGTCCTCGGGGAGGTCGGTGCGGTTGCCAATCACGTTGAAGCGGATGTTGTTCTGCATCATCCGGGCGGTCTCGCTGCGGATGTACTGCTTCAACAACGCCATGAGCGCCTTGACCTCAGTCTTGGGGCGCAGCCAGTTCTCCGCGGAGAAGGCGAACAGGGTCAGGTAGCCAATCCCCAGGCGCGAACACTCCTCGACGATGACCCGGACGGTCTCAACACCTTTTTGATGCCCAACGATCCTGCGCAGCATGCGCTGTTTGGCCCAGCGGCCGTTGCCGTCCATGATGACGGCGAGGTGCTTCGGAAGTTTC
The DNA here is from genome assembly GCF_020179605.1 of Geomonas agri. NCBI lineage: Bacteria > Pseudomonadati > Thermodesulfobacteriota > Desulfuromonadia > Geobacterales > Geobacteraceae > Geomonas > Geomonas agri. Next base: position 1,905,578 of record NZ_JAINZO010000001.1, read on the forward strand.
TTGGGGTCTAAGCTGTGGTCCATGAGCATCCTGAAAACAAAAAATCCCCTTTGGATCGGGGGTTTACTTGAGGGAGCAGTGCGGACGGACGGCGGAGGCTCAAGGGGGAGCCAAGCTCCCCCCTGATCTGTCGGTCCGTCAGACCTCCATAACCTCTTTTTCCTTGTGGGCCAGCACCTCATCGCACTTGGCGACGTACTTGTTGGTGGAATCCTGCACGTCCTTCTCGGCGCGCTTCAGCTCGTCCTCGGAGATCTGCTTGTCCTTCTCGAGTTTCTTCAGCTTGTCGATGGCGTCGCGACGGATGTTCCTCAGGGCCACCTTGGACTCCTCGGCGTCGCGCTTCAACTGCTTGGCGATGTCCTTCCTGCGCTCCTCAGTGAGGGGCGGGAGAACAAGGCGGATCAACTTGCCGTCGTTAGCCGGAGTAAGGCCCAGGTTTGCGTTCATGATCGCCTTCTCGATGGGGCCGATCATCTTGTTGTCCCAGGGCTGGATGGTGATGGTGCGCGCCTCGGGAATCGCGAGGGAGGCCACCTGGTTCAGCGGCGAAAGCGTGCCGTAGGAATCGACCTTGATGTCGTCCAGAAGCGCGGTGCTGGCGCGACCGGTGCGGACCTTCTGGTACTCCTTCCTGAGCGACTCTATGGTCTTGTCCATGTGGACGTTCATATCGGCGATGACATCCTTGATCATGCTATTCTCCTTCTTTGACGAGGGTGCCGATCGGCTCGCCGTTGACAACACGTACGACATTGCCGTCAGTCGTCACGTCGAACACGATGATCGGAAGGCTGTTATCCATGCACAGCGAGATCGCGGTGGCGTCCATAACCTGGAGCCCTTTCCTGAGGACCTCGAGGTAGCTGAGCGTGTCGTACTTGGTGGCGTTCTTGTCCTTGTTGGGGTCGGCGGAGTAGACGCCGTCCACCTTGGTCCCCTTGAGGATCACGTCGGCGCCGATCTCCATGGCCCTAAGGCTCGCGGCGGTGTCGGTGGTGAAGTAGGGGTTGCCGGTGCCGGCACCGAAGATAACCACCCTGCCCTTTTCCAGGTGCCTGATGGCGCGCCGGCGGATGTAGGGCTCGGCGACCTCGGCCATACCGATGGCGGACTGGACGCGGGTATCGACGCCGACCTTCTCCAGGGCGTCCTGCATGGCAAGGGAGTTGATCATGGTGGCCAGCATGCCCATGTAGTCGGCGCTGGCGCGGTCCATCCCCTTGGAGGAGGCAGCGACGCCGCGGAAGATGTTGCCGCCACCGATAACGAGGCACAGCTCGACGCCAAGTTCGACCACCTGCTTCACCTCGCGGGCGATGGCGGTGATGGTGTTGGGGTCGATGCCGTACCCCTGGTCGCCGCCGAGGGCCTCGCCGGAAAGCTTAAGAAGTACTCTTTTGTAATACGGTTCTGCCATCGTAGTCACCTTGCCTTTTTTGACGGCAAAAAGCCCTTACGCAGAACAGGTTCCGCAGCGATGTACCGCGTGCGGTGCGCCCGCCGGGGCGAGAACCTCCCGCGCAGCGCCTTTTGCCTTGCTACAGATAAAAAAAGAGCCGCCCATTTTCATGGCCGGCTCCGTTTGGAACGTGTTACACGCCGGCCGCCGCGGCGACCTCTGCCGCGAAATCGTTCTCCTTCTTGGCGAGGCCTTCGCCGAGCACGAACTTGGCGAAGCGACGGATGCTCATGTTCTCGCCGATGGAAGCGATGGTCTCGTTGAGGAAGGTCTGGATGGTCTTGTCCGGGTCCTTAACGTAGGCCTGCTCCATGAGGCAGATGTCGCCGAAGAACTTGTTGATCTGGCCGTCGAGGATTTTCTCGATGATGGCCGCCGGTTTGCCGCTCTCTTTGGCTTTCTCGCGGTAGATTGCTTTCTCGCGCTCGATCAACTCTGCGGGAACTTCCTCACGACGGACGTACAGCGGGGAAGCTGCAGCGATGTGCATCGCGATGTCCTTCACGAAAGCCTGGAAGTTTTCGTTCTTGGCAACGAAGTCGGTCTCGCAGTTGACTTCGACCAGGACGCCGATCTTGCCGCCGGCGTGGATGTAGGAGCCGACCAGGCCCTCGGTGGCGGCGCGGCCAGCCTTCTTGGAGGCGGCAGCCAGACCCTTGGTACGCAGGTAGTCGATCGCTTTCTCGTGATCGCCGTTGGTTTCGGTCAGGGCCTTCTTGCAGTCCATGAGGCCGGCGCCGGTTACTTTCCTGAGTTCGTTTACCTGTGCAGCTGTAATGCTCACGTTATCCTCCACAGTCACCCGCGCCTTGGCGGCGCGGGTTTCTTAGTCATTGTGTTATTGATAGGTGTTGCGGTTGCCGCGGATGGGGAGGCTTAGGCCTCTGCGGTAACCTCTTCAGCCACTTCCTCGCCCTCGGTGGAGAACTCCTCCTCGGCACCGGTCTGGAGACGGGCGTTGCGAGCTTGGGCACCTTCGAGAACTGCGTCAGCCATCTTGCTGGTCAGCAGGCGGATGGCGCGGATAGCGTCGTCGTTGCCCGGGATGACGTAGTTGATGTCGTCCGGATCGCAGTTGGTGTCGACGATTGCGACAACCGGGATGCCAAGCTTCTTGGCTTCGCTGACAGCGATCTCTTCGTTTTTCGGGTCAACTACGAACAGCACGCCCGGAACCTTGCCCATGCCCTTGATGCCGCCCAGGGTCTTCTCGAGCTTCTCACGCTCTTTGGCAAGCTTGAGCTGCTCTTTCTTGGTGTAGGCCTCGATGGTGCCGTCAGCGATCATGGCGTCGAGACGCTTGAGACGGTCGATGCTCTGCTTGACGGTGGCGAAGTTGGTGAGCATGCCACCCAGCCAACGGTCGTTGACGTAGAACTGCCCGCAACGCTGTGCCTCTTCAGCCACGGAATCCTGAGCCTGCTTCTTGGTGCCGACGAAGAGGATGGTCTCACCAGCCTGGGCAGCGTCGGTGACGAAGCTGTAGGCGTTTTTGAAGAGCCTTACGGTCTTCTGCAGGTCGATGATGTAGATCCCGTTACGAGCGCCGAAGATGTACGGCTTCATTTTCGGGTTCCATCTCTTGGTCTGGTGTCCGAAGTGGACGCCGGCTTCCAGCAGTTCTTTCATGGTGATGTTCGACATGTTTGCTTCTCCTTTTGGTTTTCCCTCCGCCACCCATCGATACCGGAACCCGCTAAGCGGGCACCGCCGGCAAGGACTGCAATGGCGTGCGAATTTTAAACAGCAAACTTATATAGCACATGGGTGAAACGAAGGCAAGGCGAAAACCGTCTCACGCAAAGGCGCAAAGACGCAAAGTTAACAGCTCTAACAGGGATAAAAAGGATAAAAGGGATAAAACCAAAACGACTCTCTCATTTCACGAGAGACTGCCATTTCTTTGATCCCTTACATGCCCTTCATCCCTGTTTGATGATTTCTCTTACTTAAGCCTTTGTCTCTTCCCGTTTTTGCGTGAGCTGCCCTTGTTTCGATGACTGCTCCTCTGCCAGTTGCCAAAACGCCTTCACGCTCGGCCGCTGCAGGTTTCTCTTGCTAGTGCAAAGCCCTACCTCGTAGGGTTTCAACTCCGGTGCGTTCTCCAGGACGACCACTTCGTCCCGGAATGGGCTGCGCTCAAGAACCAGTTGCGGCACGATGCCGACGCCGCATCCCAGCCGCACCATGGCGATGATAGCCTCGTTCCCCGAAACCTCGGAGGTGATGTTGGGGGTGATGCGGTGCTCCTTGAGCCACTGGTCCAGGCGCCTGCGTGAAAGACCCGTCTGCGGCAACACCAGCGGCGCGCGGGAAAGATCCAGACACTCCCCTTTGACCGGAACCTCGACGGCGCCCGACCGTCGCGGCGCTATGAAGATAAGCGGGATGGTGACAATGGGAAGGAACTGGATGTTGGAGCGCGGCCCGTCCGGGAACGCCGCCACCGCGAGATCGATCTCCCCGCTTTGCACCTGCGCCACCGCCTGTTCCGCCGCACCGGTCCTCAACTCCAGTTGCACCTCTGGGTACTTCTCCCGGTATGACTCCAGTAGTTCCGGAAGCAGGCTGTAGACCGCCGTGATCGATGCATATATAGATAGGGACCCGGCAACGGTCTGTTCGTTTTTCATCGAGGAGCGCAGGCCCTGCCATTCGTTGAGGCAAAGACGTGCGTACGCCCTCAGTCGTTCACCCGCCGGCGACAGGGTCACCGTCCGGTTGTCGCGCAGGAAAAGCGGTTGTTCCAGTTCCTCCTCCATGCGCTGAATGGTGCGGGTCAGGGCCGAGGGGCTCAGGTTGCACGCCTGGCTCGCCCGTCCGAAATGTTTCAGTTCCGCCACCGTAAGAAATATTTCCAGCTCACGCAGATCCATTCGGCCCTCCATAACTCCCATCTCTCCCACAACGCCCATTCTTCCCAAGCAGTTGTCTTTAGCATTGCGTCGCACGCAACACAATATGCACAACAAATCAATTTACGCAATGTAAAATTTGGTATACATTCGCCACACTTTCACACTACAAACCGCCACTAACCACACCACACGATATATTCAGGAGGGAAAGATGGGACAGAACTACTTCAACACCCTGCCGCTGCGTCGCCAGCTTCAGGAACTGGGCACCTGCCGCTTCATGGACGCTTCCGAGTTCTCCAACGGCTGCGAGTACGTGAAAGGCAAGAAGATCGTCATCGTGGGCTGCGGCGCACAGGGCCTCAACCAGGGCCTCAACATGCGCGACAGCGGTCTCGACGTCTCCTACACCCTCCGCAAAGAAGCCATCGAGCAGAAGCGCCAGTCCTACCAGAATGCGGTGGACAACGGCTTCAAGGTCGGCTCCTACGAAGAACTGCTCCCGACCGCCGACATCGTCATGAACCTTGCCCCGGACAAGCAGCACAGCAATGTCGTTGCAACCGTCATCCCGTTCATGAAGCAAGGCGCTGTGTTCAGCTATGCCCACGGCTTCAACATCGTTGAAGAAGGGACCCAGATCCGCAAGGACCTGACCGTCATCATGGTGGCTCCGAAGTGCCCGGGTTCCGAGGTCCGCGCAGAGTACAAGCGCGGCTTCGGCGTACCGACCCTGATCGCCGTTCACGGCGAGAACGACCCCAAAGGCGACGGCCTTGAGATCGCTAAAGCCCTGGCCTCCGCACAGGGCGGCGACCGCGCCGGCGTGCTCGAGTCCTCGTTCGTGGCCGAGGTGAAATCCGACCTCATGGGCGAGCAGACCATCCTCTGCGGCATGCTGCAGGCGGGCGCGCTCCTCTGCTTCGACAAGATGACCCAGAACGGCATCGCCGCTCCCTACGCCGTCAAACTGATCCAGTACGGTTGGGAGACCATCACCGAGGCGCTCAAGCACGGCGGTATCACCAACATGATGGATCGTCTGTCCAATCCCGCCAAACTGGTCGCCTTCAAACTTGCCTCCGAACTGAAGGACATCATGCGTCCGCTGTTCCAGAAGCACATGGACGACATCATGAGTGGCGAGTTCTCCCGCACCATGATGGAGGACTGGGCCAACGACGACGTGAAACTCCTCACCTGGCGCGAGCAGACCGGCCAGACCGCTTTTGAGAAGACCGAGGCAGCCGGCGACATCTCCGAGCAGGAATACTTCGACAAGGCGATCCTCATGGTTGCCATGGTGAAGGCCGGCGTCGAACTTGCCTTTGAGACCATGGTGCAGACCGGCATCGAGCCGGAGAGCGCTTACTACGAGTCGCTGCACGAGACCCCGCTCATCGCCAACACCATCGCCAGGAAGAAGCTGTACGAAATGAACCGCGTCATCTCCGACACCGCCGAGTATGGCTGCTACCTCTTCTCCCACGCCTGCGTACCGTTGCTGGCTGACTTCATGAGCAAGGTCGGCACCGACGTGATCGGCAAAGGTCTCGACGTCAAGGACAACAGCGTCGACAACCAGTTGCTGGTCGCCGTCAACGCCGAGATTCGCGAGCACCTCGTCGAAGAAGTCGGCGCCGAACTCCGCGCCGCCATGAAAGGTATGCAGAAGATCGTGTAAGTCCAGAAAGCTGGATAAGCAGAAAGAAAAAGGCGCTCAAACGAGCGCCTTTTTTTGTGATATCAGATATAGCTTCTTTGAAGATCTTTGAACCAAGATACATTTGCCACGAAGCGCTGCATCCGCTGAGGCGTCCCCCCCTTTGCGAAGGGGGGACAGGGAGGCTTTGCTTCTTGTTCCTATTGCCCAATCGGCATCGACTGCGCCTCCGAGGCCACGGCGGGCGGCGCATGGGTCGCCTCCAGAATTGTGCTCAAGAGATACACCATGGGCTTGATCACGGTCTCGTCACTCCAGTAGGCGGAGTGATTGGCCGGGTTCCAGGAGGTCAGGATGTTGCCGACACTCACCTCGACATCCTCGGATACCGCCGCCGAGTAGCTTGAGCTGAGCGGCTTGAGGGGCCAGCCCAGCACGTCGTCCGAATCATAAAGGTTCAGCCACTTTGCCTTTTTCCGAAGCGGTTCAGTCAGAGTAGGAGGGGGAAACTCGATGCAGGCGAGGTTCTCCTTGTCCACGCAAAATAGCGGGATATTGCTCCCCAGCGTCACTAGGCCGGTCAGCGTCTCCATGCGCTCAAAGGGCGTGCTTCCGTAGCGCTCCCGGTCGTACCCTTTCTGACGGTCCCAGATGTAATTGGACATGAACACCGAACCGACGGAGTGTGCTACGACGATGAGAGGCTTGTCCTGGTCCCCCAGCTTGGCCCGCAGTTGCTGAATGCCCTGGTGCACCACGCCGTGGATCCTGTGATAGAGGTTTTCGGTTCGGTTACCGGAAGCGTGGTAGGAGCTCATGGTGCCGAAGGCGTTCAGGAAGAACTTGCGCAACTTGGCCCAGTTCAGGTCGTTGTTGGCCGCCAGGTCGACCCAGATCTGGTGCTCCCGGGCCGAAAGCAGCGGGGCCCAGTAGACCCCTTGCCAGGCGACCTCGTCCCTGTTCAGGCCACGCCCCGAAATCCTCTCACGCAATTCGTAGACCATGTCGTGTGCGAAGTCGTCGGCCAAAGTTCCCATACCATGCACAAGCAGCACGCCAACTTTCTTGTTCATGTGTGCCCCCTTTCGCGCCCGCCCATTGGATCGGCCGCCCCGCGTAGCGCCGCCCCGCGTAGCGCCGCGTCGCTGCTGCTTCCGCCCCTGCAGGGCCAAGCGCAGCAAACGCGCCGCATAACGCCTTTAATGTGATCACACAAATATAACCACATATCCTGTCGGCGCAACCGTCTCCTGCATGAGTAGCACTGAGAACAACTCAGCGCACGACTCGGCCGCAGCGAAAACCGTTGGGGCTTGAGAAGGCTCAACACTATTACGAGTCCTCGGGCTCCTTTGTAGCTGCCATGCGAACAGAACGCTGGGTGAGCGGACACCAGGCCTGGGAAAGCGGGGCTGTAAAACCTTGTCATTCGTGTTGGAGAAAAGGAGTCTGCCGGGATGGTAAGGATGCCATCCCCTTGCGGGCTTGCGCCCCGTAGCGCTTGTTCGCGCAGGGGTGAGTGAAATTGCCACCTCAGATATGACGGAACCTGCGTCTGATCAAATCCCCGGAATTCTTTGCCTCCCAAAGTTCCGCCCGCTGCGCCTAGCGACCCTCTCCTGCTCCTAACCTCCTCGTTGAACTTCCTCATGTTGCCGCTCAACTCACCGGTCAGCGAAAAGTAGTCGTCTATTGCACGCCCTAGCAGGAACTCCGCCTCGTGCCGTACGTCCATGTGCACGTACAGATCCGTCTCGTGCGCCGACGAAACCTCTTCGCGCACCCGCGTCTTTGCTGGCCGCAACAACTCCAGGACCGACCGAAAGGGGCTCTGCTTCTCCCCGGGCTCCTGCAACCGCAGCAACTCTCGGAAAATTTCCTCGGCGGCGCCAGCAAGGGTGATAACGCTGAAAAGGTCCTTCTGCGCGAAGTAGAGCAAGAGCGCCGTCTCCACCTGCCGCGTGGCGATGTCCTGCTTATGATGTTTCTCGATGTTCACGGCTCCCCCAAGCGGCGACCACGCCACCAAACGTAAAAGGGCCGCACTCCCTGGGGAGGCGGCCCTTCATTATTACTGAAACTGCAGGTTTTGCAGCAAGGCTTAGGCCTTGGTGATCACGACTTTCAGGGTAGCGACCACTTCCGGGTGGAGTTTCACGGTTGCGGTGAACTCGCCCAGGTGTTTGATCGGCTCGGCAAGGACGATGCGCTTGCGGTCGATTTCCACGCCGGCGGCTTTGAGCTGCTCGGCCAGTTCCATGTTGGTGACGGCGCCGAAAAGCTTGTCGTCAGCACCAGCCTGGTGAGCGATGGAAAGGGTGATGCCCTCGATCTTGGCTGCGATCAGCTTGGCAGCTTCGAGAACCTTGTTTTTCTTGTACTCGAGGTGACGCTTGGCGTGCTCGAGAGCCTTGGCGTTCTTCTCGGTGGCCTCGATGGCGAAGCCCTTCGGGAGCAGGTAGTTCCTGGCGTAGCCCGGTGCTACTTTCACGATGTCGCCGATGTTGCCGAGATGCTCTACGTTTTCTTTGAGAATGACCTTCATGTGTTGCCTCCTAGCCTGGTTAGTTACAGGTTTTCCTGTTTATTGGGGGACCGGAAGTCCGCCCAGAGATCAAATACGCCCAGCGCCGCCACCGCCAGCACCATCATGGGCTGGAAGATCAGGAGCAGGCTTGCCAAAAGTCTGATAAAGACCGGAACCTGGAGCTTCCTGAAGAAAAAGCTGATGATCGCAAACCCTTGGGCCGAGTAGACAGCGCCGAGGACGATCAACACGTTCAGGGCAGCGAGGTGCACCAGGGTATCCGGAACCAGCGTGCCGAAACCCGACACGATCAACAGCCAGATCAGCGGCTCCGGATTCTTGTACTTCCTGAAATCCCCGGCGTACAGCGGTATGCGCAGGCGCGCCGCTATCCCGGCGAGGAGCATCAGGTTCATGCAGGCGATCATCCCGTAGGCCACAGTCACCAGCGCGGGATAAATGGTAATCACCAGCTGTCCGGCCTGGTGCATCGAGTCCTGCAGCGCCTTGAGCTCGTCGCCCTTGACACCCGCCTTCTGGTAGATCTGCGAGGTCTGGTTGATGCTCGTCTGCACGCCCTTGCTGATCTTGGCATGCAGGTCGGCGCCGGTGGTCATGCCGTACACTACCGCGGCGACCAAAAGTACCGTGATGGTGACCGCCACCGAGTAGATGACGGAACGCGCCCCCCCCTTGTTCCTGAGCAGGAACTCGGGAAGCGCCAGCGACAGCACGCCGGCCTGTAGTAAGTAGATCGCCGTTGCGGCCGGATCACCGATTCCGAGAAGAATGGCGCAGCTGGCCAGAACAATGGCCAGGCCGACCACCCGCCCCTGCTTGACCGCGTAGAACGCGGCCGGGGCCGAGGCGAACAGCCCGGGGATGGTGCCGACCACGGGGAGATAGACGAAAGCAAGGAAGAGCGTCACCGTGGCGACGCTCCCCTTGATCACATCTAAAATCTTCCCCTGCAACGGATTCACCGTCAGCGGCACCTAGGCGGTTGCGTGGCTGCCGGCGATCGGGAGCAGCGCGATGTTCCTGGCGCGCTTGATCGCCTCGGTGATTTCCCTCTGGTGCTTGGAGCAGTTGCCGGAAATACGGCGCGGGATGATCTTGCCGCGCTCCGAAACGAAGTAACGGAGGGTACGGGGATCTTTGTAGTCGATGCTTACCTGCTTGTCTGCGCAGAAACGGCAGACTTTACGACGCTGGAACGGACGCTTCTTCCTCGGCCCGCTGCTGGTTCTCTGGGGTGCTCTTTCGTCTGCCATCTCTTATTCCTCCACCGTAGTAGTCGTTTCGGCCGGAGCCTCGGTAGCAGCCGCAGCCACTTCCTCGGTCCCTTCCTCGGCACTTTTGGCCGGAGCGGCTGCCGGTGCAACCACTTCCTGCTCGAGCTTCACGCTCTGGTACCTGATCACCTTGTCGTCAAGGCGCAGACGACGCTCAAGCTCAGCGATCAGCGGGGCATCTGCGTCGAAACGGAGGTAAAAGTAACGGCCACGGGGGTTCTTGTTGATCGGGTAAGCCAGTTTCCTGGTGCCCCAGTCCTCAAGTCTCTTGAAATCGCCGTTCATGCTGGCGATTACGTCCTGCACCTTGGTGGAAAGAGCTTTGATCTCTTCGTCACCGAGGTCCGGCTGGACGATGTAAATCGTCTCGTACATCCTGCTCATTGTTAAGCCTCCTCACGGTTAATTTAGCCCCGGTCCAACCCGGAGCAAGGAGATACGGCCCTTAGGCCGTTCTGGTGAACGGTACTTACTACTACACTTATGAAAATTTGACAAGCAAAAGATCCAGAGGCCGGCGAATATTTATTCGTCCCTACTGTGAAAGAATCCTCTGATCCAGCTTATATGTGATGCCACGGCCGCTGTAGGGAGGAATAATCATTCGCCCTACCCCTCCGCAATCTACACGTTGAACCTGAAATGCATGACGTCGCCATCCTGCACCACGTACTCCTTGCCTTCCAGCCGCATCAGGCCCTTCTCCTTGGCTCCACTTTCGCCTCCGGAGGCGATGTAGTCGTTGTAGGAGATCACTTCGGCGCGGATGAAGCCTTTCTCGAAGTCCGAGTGGATTACGCCTGCGGCGCCGGGTGCCTTGGTCCCTTTAGTGATGGTCCAGGCGCGAACTTCCTTGACGCCGGCGGTGAAGTAGGTGATGAGCCCAAGCAGTTCGTAGCCGGAGCGTATCAGGCGGTCAAGGCCGGACTCGGCAAGCCCCATCTCCTCAAGGAAAGCCTGCTTCTCCTCACCCTCGAGTTCGGAAATCTCCGCTTCGATGGAACCGCAGATGGTAACCACGCCGTTGCCTTCCTTGGCGGCGAACTGGCGCACCTCCTCGATGTAGGGGTGTTTTCCCTCGAGGTCGTCCTCGGCCACGTTGGCGACGTAGAGCACAGGCTTAGCGGTCATCAGGTGCATGTCGCGCAGGATCAGTGTTTCATCCTCATTTTCGGGCAGGTGGCGCGGCGAGAGCCCCTTTTCCAGGGCCGCTTTTACCTTCAGGCAGAACTCTACGTCTTCCTTGGCCTTCTTGTCGCCGCTTCTCGCCTGCTTCTCGGTGCGCAGGATGCGCTTCTCGACGGTGTCAAGATCAGCCAGCGCCAGTTCGGTCTGGATCACCTCGATGTCGCGTACCGGCGACACGGAGCCGCTTACGTGCACAACGTTCTCGTTCTCGAAACAGCGCACCACGTGCAGGATCGCGTCCACGGAGCGGATGTGCCCAAGGAACTTGTTGCCCAGTCCCTCCCCCTGGCTGGCCCCCTTAACGAGGCCGGCGATATCGAGGAACTCAACGGTGGTGGGGAGGATCCGCTCCGGGTGCACGATCTCGGCAAGCTTGTCCATGCGGGGATCAGGCACCGACACGATACCGACGTTGGGATCGATGGTGCAGAAGGGGTAGTTGGCGGACTCGGCACCGGCCGAGGTGAGCGCGTTGAAGATGGTGGACTTTCCCACGTTGGGGAGACCGACTATGCCGCAGTTGAAACCCATGCTATTTCCTTTTGGTCGTTACTTCGCGTTGAAGATGCTCATGGCCTTGGGCATCCCTTCCTTGATGGCCATCTCCATGGCGTCCAAGGAGGTATCCAGTACTTCCAGCAGCTCGTTCATCTCCTCTTTGGCGAAGTTGGTCAGGACGAAGTTCACCACGTCGCCGTGCAACGGCCGGCCAATGCCGACGCGCACCCGGGCGAAGGCGTTGGAACCCAACTCCTGCCCCAGCGACCGAAGACCATTGTGGCCTCCATGACCGCCCCCCTCCTTGAGTCGCACCTTGCCGAACGGGATATCGAGGTCGTCGTGGATCACGATGAGATCAGACAGGGACAGCTTGTAGAAGCGGAGAGCCTCGGCCACCGAGCGGCCGGACAGGTTCATGAAGGTCTGCGGCTTGAGGAGGTAGACCCGCTCGCCCGCCCAGTTGCCGTCACCGGCAAGGCCGGAAAAGGCCTTCCTGGTGACGGCGATGTTGGACTGGCTTGCCAAGCGGTCTAAAACCATGAAACCCGCGTTGTGGCGGGTCCATGTGTACTTGGGCCCGGGGTTGCCGAGCCCTACGATCAATTTTGCTGCCATAACGGTCCTGGACTAGGCGGCGGCCTCTTCCTCGGTAGCAGCCTTGCGGCCGAGGATGCTGACCACCGGAGCCTTCGGATCGCTCAGGATGGCGGTGCCGATCGGGGCGCTGATGTCGCCCACGTGGATGGAGTGGCCGATGGCGAGGTCAACGACGTCAACGTTGATGTGCGCCGGGATGTGAACCGGGAGGCACTCGACTTCAACGGTGTGCATAGCGAAATCAAGGAAGCCGCCAGCTTTAACGCCGGCCGGGGTGCCGACCAGGTTCAGCTTGACCTGTACCTTCACCTTGTCGGCGAGGTTGATCTTGTGCAGGTCGACGTGACGTGCGTGGTTCTTCAGGGAGTCACGCAGCAGGTCGGCAACGATGACGTTGGCGCCTTCCAGTGCCGGCACGCCCTGCAGGGTCAGGATGTGGTTGCGGCCGCCTTCACCGGCGATGGCTTCGGTAAGGTCCTTCAGGGCCAGCGAGATGCAGATCGGCTCGATCCCTTTGCCGTACACGACGGCCGGAACGCGGCCAGCGGCGCGCAGACGACGGCAGATACCCTTGCCGGTTTTTTCCCTCAGTTCAACATTCAGCACCTGCTTACTCATACATCCTCCGATGTCAATCTTGGTATTTGATCTTCCAATGACAGTTTTATTTTGGTACTACACAAAAAGGGAGCTGACGGATTCGTCCTCGTGGATGCGGCGGATCGCCTCGGCCAGGAGGTCTGCTACGGAAAGCACCCTGAGCTTGTCGGTCTGTTCTGCCTTCTCGCCCAGCGGGACGGTGTCGGTGATGACCACCTTCTCGATGACGGAATTGTTGATCCTCTCGATCGCCGGCCCGGAAAGGACCCCGTGGGTGGCGCAGGCGTAGACGTTGGCGGCGCCGTGATCTTTCAGAGCCTGGGCAGCATGGGTCAGGGTGCCGGCGGTGTCGATCATGTCGTCCAGGATGATGGCGTTCTTGCCCTTCACGTCGCCGATCAGATGCATGACCTCCGCCACGTTCGGCCCGGTGCGGCGCTTGTCGATCACGGCCAGGGTGCAGCCGAGCCTCTTGGCAAAGGCACGGGCACGCTCGGTGCCGCCTGCATCCGGCGATACCATGACCAGGTTGTCGAGGTCATCAGCGAAGCGGCTCTTCAGATGGGTCAGGAGCACCGGCGCTGCGTAGAGGTTGTCCACCGGGATGTTGAAGAAGCCCTGGATCTGGCCTGCGTGCAGATCGATAGTCACTACACGGTCGGCGCCGGCTGCGGTGATCAGGTCAGCGACCAGCTTGGAGGTGATCGGAGTCCTCGGGGCAGCCTTGCGGTCCTGGCGCGCGTAGCCGTAGTAGGGAATCACGGTGGTGATGGTCGCTGCGGACGCCCTTTTGAGGGCATCGATCATGATGAGCAGTTCCATCAGATTGTTGTTGGTCGGGCAGCAGGTGGACTGCACCACGTAGATGTCACGACCGCGCACGTTCTCGCCGATTTCGACCATGATCTCGCCATCGGAGAAGGTCCTCACCTTCGCCTTACCCAGGGGGACCCTGAGGCAGTCACAGATCTTTTCTGCCAGAACCGGATTGGAGTTACCGCTGAACACCCTGATCTTGTTTTCCATCAATGCACCGGCCCTCTTTGTTTTTTTCTTTTATAAATGGCTGCGCGTGCACCGGTCGCATCGGCGGGGCAGCCTGCATCCAGAACCCAGGAAACGCTACTTAATACAATAGTTGCCCCTTGAAGTCAATCGAAAAGCTATCACGAGAGCGCCTCTCCGCGCTCACCGCCACGCCCTTCGCAAGCCTTGCGCGGCACACTTCGCCTGCCGCGGCAAAAAACCTGCGCTACAACGGATTGTTGACAAAATCCGCTATAGTTAATATCTAATCTGGACGATAAGAAGCCTGCCGATCAACACACATGTGTGCGAGGAGGATACGGAGATGGAACAGCGACGCTTTCACCGGGTCACATACAGTGCCCCCGGAGAATTAGTTCATCATGGCATCAAATATCGTTGCCGCCTGGAAAACGTCAGCCTGCGCGGCGCCCTGATCAGCGCCGACGAGTGCCTCATGGTACCTCTCCACGAGTCATGTAAACTCACCGTCCCCGTGGAACCGGGGAAAGAGCCCCTGACCATCACGGTCTGCGTGGTGCACTGCTTCTTCTCGATGGTTGGGGTGAAGTTCATCGGCTTCGCTGGAGACACCGAACTGAGACTGCTCGAACTGCTAAAGCGGGAAACTTCCGAACCGGACAGGCTCGCAGAGGAGTGGCAGAGCCTGGAAAAGAAGAGTGCAGTAAGCGAGGGAGAAGGGACAACCTGCATCCCTGAACCGGCCGTGGCGATCTTTTGATCGCCACAGTACCGAACCCCGTTCAGTGCTTGGTGGGGTGAATCTCGGAGTCCTTGGGTATGCGGCTTTCATAGGGAAGGCAGCTGTTGATGTTTAGTACCTCTTCAGCCAAAGCCACACTCTTGTACCTCAGCGAGACCTGTTCCAGCTTATCCTTCAGGCGCAGCAGAACGTCAATGCACTCGGTTTTGGCGTACTCGTTGTACAACTGCATCACTTCCAGGAATACCTCATCCAGCGATTCATCCAGGGAAACTTCCGGCACCGTCACTTCCGAACCTTCCTTGTTCCAGTTCTGACGCACCTCGTCTTTAAAGCGACCCAGAGCCATTTTGTCGATCTTATACTTGGCATTACCAATTTCAAGGATGCTTCTAACCATGCCCTCTCCCGATACAGCTCAAATTCATCAAAACAAGACGAGGCTACGACCGCCTCCATGATGTAAGATTTCGGCAACTACACGGGAAACTTTAGTGTTTTTGTCGTCAGCAGTAATGTGCAGCCGCAGCAAAATTGATTTCGCCTTAAAAACCTTCCTTGACAGGGTTCATGCCTTGAGCTATCGTTCCCACAACTTTTCCGACTCCACATACGATAGACGATAATACTAAACCATCCGCGAGGATGGGACGGAAAGCCTACAGGGTCTCACCGAGACAGCCGGGTCGCCGAAATATCAAAGAGATATTCGGTCCCGGCTTTTTTATTGCCCAAAATCCAGCCCCCCTTTCCGTCCAGACTCCAGCTATGACTGGATCAGGAAAAGGCTGATACACCAGGAGGAACTGACATGAGCATAAAATCGTTACTCAACACGCTTGCGGCAGGAGCCGTTTTCTGCATGCTCGGCGTCGCAACCGCGCAGGCCGGTTCTGTCGGCGTTAACATCAACCTGAACGGCTATATCCCCGCCCCCCCCGGAGTGCACATCTATTACGATTCCGGCCGCCCCTACTACGTAGAAAACCGCCAAAGGGTTTACCTGAAGGAAAAGGATCACCACGAGAAGGAGCACCACGACCACGGCAAGAAGAAAGGGCACAAGAAGCATCACAAGGACTAAATCTCTTCACAGGTAGAAGGAGGTTAGCACTATGCGAAACACGACTATTGCCTTTAGATCCGTCATCATCGCCATCGGCGCCATCATCGCTACAATGGTTTACCTGGGAGGATGCGGCGGCGGTGGCGGCGGCGCCAGCACCGGAACCCTGAAACTCGCCATCACCGATAAGCCAAGTGATGCCTACCAGAACCTGGTCATCTCCATCAAGGAGATCAGGGTCGTGCCCGCCGGTCACGAAAATGCGGCAGACAACGACCCGGCCCTCCCGGTCCTGGCCACCTTCAACCCGCAGGAAAAGGTCATTGATATCATGACCCTGCAATTCATCCAGCAGGCGTTGGGCGAGATCGTGCTGCCGGCAGGAACCTACAACCAGATTCGCCTGGTCCTTTACCCGAATCCGAACGAAAACCAGGCTCCGGTCAACTACCTCACCCTGAAGAGCGACCCGAACACGAAGATCCCACTGACCACTCCGAGCGGTCAAACCTCCGGGCTCAAGATCCTCGGCCCGCTCGAGGTCAAACCTGGAGTTATCAATGCCGTCATGATCGACTTCGACCCGAACACTGCAGTGGTTAAGCGCGGCAACAGCAACGAATACAACTTGAAGCCCACCGGCATCAGGATGATCCAGATGGCCAACATGCTGAGCCAATTCGGCTCCATCGTGGGCAACGTCAGCAACGCCTTGCAGAACTGGAGCAGCGCCACGGTCTCCATCAAGCGTCGCGGCACCATCAACGACGCCACGCCCATCGCCTCTGGCCAGATCTTCGCTGCCTATACCAGCGGCAAATGGCAAGCCCCCTTCTCCGCCTTCGTGCCGGCCAGCGAATCGGGCTGGGGCTACAAGACCTTCATAAACTCCAACGGCTTCGCTCTCTACTCCTCACCCACCGTGCCGGTGGTGCAGAGTCAGCCCAGCGATCTGGGACAAATCGTACTCGCTCCGCAATAGCGGAGGTCGTCATAACCCGGTCTTCCCCGCATGGGGGAGACCGGGTGCATTACTGATGAGGGAGAACAAAGTGTATGCCTATAATTGAATGGAAGGACTGCTATGTGGTCGGCATACAGGAGATCGATCAACACCACCAAAGCCTCGTGCAGTATCTCAACAAAACCTATGACCACTTCCGGGAGGGGCACCCGTTGGACCCCTCAGTGCTGGAGATCCTCATCGACTATTCCATGCAGCACTTTGGCTGTGAAGAGCGTTGGATGGAGAACTCCTCTTACCCAAAGCTCGGAACGCACAAGGATGAGCATCGACAATTCCGCGCCAAGATCTCGCAATTGAAGAAAAAACGGCCATTCGACACCAAGTGGTCGGTCGAACTCCTATGGTTTCTCTGTAACTGGGTCACCCACCACATACGGGAAACCGATGCAGAGTTCGGCAGGTACCTGAACACCAAGTCTCGACACGGCTGAGAACAATATAGCGACAATACTCAACCATCCGCGAGGATGGGGCGGAAAGCCTAAGGGTCTCACCGAGACAGCCGGGTTGCCGAACTATCACCAGATACTCGGCCCCGGCTTTTTTGTTTCTTCTGGGAAGGCTGGGGAATAAAATACAAGTCAAGGAAGCACTGCACGAGTTCTCGCACAATTTGACCACGAAGATCTGCCCCCGCCTCATCCCGTGTGCAAAGGGGAGACAGAGGGGATTTGCCATGGTGGACATTACCTGCATCACCTGAAAAGGAGGAACACACCGTTATGAAAATGATGAAACTTCTCGCAACAGCAGTAGCCGCAGTCATGATGACAATTACAGTCACCCCCGCCTATGCCGGGAAGGAATCGAGGAAGATTGAGGACTGCATCGAGGTGGTCAAGGCGATCAAGGCCATCCCCGAGGAAGGTATCCCCCCGATGTTGTTGAAGAACGCGCAAGGCATCATGATCATCCCCGAAGTGCTGAAGGTCGGTTTCGTGGTCGGCGGCAGGTACGGCACCGGTATCTTGACCGTGCGCGACGAAAAGGGGAACTGGACCGATCCGGTATTCGTCAAGATCGCCGGCGGCAGCCTGGGTTGGCAGATAGGCGCCGAGTCGACCGACCTTGTCCTGGTGTTCAAAACCAGGAAGAGTGTGGATGGTGTTCTCAGGGGCAAGTTCACTCTGGGTGCTGACGCCTCTGTTGCCGCTGGCCCGGTTGGACGAAGCGCCGAGGGTGCGACCGACGTCACTCTGAAGAGCGAGATACTCTCCTATTCGCGCAGTCGTGGTCTCTTCGCCGGGATTGCCCTCAACGGCGCCGCGCTCATGATCGACGATGATGCCAACGGTGCCTACTACGGCAACCTCGACCCGAGGACGATCGCCGCCGGAGAAGCCGGCAAGCGCACACCGGAAGTAAAGCAACTGCTCGACCTGCTGTAATTTATATACTGTAAGTGCCGCCCCTCTACTGTGGTGGGGCGGCATATACTTGTCTCAACGTCCCCTCGCTTCCCTCCATTTTGATACATCTCCCCTACCTTTCATTCGCCACCGCCATTTACACAAAATTGTTTACAGGCCCGCCAGTGCTTCCGCCGCGCGATTGAAGCAGGTTCCGCAGAAAAACATTTCTGCGAGCAAGTGAAGCGTTCCGTTGCGCAGAGAAGGCTTTCGACGGGCGACGGAAGTGTTCCGTCGAGCGGAGAAAGCTTTCCGCGAGCGACGAAAGCGTTCCGTTGAACAGAGAAAGCTTTCCACGAGCGACGGAAGCGTTCCGTTGAGCAGAGAAAGCTTTCCGCGAGCGACGGAAGCGATCCGTTGAGCAGAGAAAGCTTTCCGCGAGCGACGGAAGCGTTCCGTTGAGCAGAGAAAGCTTTCCGCGAGCGACGGAAGCGTTCCGTTTGACAGAGGAAGCTTTCCGCAGGTGACGGAAGCGCTCCGTCTCGCAGAATGTCATCAACACTGGAAAGGTAGGACGAGAAAGAGTAAGATAAGTTTTGGGCCATGAGCCCAGGCACATCAACCATTCAACCGGCGGGCTGTCGGGGTTGGTGTAAACTCCGAAGACGGAGAAATCCTTGAAAAGGCATAGAGGTTTGCCATGACAAAAGATCTGCTTAAAAATAAAGAATTCGACTTGGTTAGCGTTATTTACAACGCCTCGCAGGCAGCCGAAACCTGTAGCCAGTACATCAAAGACGCCGAAGGCGATCAGGAAGTGGAAAGATTCTTCAATGATGTAATCGACTCCAACTCGAACTTGGTGCAAAAAGGCAAAGACCTGCTGAAAGACAGGATCTAAAACACCATACGAGATGGAAGCGTGATGAGGGGGATTGACCGTAAGGCCAGTCCCCTTTTTGATGGCCGGTGGACAACAAATTTAAAAGCAAAAGGGCCAGCTGTAATAGCTGGCCCTTTCCTATGATTGGCTGGGGCGCCAGGGATCGAACCTGGGAATGACGGGATCAAAACCCGTTGCCTTACCGCTTGGCGACGCCCCAATAATTCTGTTTTTCTCTTACAGCGTCTGCACTGCTTCAGCGAACCAACCGTGCGCCGCGGCTATGTCGGCCGCCGCTTTTCTGGCGACTGCCTCGTCTTCGAAAATCCCGAAGACGGTGGCGCCGCTGCCGGACATCAGTGAACCGGCGGCCCCGGCAGCAAGCAGCATGTCCTTCACCTCGTTTAGGAGCGGATGTTTCCCGCAGGTTACAGGTTCGAGGTCGTTGGACAAAAGCTCGGCAACTTCTGTCGCGTTGCTGTATGAACCGCGAATTATAGTGGCAGGTCGCTTCCCTGTCAATATTAAATTTTGGTAGACCCAGGCGGTTGAGACATGGATGCCCGGGTTAACGAGCACCACCCACAGACTCGGCATCGATTCCAGGGCGGTGAGCTTGTCCCCTATTCCTTCCGCGAGCGCAGTTTTCTTGAAGATAAAGAAGGGAACGTCGGCGCCGAGCTTGACTCCTATCTCCATGAGATGCTGATCGGAAAGCCCTAGTCCCAGCAGTTCATTTACTCCCATGAGCACGGTGGCGGCGTCGCTGCTCCCTCCGCCCAGACCGGCAGCCACCGGAATGCGCTTGTCGATGGCGATGTCGATGCCGGTCTCTTTCCCAGAGAGTTTCAATAGTACATCGGCGGCACGCCAGGCGATGTTGCCGGGTCCATCGGGCACCCCCTTCTTGCCGCAAGTGACCCGAATACCGGGAGTCGCACTCAGGGCGATAGTGATCTCGTCGTACAGGCCGACCCGCTGCATGACCATGCGCAGATCGTGATAGCCGTCCGGCCTCTTCCCCAGCACGTCCAGCCGGTAGTTGACCTTGGCCGGCGCCTGTAATTGCAGTTTTTCCACGATTTACTCCTTCCGCCCCATAGGGGAACTGCATTTATTGATCTTTCATTACCTCGTTCAACACGCAGGTGGCGTAAGCGCCTCGCGGCAGGGCGAAATCGAAAAGCAGGTCACTACCATCCTGGCGCACTGTGGCGGCCAAAAGCGGCACGCGCAGCGGACGCCGCTCACCTTCCATCCTGAGTCCACCCGACAGGTTGAAACTCTCCGGCACCAGCCCTTCGCCAGCCAGGATCCCGGCTTCCAACTCACCTTGTGCCCCCTTGGCTTCCATCATGGTGCAACCGAACATGGGGCCGGTCGGCGAAATCTCGAAGGCCTGGACGCGCGGTGCCTCGGCGGCCGCATCCTGCACCAGGAAACAGGCACCGTTGTCATGCTTGAACGCGATGTCGCCCGCTTCCACCAGGTCCAGACGCTCCAGCCTCTGCTCCAGCGCCAAGTCAAACAGGGAGGACTGGAATGCGGAGAGGTACAATCTCTTCATGCGCGGTTGCACCGCGTGGAAGGCTTTCTCATAGGCATCGGGACGCTGCTGCAACCGTCCCAGCAGTTCGCGCTCGGTGCGGAAGTGTCCGGGGAACAGGGCGAGGCTTTCCGCCAGGTCCCCCTGGCGGTAGGCCTCGATGGCTTGCCGCCAGCGCTCATCCGTCACGTGGGCGGGGTCACCGATCAAGGTATCAATGGCCGCCTTGTAATCGCGGCGCAGCATGGCCGCGCCGATGGCGTGGGTGTTCCCCTGCACGCCGTAGCGCTGCACGCCGAACCGGTTAGGTACGCCCCGGGACATCAGGACGGCAAGTACCGCTTCGGCCTGGGTCAGAGCACCGAGCGCCACGTCACGAACCCTGATCCCGAAGCGGTTCCCCTTTAGGTGCCCAAGCCTCAGCTTATTGCCATGCAAAACGGCGGACAGCACCTTGATGCCCGGGATCTCCAGTGCGCGCACCTTGTCGGGTGCGACCCGGGGGATAGAGACGGTCTGGCGGGTGATGCCCACCGCGTCTTTCATGCCGGCATAACCTATGTCCCGCTCCTGCACACCAAGCGCCTTGGCGAGGCGACGCACAGCTTCGGGCGTCGTGATGCCGCGCTTTTCGATGGCGACGTAGCAGTGCTCCCCCTGTCCCGAAGGGAGGTACGCGGGAACCTCCTCAACGATAAAGTCTTCGGGGGTATTTTTTATAGTACCGCCGGTACCGGGTACCTCGGCTGTCAAATATCTCTGCACCGCTCCTCCACACCGAACGTTCTCTCGATCCCGGCATCATACCCAGTAGCAGGTCCACTTTCAACAGGTTTTGTCAGAGACAAAGAAAGGTTCAGCCTTGCCTTTCTCCTGACCTCCTGCGCCATTTTCATACCTACTTTCCCACCGTCGCTACGGAGGTTACCGATGAAAGAAGCTGTTGGTTGCAGCAGTGATGGGGCAGTCTGTTTACTCAAAGCAAACTTTTTTCAATCAGAAGCAAGATCTATTAAAGCAAATCGCTTTGTCGCTGATATACTGGTGCAGAAGCAGTTATATCGAAGCTAAAGGGGAATGAAGCATGACGAGCAAGGCCAATGTCAGGAAAAGCGTCGCCAGTGAGCTTTTAGAAAACCACAAATGGCTGAAAGAGCAGATAAATCCCTATTTCTTCACATCGATGCAGGACGAACCGGAGGCACTGGTGCTTCTGGAGCGCGAGCTTCGTTCCCTCAAGAGCAACCGGCGCCTGATCCTGGCGGACCGCGACAAGAGCCTGATCCTGGCGAGGGTCAACGAGCCGGGCTCCCTGTACGATTCGTTGCGCCACTTCCAGGACCGGGAGATCTCCTATGCCATGATCACCCATTCCGACGGCCCTATGCCCGGGATGAGCCAGGCGCTGGAGATACAACGCTTCGAATTCGACCGCAAGAGCAACGACGACATCAAGGCCTGGAAGGACGTGCAACTCCCTCAAGGGCTGACGCGCAAGATCGCAGCCGAACTGCGCGCGACCTATCCCGAATTTGATATGAAGGAGTTCGAGCGCCTGCTCAAGATCCTCTGGCTCAACAATGAAAGCTACGTCAAGGTGGCTTCGCCGCTGCGCGTGGCCCAGGTGCTGCACCTGATGCAAAAGTCGAGCAGGAGCGGCGGCCTGTACCTCCACGTCGAGCCGACCCCGGACGTGAAGATATCGAGAGTGCATTTCGCGGTCGCCAACCCGCCCCAGAAGGAGTTCCTGCTTCAGCTCATGGAGGTGTTCAACCGGCTCGACCTCGGTGTCAACCGTGCCTACTGCCTCACCATCTCCAACGGCATCCACCCCTATTTCCTGGGGACCTTCCTGGTGAACCGGCGCTCGGGCGAGGTGTTGGAGTTAGGATCGGAGCTCTACCGCAGGCTGCAGCAGGAGCTCTACAACACCCAAATCGTTTCGACGAAGAGCTACACCTATCGCGAGTTCGTCACCAACAACGTCATGACCGGAGAAGAGGCCTCGTTGGTGAACGCATTCATCGCATTCTGCCACACCAACCTGGCCCACAACCAGCCAGACCGCTTCGGGCTCGACGACGTGCAGAACGCCTTCCACGCGCACCCTGAGATGTCGCTGCAGCTCGTAAAGCTGTTCAAGGCCCGCTTCGATCCCGCAATCACCGAGAGCCATCCGCTCTACGCCTCGATTCTGGAGGAAACGGTGCGGGCGGTGAACGACTACAACACAGGTCACCGCTACCTCGACGAAGTCCGCCGCGCCATCTACCGCTGCTGCCTCATCTTCATCACCCACACGTTAAAGACCAACTTCTTCGTGCTGGAGAAGCAGGCCTTCGCCTTCCGGCTCAATCCGAATTACCTGTCCGAGCTGGGTCCGGCTTTCACCGCAGACCTGCCACAGGCGCTCCCCTTCCGGGTCACCTTCTTCTTCAGCCGCTTCGGTTTCGGCTATCACATCGGCTTCTCCGACATCGCGCGCGGCGGCTGGCGCACCGTCATTGCCCGCAACATGGACGACTTCATCACCAACTCGAACACCATCTTCAGGGAGAACTTCGTGCTGGCGCACACCCAGCACCTGAAGAACAAGGACATCTATGAGGGGGGCTCAAAGCTTGTGCTGATCCTGGATTCCTCCGATCTGCAGCGCGGCAGCGAGCGCCAGATGGAGAACTGGCGCCTGTACAAGCTGCAGCACGGAGTCACCAACGCGTTCCTGGACATATTCGTAACCGATCAGGGGGTGGCCAAGTCACCCGCAGTGGTGGACTACTACCGGGAGGATGAGCCGATCGAACTCGGGCCGGACGAGAACATGCATGACTCCATGATCGAGAACATTGCGCGCATTTCCAAACGGCGTGGCTACATCCTCGGCATCGGCATCATGTCCAGCAAAGAAGTGGGGATCAACCACAAGGAGTACGGCGTCACCTCGACCGGCGTTGTGAAGTTCGCCGAGATCACCATGGCGGAGTTGGGCATCGATATCTATCGCGATCCTTTCAGCGTAAAGTTCACCGGCGGCCCCAACGGCGATGTCGCGGGCAACGCCATGCGCATCCTCCTCGAGCGCGCGCCGCAGGTGGCGATCAAGCTCGTTCTGGACGGTACTGCCGCCTTGTGCGATCCGGAGGGGGCGGACCGCAAGGAACTGGGACGGATCGTGTTACAGCAGGATCTGGATGCCTTCGACCCGCAGGCGCTGCACCCCGGGGGCTTCCTGCTCTACCGTAGCGGCAGCCGACGCGACGGCCTGCGCGAGCTGTACCGCAAGGTGAGCAAGACCGCCGAGGGACTTAGGGAGGAATGGATCTCCACCGACGAGTTCTCCAGGGTCTACGCCGGCCTCCCCTTCACGGTGAAAACCGACCTTTTCATCCCGGCCGGCGGACGACCGGAGACCATCGACAAGGACAACTGGCAGAATTACATGTTGCCCAACGGCGCTCCTTCTGCGGGTGCAATCGTCGAGGGCGCCAACTCCTTCATCACTCCGGAAGCGCGGGTGCAGTTGCAGAAGAAGGGGGTCATCATCATGCGCGACGCTTCGGCCAACAAGTGCGGGGTGATCTCTTCCTCCTACGAGATCATCGCCAACCTGCTGCTCACCGAGACGGAGTTCATGGCACATAAGGAGCGTTACGTGCAGGACGTCCTGGAGATACTGGAGCAGCGCGCGGCGGACGAGGCACGGCTGATCCTGAAGCGGCGCCGCGAGCAGCCGGGGCTGCTCTGCACCGAGATCTCCGACGCACTGAGCGGCGAGATCAACGAGCAGTACGCGACCATCTACCGCTTCTTCCAGAACAGGCCTCACCTCTGCCTGCAGCCGATCTACAAGAAAGCGATCCTATCGCACCTGCCCAAGATGCTCAGGGACGAGCCGAAGTATGCCAAACGCATCAAGAACCTGCCGCAGAAGTACCTCTTCGCCATCCTGGCTGCTGAGATTGGTTCATCGCTCGTCTACCGTGGCGATCGCGAGGCCGATTTCGAAGCGACGCTCAAGGGGCACCTGACCAGGATGTTCGGAGAGTAAAAAGGCTGGCAGCACAAAAAAAGAGGGGGACCCCAAACGGGGTCCCCCTCTTCCATTATTTACTCACAAGGCTACTTCACCTTGTAGTGCATGAAGTAGATCTGTTTCCCTTCGGCCATGAACTTGCGCATGTATTTCGAGAGGTGGTAACCGGGGAACTCGTGGCGGTAGAGATCCGGGCCAAACTGGTTCTCGAGAGCCGCGATACCAGGAAGCGCGTTGGCGACGTCGATGCCGTAGTCGTCGAAGTCGGTGGCGAAGAAGAAGTCGGCACCGGGGACCATGTAATCCAGGAGAAACTCGATGAACTCCTTGTTCACCAGACGCCGCTTGCGATGCCGCTTCTTGGGCCAGGGATCGGGGCAGTTGATGTAGATGGCGGACAAGCTCCCCTTGGGAATACGCTCGGTGACGAAGGCGCGGGCCTCGTCGCGCACCACGCGCACGTTGGGGACGCCATGCCGGTCGATGCGGCGGCAGGTCTTGTCGCACCCCTTGTTGTAAAAGTCGATGGCGACGAAGTTGGTGTCAGGTTGGTCCAGGGCGGTCTTGAGCATGAAGTCGCCCACGCCGCAGCCGATCTCCAGGGCGAGCCGGTTGTCGTTGCCGAAGATGCTTGGCCAGTCTGGCTGGGTGGGAAGGTCTTGGAGTCTCAGGTAGTTGGGTGATTCGATGTGAATAAAGGATTGCGTCATCGGTACCTCTTGGGGATTTTGTCGCGGGGGAACATACCACAAAAAAACGTGTCACGCAAAGCCGCAAAGGCGCAAAGCGATCCAAGCACTCTTTTCCCCTTCGCGTCTTGGCGGCTTTGCGTGACATAGCCTTTGATTTGACGACAAACCGGCGTTCCCCTTTCTGTCATTGCCATTTTTCTCACAACATGCTAATTGTATCCGGTTGAAATAAGGCAAAAAAGGAAAACAACAACATGAAATTTACCGAGCTGCAGCTGCCGGAACTGGTCCAGAAGGGCATCGACGAAACCGGCTTCACCGACTGCACACCGATACAGGAAAAGGCGCTACCCCTGGCCCTCACCGGCAAGGACGTGGCAGGACAAGCCCAAACGGGCACCGGCAAAACCGCCACCTTCCTCATCACCGTCTTCACCAAGCTGCTCAGCCAGCAGAAAACCGGCGCCGTCAATCACCCCCGCGCCCTCATCCTCGCCCCCACCCGCGAACTGGTGGTCCAGATCGAGAAGGACGCCCAGGCACTGGGCAAGCACACCGGCTTCACCGTCCAGGCCATCTACGGGGGCGTGGACTACATGAAACAGCGCGATGCTTTGAAGGCGGGCGCCGACATCGTCATCGGTACGCCGGGCCGTCTCATCGACTATCTCAAGCAGAAGGTCTACTCGCTGAAAGACATCGAGGCCCTGGTCATCGACGAGGCCGACCGCATGTTCGACATGGGCTTCATCGCCGACCTGCGCTTCATCCTGAGAAGGCTCCCCCCCTACGACAAACGCCAGAACCTTCTCTTCTCCGCCACCTTGAACACTCGGGTCATGGAGCTTGCCTACGAGTTCATGAACATGCCGGAAAAGGTCTCGGTGACGCCGGAGCAGATGACCGCCGAGCGCGTGGAGCAGGTGCTCTACCACGTCGCACGCAAAGAGAAATTCCCGCTGCTCCTCGGCCTGCTCCGCAAGATGGGCATGGAGCGCACCATGATCTTCGTGAACACCAAGCGCGAGGCCGAGTACCTGCAGGACCGCCTGAACGCCAACGAGTTCCCGGCCAAGGTGATCTCCGGCGACGTCGAGCAGAGAAAAAGGATGAAGATCCTCTCCGACTTCAAGGCCGGCCTCCTCCCGATCATGATCGCCACCGACGTCGCCTCGCGCGGCATCCACATCGAAGGTGTCTCCCACGTCATCAACTACGACCTGCCACAGGACTGCGAGGATTACGTGCACCGTATCGGCCGCACCGCCCGCGCCGGTGCCGAGGGTATGGCGATCTCGCTGGCCGACGAGGACGGTGCCTTCTTCATCGAGGCGATCCAGGAGTTCATCAAGCAGAAGATTCCCACCGAGTGGGCGGAGGACGATATGTTCGTCCACGACTACAAGAGAACCGCCAGGCCTCCGCGCCGCACCGAGGAGAAGCCCGGCGGCAAGGGCGGCAAATCCGGCGGGCGCGGCGAGAAACCCGGGCGCGGTGAATCCCGTGGCAGGAGTGGCAGATCCGGTTCCGGCAAGGACAAAGCGGAGCAGAAGGAAGCTCAGCCGGCCGTAAAGGATGCAGCTCCGACAGGTGATGCCGCCGCAACAGGCGATGCACCGGCCAAGCGCAAGCGTCGTCGCCGGAAACCAAAGGCGAAGACCGGCGAGCAACAGCCCGAGCAGCCGTGACCGTAAAGGGACGTCCCCCGCGCAAATACTCCCAGGCGGGCCGGGTCCACGACGTGATCCGCCTCATCGAGGCGCGTCACGGCATCTCCGTGGCCGAGCTCGCCGATGAGACTGGCGTAAACAAGCGCACCATCCACCGCGACCTGGTCGCCATCCAGGAGGCGGGCTACCCGCTCATCTCCGACTGGCAGGACGGCGAGAAGGTGTACCGCTTCCTGACCCGTTTCAAGGACGTCCCTCCCATCAGCTTCACACTGCAGGAGCTGATGACCCTTTCCCTTTTGCGCTCCCAGCTCGACCTCCTCAAGGGGACCCCGTTTCTGGAGGACATGCAGAGCGTCTTCCGCAAGGTGAACTCCGTGCTGCCGCCTCGCCTTGCCGCCCACATGGAGCGCATCGCCGAGGTGTCCCTGCCGCTTTTGCAGGGAAAGCGCGACTACTCCCGCTACGCCGAATACCTGCAACTGATCCGCAACGCCCTGCTCTACCAGCAGACCGTAGTCATCTCCTACCGTCCCCCCAACCGTCCCGAGCCGGTCGGCTACCGGGTCGATCCCTACACGCTGCTGTTCCAGAAAGGCGGCATCTACCTTCTGGGCTACGCGCAGGAGCGTGAGGCACTGCGCACTTTCGCCGTCGAGCGCATCTGCGGCGTCGAGCCGCTCAAGGAACGCTTCGAAATACCGGAGGGGTTCCATCCCGGCTCTGCGCTAGGCGAGGCGTTCGGCATCGTCGCCGAGCCCCCCATGGACGTGGTGATCAGGTTCTCCGCGTCCATCGCGCACGCCATCAGGGACCGCGTCTGGCACTCGTCGCAAAGGATCGAGGAGCAACCCGATGGAACGATTCTTTTGACCTTTCACGCCGGCGGCAAGATGGAAATCCTTGCCTGGCTCCTCTCCTACGGCGCGCACGCCGAACTTCTCCAACCGGCTCACCTGCGCGAGGAACTGGCGGGGATGGTGCAGGCGACGGCGCGGGTGTACTGCCCCCCTCCCTGTCCCTCCCCCTCCGGGAGCGGGAACGCTTGAGGTATCGGGGTCACATCGTGCGACGGCGCAACTTTGCCGTCACCGAGTGCCCAGGCAACATTCCTTTTTGTCCCGCCTCAGTGAGCACTATATATAATTCATCCTGCCCCCGGTTCTCCCCCTGCGTTGACAACCATTTTCGTTCCGTATATATAAAGACCTTCAGATTCAGGAGGGCTTTTAATGGCTGACGAAGTGGCAACGACGCAACTGGCAGAAATCATCCTCAAACGCATCCGCTCCCGCGGTGACATCACCTTCGCCTCCTTCATGGAGAGCGCTCTCTACGAACCCGACCTGGGCTACTACACCTCCCCGGGGCGCAAGGTAGGCGCCGAGGGGGATTTCTACACCAGCATGAACGTGCACAGCGCCTTCGGCCGCCTGATTTCCCGCGAGATTGGCCGGTTCTGGCAGCTGCTGGATCGCCCAGAGTCCTTCACGGTCGCCGAAGCCGGCGCGGGGGGAGGGCAACTGGCACAGGACATCCTCGACGCCATCGCCGAGGAGAATCCCGACCTCTACGCCGCCCTCACCTACCGCTTGATCGAAAAGGAACCGTCCCTGCAGGAGGCTCAGGCAGCACGGCTCGCACAGCACGTCGACCGCCTGGCCTGGAGCTCGCCGCAGGAACTCTCCGAGGGCGCGCTCAGGTTCACCGGCTGCATCATCTCCAACGAGCTCTTCGACGCCATGCCGGTACACCTGGTCGAGATGGCGGAGGATGGTCTCAAGGAGGTCTTCGTCTCCGCCGACGCCAACGGCTTCCGCGAAAAACTCCTCGCTCCCTCGACCCCTGAACTTGCGGCGTACCTGGCCAAGTTCGAGGTACACCTCATGCCGGGCCAGCGGGCGGAAATCAACCTTGCCGCACCCGCCTGGATCACACGCGCCGCCACGACCCTCGAGCGCGGCTTCGTGCTCACCATCGATTACGGCTACCTCGCCGAAGAACTCTACACCCCGCAACGACGCAACGGCACCCTGCTCTGCTACCACAAGCACAGCACCAACGAGGATCCGTACCAGCTGGTGGGCGAACAGGACATTACCACCCATATCAACTTCAGTTCGCTCATCGAGGCAGGCAAGGAGGAGAACCTGGTCGCGGTCTGGTACGGCGAGCAGTACCGCTTCCTTTTGGGCGTGGGACTGATGGAAGAACTGATGCAGCTCGTGGCCCAGGCCAAGGACGAGCACGAAAGCCTGAAACACCGGCTTGCCATCAAGAAGCTGATGATGCCCGAGGGTGGCATGGGTGACACCTTCAAGGTGTTGATCCAGGCCAAGGGGGTGCAGAACCCGCAGCTTCTCTGCATGAGAAAATGGGGAATGGGGCTTTGATCGTCAAGGCCATCGTCTTCGACCTGGATGGGACCCTGTACCAGGAAGACCGCCTCGGTGAGGAGGTCAACCAAAGCGCCATACACTACGTGGCCGACCTCAAGGGACTCTCTCCACTCGAGGCGGAATCCCTCCTGGAGGCCACCCGCGCCGGCGACGGCGCCGGCGGCACGCTCAGTCGCACCGTCGTGGAGTTGGGGGGAACCCTGCAGGAGATGCACAGAAGATTCGCCGCCGACTGCCACCCCGAACGACTGCTCAAGCCCGACCACCGCGTCCGGGAGCTCCTGCAGCTCCTCTCAACCCGCTGCCAGCTGCATCTCTACACCAACAACAACCGCGACCTCTCCAGCAGGATCATGAAGCAGATCGGGGTGATCGACCTGCTGGACCGAGTGTTCACCATCGAGGATTACTGGATCCCGAAGCCGGATCGCCGCATCATCGAGGACATACTGGCAAAGATCGGCTGCCGCCCGCAGGAGACGCTCTTTGTCGGCGACCGCTACCGTGTCGACCTGGCAGTTCCCGAATCGATGGGATGCCGTATCTTCGAGATGAAAACGACTGAAGAGCTGCTGACACTGGCAGATCTGGTACACTGATAGCGCCATGCTGAGACTGAGACTCCGCCTGATTCTCCACGCTTTTTCTTAGAGAGAAAGCGAGAGAAACGAGTGACGGCACTAAGCCAGTGCAGGAGTCTTGAGCGACAGCATGCCCAAATCGTTTTCGAGGAGCTAGTCATGGCACACCGGTTGGAAAAAGACACCATGGGGACGGTCGAGGTCCCCGAAGGCGCCTACTACGGCGCCCAGACGCAGCGCGCAGTCAACAACTTCCCCATCTCAGGGCTTAAGCCGCACCAGGCGCTGGTGCGCTCCACAATCCGCATCAAAAAATGCGCGGCCATCGCCAACATGACCACGCACCGTCTGCCCAAGGAATTGGGCGAGGCCATCGTCAAGGCCGCCGACGAAGTGCTCGCCGGGCAGTTCGCCGACCAGTTCGTAGTCGACCCGTTCCAGGCCGGTGCGGGCACCTCGCACAACATGAACGTGAACGAGGTGCTGGCCAACCGCGCCAACGAGATCCTGGGCGGCACCGTCGGCGAGTACGCCCGGGTCAACGCCAATGACCACGTCAACATGGCGCAGTCCACCAACGACGTATTCCCGACGGCAATGCGTCTGGCGGCACTGGAACTTGCGCAAGAGCTCGATAACGAGTTGCGCGACCTCTCCGATGCGCTGGCGCGCAAGGGAATCGAGTTCGACCACATCCTTAAATCGGGGCGCACCCACCTGCAGGACGCGGTGCCGATCCGCCTGGGGCAGGAGTTTTCGGCCTGGTCCATCGCTATCGCCAACAACCGCTCCGGCATCGAGCGCACCTTCACCGGGCTGCGCGAACTTGGTATCGGGGGCACCGCGGTAGGGACCGGGTTGAACGCGGAGCAGGCCTTCATCGACCTGGTCGTCGAGGCGCTCGCTCGCGAAACCGGGCAGGAACTGACCCGGGGCGAAAGCCTCGTCGAGCGGATGCAGAACATGGATCCCTTCGTTGCCCTTTCCTCCAGCGTAAAAGGGGCAGCGGTCAACCTGATCAAGCTAGCCAATGACCTGCGCCTGCTCTCCTCCGGCCCCCGCACCGGTTTGGGCGAGATCAACCTCCCCGCCATGCAGCCGGGCTCGTCCATCATGCCGGGCAAGGTGAACCCGGTGCTCCCGGAGGTAACCAACATGGTCTGCTTCCAGGTCATGGGGTGCGACCTGACCGTTGCACTGGCGGCCCAGGCCGGGCAGTTGGAACTGAACGTGATGATGCCGGTCATTGCCTTCAACCTGCTCTTCGCCATGGAGATCCTGAAGAACTGCCTGCACCAGCTGACATCCCTCTGCATTACCGGAATCACCGCCAACGAGGAGCGCTGCCGCAACTTCCTCGACCAGTCTGTGGGACTCGCCACGGTGCTGGCGCCCAGCATTGGCTACGCCGCCGCAGCCGAGGTCGCCAAGGAGTCGGCCAAGAGCGGCAAGAGCATCCGTGAGGTGATCCTGGAGCGGGCCATCCTCACCGAGGAGGAGTTGGAAGAGGTGCTGGCGCCCTACCCGCTCACCACCCCTGGCGTACACGGCAAGGATTAACCGGCGGACGGAGTGTCGGCGGGCTTTGCAATTATTGTAAAAATCCTATAGACTCATACCTGTTCCAAACCAAAGATCACTGGAGGAGTACATGACTGAAGAAGTAAAAGCGATACTGGAAAACATCAGGCCGGCGCTTCAGGCGGACGGCGGCGATGTTGAACTCGTAGAAGTGACCGACGACGGTGTCGTCAAGGTGCGTCTGGTAGGGGCATGCGGCCACTGCCCGATGTCCACCATGACCCTCAAGATGGGGATCGAAAGGACCATCAAGGACAAGATCCCCGGCATCAAGGAAGTGGTTTCTGTGTAACGGGTACCCCCTCATTCGTAACACCCGAAGCGCGGAAGTAACCGATTGACGTTATTTCCGCGCTTTTCGCTTTTGGGTTCGGCTTATGACCAGCGTGCGGCGAAAAAGAAAGCAGTTGCTGTTTCAGACGGCAAAGTTCTTCGATTTTTTCAGGAGGAACACTGAGGCCGCCACGTTCATGGGCAACCGCGCCACGCTGTACCGCTACGGCTCCGAATTCTTCGCTGCACTTCTGGAGGCCCTGCCCGAGGCTCAGGAAAGCATCTGCCTGGAGTTCTACACCATCGCCGACGACGAGACCGGTCGCATGGTAGCCGACGCCCTCATCGCCGCCGCCTCACGCGGGGTACGGGTTTACGTGCTCTACGATTACATCGGCTGTTTCGACACCCCTGCCGCGTACTTCAAGAGGCTCGCCAAGGGAGGCGTCAACTGCGCCCCCTTCAACCCGCCCCCCTTCCGCAAAGGGATCGCCTGGTTCGACAAGCGTGATCACCGCAAGATCGTCATCATCGACGGCTGGCGTATATTCACCGGCGGCATGAACATCGCCGACGTCTACTCCGGCTTCGGCAAGAAGAAGACCAAGTGGCGCGACGTGGGACTGCGTATCGAAGGCGAGGCAGGGCTTGAGTTGCTGCGCCTGTTCCGCGAGACCTGGGCCGAGGAGTTCGGCGTGCCTCCGGTGGGAACCGATCCAGCTCCGCTGCCAGAACTTGACGGCGATGCGAAAGTCATGGTAGTGAACGGCGGACCGCACCAAAAGCGGAGCTTCATCAGGAGCGCCTTTCGGGTCGCCATCGCCGGCGCCTCGGAAAGCGTCACCATCGCCAGCCCCTACTTCATACCGGGCCCGCGGGTGATCCGCTCTATGCTGCGGGCGGCAGGGCGCGGGGTACGGGTGAGGTTGCTGCTCCCTTACAAGAGTGACGTCCCGCTGGTGCGCCTAGTGAGCCGGACCTACTACGGTCAGCTCTTGAAAAACGGCATTGAGATCCACGAGATGGACCGTGCCGTACTGCACGCCAAGGTTCTCATCATCGACGGCGACTGGACCATGGTCGGCTCCGCCAACATGGACCTCAGGAGCTTCCACCGCAACTACGAACTGAACGTGGTGGTAGACAGCCACGATTTCGGCGCACAGGTCGCCGACATGCTGGAGGCCGATTTCGCCGGCACCCGGCGCATCGTGCTGCACGAGCACGAAAAACGCGGCTGGCCGGTGCGCTTCCTGGAGCGCCTGTTCAGCCCGGTCGCCTGGTTTTTGTAAAACGAAAAGGTTCGCCAAAATCCTTCCCCTTGGCCTTTGCCTGTTTCTTCCCCCGGAGTTAGCTACATGATCGACAAGGACACCCTGAAGCGGCTGGAATTCGACAAGATCCTGGAAACCGCCGCTACCTTCGCCCACTGCGAGGCTTCCCACGAGGGAGCCCTTGCCATAGCACCGCTGCAAAGCCGTCAGGAGATGGAACTACGCCTGGGGCTCGTCGACGAGATACGCAAGCTGACTCGGCTCGGCATCGCGCTGAAGCTCGCCCCCTTCGAGGACATCACGCCACAGGTAAAGGCGGTCCGTCCCAAGGGCGCGGTCATTGCCCCCATTGCCCTCCAGCGCTTCATCCCTACCCTGCGCGTCATGGCAGCGGTGGCGTCACAGCTCTCCTTCCGCAGCGACGTACCGCTGCTACTCGCCGAGGCGGGCTGCATCACCGGATTCCCGGACCTTTTGAACCCGCTCGAGCACACGGTGAACGAGGAGGGCGAAATACTCGACACCGCCTCACGGCTTCTGGCTGACATCCGTGGTAGAAAGAAGGGGCTCACCGCGCGCATCAAGAAGAGGCTGGAGGAGATCGTGCGGGAGCGGCACACCGCTATCTTTCTGCAGGACGATTTCATCACCCAGAGGTCGGGGCGCTGGGTAATCCCCGTGCGCATGGACTCCAAGGGGATGGTCCCCGGGGTGGTGCACGATGTCTCCAACTCCGGCGAGACCGCGTTCATGGAGCCGCTGGAGATCATCGGTCTCGCTAACGAGCTGGAGAACCTGGTGGCCGACGAGCGCGCCGAGGAAATCCGCATCGTACGGCAGATCTGCGACTGGATCAGGGAGGACGCCGAGGCGATCCAGCAGCAGTTCGAGGCGCTGGTGGACCTGGACATCCGCAACTGCATCGCCACCCTGAGTGATCGCCTCAAGAGCGAGACGCCGGTCATCGCCGACACACCGACCATACTGCTCAAGGCAGCGCGCCACCCGATCCTCACCCTGATGGGCAAGGACGTGGTCCCGCTGGACCTGGAACTTGCCGCGGAGAACCGGGTCATGGTGGTCACTGGCCCCAACACCGGGGGCAAGACCATCGCCATCAAGAATGCGGGGCTTCTCTCGGTCATGGCACTGTGCGGCATGCCGGTCCCCGCCCTCTCTGGCACCATCCTGCCGAAGGTCGAGAGCATCTTGGTGGACATCGGCGACGAGCAGTCCATCGAGGAGAGCCTGTCCACCTTTTCGGCCCATATCTCCAAGATTTCCAGCATCATCGAGCACGCCGACCGGGGCGCGCTGGTGCTCCTCGACGAACTCGGTACCGGCACCGAACCGGGCCAGGGGGCGGCCATCGCGTGCGCCGTCCTTAAGGAGCTGCAAAACAAGGGGGCGCTGGTGGTCGCCACCACGCACCTCACCGAGATCATCGGCTTCGTGCAGCGCGAAGCCGGCATGGTGAACGCGGCCATGGCCTTCGACCGTCAGAAGCTGGCCCCCTTGTACCGGCTGGTGGTGGGCGAGCCGGGCGAATCGCACGCCCTCGAGATCGCAAGCCGCTACGGGCTGCCCGATCGGGTGGTGAGCTTCGCCCGGAGCATGATCGGCACCATGGAGGCCGACTTCCACGCCTTGCTGCGCGACTTGAAGGAGAAACGCGAGCAGTTGGACCGCACGCTCACCGAACTTGCCGAGCGCGAAGAGACGCTGGTACGCGCCGAGCGCAACCTGGTGGACCGCCGCGATGAAGCGGCAGCCCTGGTGCGCGATGCCCGTGAGAAGGGACTCCTGGAGGCGCAGCAGATCATCGCCAAAGCGCGCCGCGAGGTGGCAACCATGCTCGACGAGGCCAAGCGCGAGAAGGCGCGCGAAGCCAAGGAGAAACTGGACCAGGCGGCGCGCGAGGTCGAATCGGCGCTGGACGGACTACATCCCGAAGAGAACGTCGACCCGGACCAGGTGGCCGCTGGCGACGTCCTCTTCGTGAAGCCGCTCAACTGCGACGCCACCATCCTCTCCGTCGATCGGCGCGCCGGCCGGGCCCGGGTGCGCGCCGGCAGCATGGAGCTCGACGTGGCACTCATATCGCTGTTAAAGCCCAAGGGCAAAGAGCCGAAGAAAGTACGTAAGCAGCGCGCCAAGCAGCAGGAAGCGGAGGCCGCCGCCCAGGAGCCAGCAAGCAGCATCAACCTGCTCGGGATGCGAGTGGAAGAAGCCATCGGCGCGCTGGAGCCGTTCCTGAACCACGCCTCCCTGGAGCGGATGTCGGAGGTGCGTGTGGTGCACGGCAAGGGGACCGGCGCCCTGATGAAAGGGGTGCGCAGCTACCTTACCGGGCATCCGCTGGTGGCTGAGTTCCGCACCGGCGAGCGTTTCGAAGGAGGCGACGGTGTTACGGTGGTGACACTGCGCTAGTTGAATTGCATCACAGTGACCGCGGAGGCCTTATGATCATATCCATCATAGCTGCCATGTCTGACAACAGGGTGATAGGCGCGCACGGGAAGCTCCCTTGGGACATTCCCGCTGATTTAGCTCGTTTCCGAAGCCTCACGATGGGACATGCGGTGTTGATGGGGAGAAAGACCTTCGAGTCGATCGGCCACCCGCTGGACGGGCGCAAGAATATCGTGCTCAGTAAGAGCATGGGAAGGACCGACGGCATCATCGTCGCCCGCACTCTCCAGGAAGGGATCGCGGCCGCCGAGGGGGGCGAGGAGCTTTTCATCTGCGGAGGCGAGGAGGTCTTCCGGGAGGCGCTCCCCCTTTGCCAGAGGATTTACCTCACCGTGGTGCACGGCCGCTACGAGGGGGACGTCCATTTCCCGCAGCCACCCTGCACGTTCACCGAGATGCACCGGGAGGAATTCCTGGAAGGGTCCCCCCCCACCAGCTACGTGGTGCTGGAGAAGGTTGATCAGATCCAGCCGGGGAGCGACGTGTTCGAGCTCAGGGAGAAAGGGGTGGAGGCATTGAACCGCCAGCTCTACTTCCTGGCCCGCTGCTGTTTTGGACAGGCGCAGGCACTGGAGGATGATCCGGAAACCGCCTCCGACCTTGCCTTCAGCCAGGCTAAAAGCGGCGGCGACCTGGGCGAGGCCCTGAAGCTTGCGGAGAAGGCCTTCCGGGACGATCCCGGCAACCTGCGCATCCGGCTGAACCTGGGGCGCATCCAGATCATAACCGGCGAAAAGGGGAAAGGGCTCGACACGCTGCGCAAAGGGGTGCAACTGGGCGGCGGACAGGAGTTCTACACTGAACTAGCCAAGTGCGGCACCAGGGGTACACCGCCCATCAAGTCGCTGCCGCGAAGCCACCCGCTGAACCGGTATTTGGGACTGCTGATGAATAGGTTGAACATACGGGGGTAATCCCCCCTCCCAACCTCCCCCCTCCAGGGGGAGGAGTGTGTGTCGAAGTTATCACCCATTGACTCGCCACCTGCCGCAATGCTACTTTTCACCGCATGAAAAACGCTGAAGTTGAAGGGATAGTGCTGCGCCTCACCGACTTCGGGGAGGCGGACCGCATCGTCACCCTGTTTACCCTGGAACAGGGGAAACTACAGGGGGTGGCGCGCGGCGCCAAGCGGAGCAAGAAACGCTTCGCCGGCGCCCTGGAACCTTTCGCGCACCTTAAGCTTCAGCTACACCTCGGCACCGGCCTCGCCACGCTGTCCAACACTGACATCATCGACATCTTCCCCGGCATCCGCGCCGACCTCGCCCGGATCGGCTGCGCCGCCTACGCCTGCGAACTGGTGGAACGGCTCACCCCCGAGGACGAGCCGAGCCCCCGCCTGTTCCGCCTCCTGTACTGTTACCTGGAACGCCTCAACAACGCACCTGCCTCCCCCTCCGATCGCCGCTTCTTCGCCGTCAACCTTTTGAAGATCCTTGGCTATCAGCCGGAGCTGCAGGTGCGCGGTGTTTCCGAGGAAACCGCTGCTCTGCTCGCCCGCGCCATGCAGACGGGACGCTTCGGTGCCGTGGTCTTTCCGGACGCGCTCCTGCGCGAGGCTGACCTCCTCCTGAATCCCGCCATCGACCTCCACCTGGACCGGGAACTGAAGTCGTTGGCCTTTCTTAAGGAGTGCGGTGTGTAGCTGCAGCCAACAGGCCGGAAGCCCCCGGCACTGCAGCAACTTTCTTTTGCAAACCGTCAATTTTGTTGACCCCGGCGCCGGTAACAGGTACTATTCCTCGCTTCAGCCAAACCCGTACGTGCGGCCGCGCCTAGGCGCAGCTTTTTGTTTTTGAGGAACTGCATGAACCAAGCGGACATGAGAAAACTGCCGCCACAGAGCATCGAAGCGGAGATGTCGATCCTGGGAGGGATCCTGGTCGACAACGAGGCGATCAACCGCGTGCTCGAGGTCCTTTCACCGGAGGAAATGTACCGGGAAAGCCACAGAAAGATCATGCGAGCCATGATCGAGTTGAACGAGCGCGGCGAGCCCTGCGACCTGATCACCATGACCACCATCCTGCGCAAGAAGGGTGAGCTGGAGGAGGTCGGTGGCGGCGCCTACCTGGCCACCCTCGTCGACTTCGTTCCCATGGCGGCCAACATCTCCTACTACTGCAAGATCGTGAAGGAGAAGTACATCACCAGGAAGCTCATCTCCGCCGCCACCGACATCGTCAGTAACGGTTTCGAGGACAAGGTTGAGGTCGAGGAGCTGCTCGACTCCGCGCAGAAGGTCATCTTCGAGATCTCTGAGAACAAGCTGCGCCCCTCCTACTACAAGGTCAGCGACATCCTCAAGGACACCATCAAGAACATCGAGCTCCTCTACGAGAAGAAGGAGCTGGTGACCGGTGTCCCAACGGGGTACATCGACCTCGACAAGCTCACCGCCGGTTTTCATGCCGGCGACCTGGTCATCATCGCGGGACGTCCGGCGATGGGTAAGACCACCTTCGCGCTCAACGTGGCCCAGTACGCGGCGGTGGACTCGGAGAAGAAGTTCCCGGCTGCCATCTTCTCGCTGGAAATGCCCAAGGAGCAGTTGGTGGAGAGGCTTCTGTGCTCCGCCTCCCGTGTCGACCTTACCCGCCTTCGCTCCGGCCATCTGCAGGAAAACGACTGGCCCAAGCTGATCAAGGGCGCGGGGCTTTTGCACAACTCCAAGATCTTCATCGATGACACCCCGTCAATCACCGTGATGGAGCTGCGTTCCAAGGCAAGGCGGCTCAAGGCCGAGCACGACATCGGCATCATCGTCATCGACTACCTCCAGCTCATGCGCGGCGGCGCCAACAGTGAATCCCGCCAGCAGGAGATCTCGGAGATCTCGCGCTCGCTGAAAGCGCTGGCGAAGGAACTGTCCATCCCGGTGATCGCCCTGTCGCAGTTGAATCGAAGCTTGGAGCAAAGAACCGACAAGCGCCCGATGATGAGCGACTTGCGCGAATCCGGGGCAATCGAGCAGGACGCCGACATCATCATGTTCGTCTACCGCGGCGAGGTGTACGACAAGGAGAACGAGGACCTCAAGGGGAAGGCGGAGGTCATCATCGGCAAGCACAGAAGTGGTCCCATCGGCACCGTCGACCTCGCCTTCAGAGGCGAGTTCACCCGGTTCGAGAATCTCAGCAACAAGGATGGATATTAGATGCACCATTCGTGACCGGCACGGGGAGCTGGGTGAATGATTATTCACCCCTACAGGTGTCACGCGCGGGTCCACCTCCCCCCTCCTGGGGGAGAAGCAAACCAACACAGAAAGGAACGTAGATGAGCAGATACCATGCAATGACGGAAGTGCCGGCTACCGCCGGTTATAAGGAAGGGGACGTACTGTTTCTCTGCGGCGAGCTGTTCGGCCGCGGCTACGCCAACGGCATCGTGGACGAGGCCAGGGCCAAGGGCATGACCATCTTCGGCGCCACCGTAGGAAGGCGCGATGCCGACGGCACCTTGCGCCCGCTCAACGAGGAAGAGCTCGCCACCGCCGAGGCGGGGCTGGGCGGCAAGATCATCAACATCCCGCTGGAGGCCGGTTTCGACATGGAACCAGGCAAGGATGGCGTCGCCCCGGTGGACCGCTTCAAGGGTGTCAAGCCTGATGACTGGGCTTCGGTCAAGCTGGACGCGGCGGAAGTCGAGTACTCCAAGCAGCGCGGCACCGAGCGTTTCTGCAAAAACCTCGCGGCCGTAGTCGCAGAACTGGAGAAGATGATCCCGGCGGGGAGCAAGCTGCTCGTGGTGCACACCATGGCCGGCGGCATCCCGCGCGCCCGCGTCTTCATGCCGATCCTGAACAAGCTCTTCAAGGGACAAGGCGACCGCTTCCTCTCCTCCGAAGCCTTCTGGGGCTCCGACATGGGCAAGCTGTGCGAGGCGAGCTTCAACGAGGTCACCGCCGACACCTTGCGCTACCTGATCGATGCCACCGCCGGCCTCAGGGACAAGCACGAAACCCACTATGCCGCCTACGGCTACCACGGCACCGCCGTGCTGATCGACGGCGCCATCACCTGGCAGTCCTATACCCCCTACCTGCAGGGGTGGGCCAAGATCCGCCTGGAAGACATCGCCATCGAGGCGTGGGGCAAGGGAATCAAAGCGACCGTGTACAACTGCCCGGAGATCCTCACCAACTCGAGCGCGCTCTTCCTGGGCGTCGAGAACTCCCTCTACCCCCTCATGGCCACGCTGCGCGCAGAGGGTGTGCAGTCGGTAGTCGACGAATGCCAGGCGCTGCTGCGCGAAGGAGTAACCATTGACGATCTGCTGAAGATCGCCAACACCTATCTCACCTCCGATCTGGTTACCAGCACCCGCGACTTCGACAGCTGGCCGCAGCACAACAAGCCGGAGCAACAGGAGTACATGCTGAACACCTCGGCGGAGTTGATCAGCATGAACGCGGATCAGAAGGACATCGTTTGCGCGGTACTCTCACGCGCCGTGTTCCAGGGGGTAGGCAGCCTCATGTTCAACAGTTCCTGGAACCCGCAGGCGCCGGTGTTCTGGCTGAACCATGACGTGATAGCGAAGACGCTGGCAAAAGGGTAATAGGCAATAGTAAAGGGGCGAACGTGTTTCGCCCTTTTTTTAAAAAGGCAAATCCCCTCTGTCTCCCCTTCGCAAAGGGGAGGACGTGGGGGACGGGCGGTGCTTCGGTAGCACATTTACGGCTGGGAATGCTGGACCCGAGGCGTTTCGGGAAACGGATTCGGTGACGTGAAGCTTTCTTTGAACTTAAACTCTTGAACACACCGAAGAAGTAGGAGTACGCGTGGCACACAAGGTCCTGCTGGTAGATGACGTGAGTATGTTCCTGGAACTGGAGAAGGACTTTCTCTCCCTGTCCGCGGTCGATATCTTTACCGCCCGCAACGGCGAGGAAGCACTGCGCATCTGCCGGGAACAGCACCCGGACCTGGTGGTCATGGACCTGCACATGCCGGTCATGGACGGCGCCGACTGCTGCCGCGCCATAAAAAAAGACCCCCAACTCTCCAGCCCGGTGATTCTCGCCGTTTCTGAAGGGAAGGAGGCCGATCGTCAGCTCTGCCTGGCGGCAGGCTGCGACGACATTGTCTTTAAACCGCTCGACCGCGTGATTTTTCTCGAGGCGGCCCGCAAGCTCCTGCCCGCCGTGGACCGGCGCGACCGGAGGGGAAGTTGCCGCTTCAACGTGAAGTTCCGGGCCTTCGGCCTCACCGTCTCGGGCTTTAGTGTCAACTTAAGCCAAAACGGCCTCTACCTCGCGACAGACGTCGACCTGAGTGAAGGGACCGAACTGGAACTGCTCTTCGCGCTCCCCGAACCGTCAGGCGCCATCATCCAGACCAAGGGACGCATCGCCTGGCTCAACACCAGCAAGGTCCGCAGGAAGAGCGCGCTGCCCGAGGGCTTCGGCATCCAGTTCACCGGGATCTCCGACGAGGACCGCGAGCGGATCGACCGCTACGTCAGCACCCTTTCCCCTACCTCACGAGCTTAGAGAGCTTCTTGAACTCCTCGGTGCCTGCGACGCGCAGCAGTTGGAACAGCGCCGACTCCGTCGAGGTCATCACCGCGCCGGCCTGCGTCATGGTCTG
This sequence comes from Geomonas agri, assembly GCF_020179605.1. NCBI lineage: Bacteria > Pseudomonadati > Thermodesulfobacteriota > Desulfuromonadia > Geobacterales > Geobacteraceae > Geomonas > Geomonas agri. The sequence goes on from NZ_JAINZO010000001.1 coordinate 1,946,462, forward strand.
CAGCGCGATATCCCAGTTGTGCTTCTTGCGGCTCATCACCGCGTCGACCACCAGGTGCACCACGTAGCCGCGCGACAGGAGTTCCAGCGCGGTCTGCAACACGCAGACGTGGGTCTCCATCCCGGTCAGGATCACCTGGCGCCTGCCGTTTTTCTCCAACGTCTCCAGGAAACCTTCCCCGCCACAGCAGCTGAAGGTCATCTTCTCCAGGCTCGGTGTGCACAGCTTCTCTTTCAAGGCGGGCACCGTCTCGCCGAGCCCCTTGACGTACTGCTCGGTGGCGAGCGCCGGGATCCCCAGTTCGGCCGCCGCATCGAGCAGGATGGAGATGTTGTTGGTCAGCTTCCCCAGCACCTTCTCGTCCATGGCGCGGCAAAGCTTGTCCTGCACGTCGACCACCACCAGTTGCGCACTATCTTTGTCCAGAAAAAACCTTTCCAGCAGGGTCATGGGAGCCTCCTAAAAGCAGGTTGAAGTTAAGGTTGGGACTGAGAAAACCAGTTACTCTTACTCCTTGCGGAGTTCGATCCCCAGCTCGGTGATCTTCTTCCGCAAGGTGTTGCGGTTGATGCCCAGGATATCGGCGGCGCGGACCTGGTTGCCACGGGTCTTCTCCAGGACGAAGCGGATCAGCGGACGCTCGACCTGCTCCAGTACCATGGCATGCACATCCCCGCTCTCCATCTTCTCCATGTTGGAGAAACTGCCGCGCAGTTTGAGATCGACGATCCCCTCCAGCGACAGTTCTTCCCCCTTCCCTTCGCTCTGGCGGGTCCTGAGGCCGGGGAAATCGGAGGCAACCAGCAGCGGGTCGGGTGACAGGATCACGGCCCGCTTGATGGTGTTCTCCAGCTCACGGATATTGCCGGGCCAGTTGTAGTTGGAAAGGAGCTTTACAGCGTCGGCGGAGGTGCGCTTGAGCGGGACCTCCAGCTCGGAGCAGATCTTGCCCAGGAAATACTGCACCAGGAGCGGAATGTCCTCCTTGCGCTCGCGCAGCGGCACCAACTGGATCGGGATCACGTTGAGCCGGTAGTAGAGGTCCTCCCGGAACTGCTTGTTGCGGACAGACTCCTCCAGGTCCTGGTTGGTCGCGGCCACCACCCTGACGTCCACCTGGATACTCTGGTTGCCGCCGGTCCGGGTGATCTCGCGCTCCTGCAGCACCCTCAAAATCTTGGCCTGCAGGTCGATGGGCATGTCGCCGATTTCGTCCAGGAAGATGGTGCCGCCGTTGGCCTGCTCGAACTTGCCCAGTTTCCTCTCGGTGGCACCGGTGAAGGCCCCCTTCTCGAAACCGAACAGTTCGCTCTCCAGGAGCTCCTTGGGGATGGCCGCGCAGTTGAGCGGGATGAACGGTTTACCCAGGCGCTTGGAGTTGTAGTGGATGGCGCGGGCGATCAGCTCCTTGCCGGTGCCCGACTCGCCCTGCACCAGGACCGTGACGTCCGAAGGCGCCACCTTGCCGATGGTCTTGTAGACCTCGCGCATCGCGGGGGAGTTGCCGATGATGGTCTTCTCGAGCTGGTAGCGGTCGGCCAGTTCCTCTTTGAGGAGCGACACCTGCGAGGTCATCTCGCGCGCCCGGCTCACCTTCTCCACCACCGCGTCGATGACGCCCAGGTCGAAGGGCTTGGTCAGGTAGTCGTAGGCGCCGCGCTTCATCGCCTCGACGGCGTTCTTCATGCTCGCCTCGGCGGTCATGATCACCACCATCAGGTCGGCGCGCTCCTCCTTGACCCGATCCAGGAGTTCCAGTCCCGTGACGCCAGGCATCTTGATGTCCAAAAGCGCCAGGTCGTAGACGTTTTCCTTGATGAGCTTGAGCGCCTCGTTGCCGTCCTTGGCGAGTTCGACGTTGAATCCTTTTTTCTTGAGGGCCTTGGACAGGACCCAGCGCATGCTCTCTTCGTCATCCGCCACGAGTATGTTGTTGATTGACATAAATGCTCCTAAAAAAACCGTTCAATGGTCAATGTTCAACGTTCGATGCGGTCATCCGCCCTTGGACTCTACGCCTTGACGTGCGACGCTGCAGGTCAGGCCAGGATGACGGCGCCACGGAAGCGGCGCGATCGAACCTTGAACGTAGAACGTTGAACAGCTGTAAGTTATTGCACCAGCGGCAGCATGACGGTGAAGACGGTGCCGCGGGAGGGATTGGAATCGACGCGGATCATGCCGCGGTGCTCGGACACGATCTTCTGGCAGATGGCCAGCCCCAGTCCCGTGCCCTGGGACTTGGTGGTGAAAAACGGGGTGAACATGTTCTCCAGCACGTCCTCGGGAATGCCGGGACCGTTGTCGGAGATGTCGATGGCGACCATGCGGGCACGCCGCTCTCCCTTTTGCGTCAATGCGTAGTCGGCAAGTACCCGGCTGGTCACCTTGACCACGCCGCCGGTACCGACGGCCTCCATGGCATTCTTGATCAGGTTCAGGAACAGCTGGGTCAAGAGCGCCTCGTCGGCGAGTATAGGGGGGATGCTGGGGTCGAAATACTGCTGCAGGTAGACTTCCTTCCCCTCGCAGGCGTTTTTCTGCAAGAGGACGATGTCGGAGAGAACCCGGTGCAGGTTTACCTTGCCGAGTTTCAGGCGCCCCGGCGAGGCGAGCCCCAGGAGCTCCTCGACGATGACGTTGACCCGCTGCACTTCCTTCAGCATGACCCGCACGTATTCCCTTAAGTCTTCGTTGTCCGGAAACTCCATCTCCAGGAGCTGGGCCGCCCCCTTGATGCCGCCAAGGGGGTTCTTGATCTCGTGGGCGAGGCCGGCGGCGAGCGCTCCCAGCGAGGAGAGGCGGTCGGCCTGACGCACGGCGCTCTCGAGCTCGCGCACGTTGGTGAGGTCGCGCAGCAGCACGATGGTGCCGATCCGCTCGCCGCTCGAGCTCAAAAGTGGCGAGGTGCTGGTCCCCACCGGGGTGATACGACTCCCCCTCTTGAGCACGATGTTTTCGTGGTCGGAAACGGACATGCCGGTGCTGACAGTCTTGGCCACCAACTCGTTCAGGGCGTGATCGTCCTTGAAGATCTCGCTGAAAAGATGCCCCAATGCCTGGCGCCTGGACACGCCGGCCAGTTCCTCGGCAGCCGGGTTCACCAGCGTCACGGCCCCGGTGTTGTCCAGTACGATGACACCGTCACCCACGCTGTCGACCACGTTTGCGTAATAATTCTCCAGGCGGTCAGCCATTAAAGAACTCCTCCATCGCCCCGACCAGCTCGGCAGTATGTTCGATCCGGTTCACCGCGGCGCGAAACTGCGCGGCTCCCGGAAGCCCCTTGGAGTACCAGGCAAGATGCTTGCGCATCTCCATCAGGGCCACTCTGCCCCCCTCTAACTCGGTGAAGAGCTCGAAGTGCCTGCGGGCGACCGCAAGCCGTTCCGCCACCGTCGGCGGTGCCGGGGTCTCACCGGCCAAAAGGGCAAGCGCCTCCCGGAATAGCCAGGGGTTGCCCATCGCGCCGCGGGCAACCATCACCGCGTCGCAGCCGGTTTCCCGGAACATGCGGACCACGTCGTCCGCGCTGAAGAGGTCGCCGCTGCCGATCACCGGGATCTTCAGCGCGCTCTTCAGTTCAGCCAGTTTGGACCAGTTCGCCTTCCCCTCGAACATCTGGGCACGGCTCCTGGGGTGCAGCGTGATGGCGTCGCACCCTTCCTCCTGCGCGATGCGTCCCACCTCGAGAAAGGTGTCGTCGCCGCAGACCCAGCCGGTGCGGATCTTCACGGTAAAGGGGAGCGAGGTCGCCTTGCGCACGCAGCGGATGATGCGGCCGACCTTGGCCGGGTCCTTCATCAGCGCGCTGCCGGCGCCGGTGCCGACCACCTTCTTCACCGGGCAGCCCATGTTGATATCGATGAGCTCACCGTATCCCTCAACCAGTCGGGCCGCTTCGGCCAGCATCTCCGGTTCGTCCCCGAAAAGCTGCATGCCGATGGGACGGTCCTCGGGAGTGGTCTTCAACAGATCGAAACTCTTGCGCCCCTCCCTGGTCAGGCCGTTAACGCTCACCATCTCGGTGAAGGTAAGCGAGGCCCCGCCCTCGCGGGCGATGATGCGCATGGGAAGGTTGGTGATGCCGGCCATGGGGGCCAGAAATACCCGATTCTTCAAGGTAAGGGAGCCGATGGCCACCGTGTTTTGCATATGTGATGACTTCCTTATCTGCCTAAAAAATGTGCATACTAACAGCCAAGAATTTAAAACGCAAGGGTTTTTTGTGGACGGCGTATACGGAAAACGGGGGAAATTTATAGGGAAATTGGAACGGGGTAAGGGGATAATCCCCCAAAGCTCACAGCAACCGCAGCGCCTGTTCGATGCCGGAAAGGCCCTCCAGCGCGCCGCAGGTAAGGGAGAGGTGTGGCGACCGGATCTGCGGTTCACGGGGGTTGATGCGGATGACGCGCGCGCCGGAAAGCGAGCCGATACGCTCGCTGGCGGCGCGGACGGTGGGAATGGCTGTCCCGGCGCCCATCTCCACGACCACGATGCTCCGGCCGGACTGGCGCGACAGGAACTGCCGGAAGCGCTCCTGCTGCCTCGCGGTACGCTCGCCGATCCAGGCGTAGTCCCCGAACATTAGGATGTTGGGACGGGCCGCCCTGCCGCAGCGGGGACAAAGCGGAACGTGGTCGGCGCGCATGGTCCCCTCGTCAATCTGGAACTGTTCGCGGTTGTCCCAGATCCGCTCGCAGCAGGGGCCGGTGCACTGCAGGTGGTGGATGGAGCCGTGGAATTCGAGGACGCCCTGGTCCGGGAACCCCGCCTTCTGGAACTGCCCGTCCACGTTGGAAGTGGCGACGAACAGGTCGAGGCAAAAGCGGGCAGCCCAGTCGAGCAGGAGCGCGAAGCCGGGATGGGGGACAGTGGCGCGGTACAGGTTGGTGCGGTGGCCGTAGAAGCCCCAGCCGAAGGCAGGGTCGTGTTCGAAGTGTTCGGGGTTCGCGGCATCGACGAAGCTGATGCCCAGACGCTGGTACAGGGGATAGGCGCGCCAGAAGCCGGTGTCTCCGCGGAAGTCGGGGAGACCGGAGTCGACCCCCATGCCGGCGCCCGCGGTCACCACCAGTGCCTGCGCACCGGCAAGCGCCTCGGCCGCAGCCTTGAACACCGGGGCACGGTCGACCGCCACGTCTAGATCCCCACCTTGACCGGGACCGGCTGCAGCACCCGCTGCAGCTCGGAAGGAGCCATGGATACCAGGAAGCCGCGACTGCCGCCGTTGATGTAGATGAGCGGCAGGTCGAGGATGCTCTCTTCGACGTAGACCGGCATCTGCTTCTTGGTGCCGAAGGGGGAGGTACCACCGACCATGTAGCCGGAGTGCCGGTTGGCGGTATCGGGGGTGCAGGGGGCGACGCTTTTGACGCCGATGGCCCGCGCCAGTTCCTTGGTGGAAACCTGGAGGTCACCGTGCATCAGCACCACGAGCGGCGCTCGGGCCTCGTCCTCCATGATCAGGGTCTTGATGACGCTATGCTCGTCAACGCCCAACTCGCGTGCGGAGACGGCGGTACCGCCCTTTTCCTCGTATTGGTAGGGATGCTCGCCGAAGGTGACCCCCGCTTGCCGCAGTACCCGGATGGCAGCCGTGACCGGCGATTTCACCTTGGCCATTGCAGTTCTCCTTGAACACATTTGATTTCGCTAGTAAAAAAGTCACTTGCCAGGCACGGACATACCGGCTATAGATTAATAGCACGTCTTCAGCAGCTTAACAACCGTGTAACTAGGGTAACTTGTTATGGGAAATGAGAACCAACGACCGGCCAAAGTTCTGGTGATGGACGATGACGAGATGGTCCGGTTTGTAGCCGGCGAAACCTTGAAGCGCTACGGCTTCGAGGTCGAGTTCGCCAATGACGGCGCGCAGGCCGTCGACATCTACCGCGAGCGCCACGAAGCGGGCAACGGCTTCGCCGCCGTGATCCTGGACCTGAACATCCCGGGAGGCATGGGAGGGCAGGAAGCAATGAAGCGCCTGCTCGAGATAGATCCCGCCGCCAAGGGATACGTGTCCAGCGGCCGCACCGACGATCCCGTCATGATGAACTACGAGAGCTTCGGCTTCAGCGGCACCATCGAGAAGCCGTACTTCTACCTGAACAAGCAACTCATGGAAGATTTCAGCAAGACCCTGCGCGGCACCGAGTAAGCATGACCGGATTGGAAAACTATTGGGCCCTCCTGGCACGCGTCGACGAAATCTGCCGGCGCACATCGGAAGCATTCAGCACGCACATCACCTGCCATGCCGGCTGCGATGCCTGCTGCCGCCACCTCTCTATCTTCTCCGTGGAAGCCGCTGCGCTCAGAAACGCACTCAAGGAGCTCCCGCCCGAGCAGGCCGAACTGGTCCGCTCCAAGGCCCGGGAGGCGCGCGAAGACTCTCCTTGTCCGCTGCTCCACGACGGCCTGTGCCTGCTCTACCAGGCCCGCCCCATCATCTGCCGCACCCACGGGCTGCCGCTTCTGCTGTTGCGCGAGGGGGAAAAGACAGTCGACTTCTGCCCGGAGAATTTCCAGGGGCTCCCGAGCATCCCCGGCAGCGCCGTCCTCGACCTGGAGCGGCTGAACATGATGCTGGCCACCATCAACGCACTGTACCTGCAGTCCTTCCCGGGGCCCGAGCGGCTCACAATTGCCCAGGCGCTTCTCGCCGATTGACTTTTCCATCGACTTCAGGATATATGGCCCGATGCGAAAAATTAGCGTCGCCGCCGTCGCACGTAAAGCGGACGATGGCGCGGTGGATTTGGGCGCATATACTTTACTGCTGGAAAAGGAGAGGCAACACGATGAAGGTAAGCTACAACACATCCGGGAGCTGCGCCTCCCGCATCGAGATAGAAATCGAGGACGGCGTCATCGTCGCCACCAAGTTCGTGGACGGCTGTGCCGGCAACACCCAGGCTGTGGCAGCCCTGGTACGCGGCATGGAGGTCAGCGAAGCGATCAGGCGCCTGAAGGGAATCGCCTGCCAGGGTGACACCTCCTGCCCGGACCAGCTGGCCAGGGCCCTGGAGCAGTCACAATGCAGCACCAGACCTTCCTAGACGGAGGCATTATGGAAATCTTCGGTGGCTTCATGATGATGATGAGCATCATCGGCTTCTTCCTGGTCGTGATCTGGTTCATCCTTCCCTTCGTGATCTTCAACATCAAGGGGCGGGTGGACCGTTCCGCGGCAATGCTCGAGGAGATGGACCAGCGCTTGAAACATATCGAGCGCCTCCTGCAGGAACGAGACGTCGAGGAGCCTCGCCCGCTCGACCCGCCGCTGTAGCCAACCGACTGCCCCTTTGGTCTCCACATCAAGCCCTCCCTCCGCCCGCGGCGGGGAGGGTTTCCCCCTCCCTCCCCCACCTTAAAAGGCTGTCATATCCCTTGCCAACCCCAGCTTTTTTCATTATCATGTGCCGCTGTGTGTCCGCCGGCAGACTAGAGAAGGTTAATCTGGCGCAGTCGACGGCAAGGAGAGTTCATGGGTTTACTGGAAGGCAAAAAAGCACTTATTTTCGGAGTAGCTAACGATAAAAGCATCGCCTGGGCTACCGCTGAGGCGTTTCACCGCGAAGGGGCTGATGTCGCCCTTGCCTATGCGGGCGAGGCGGTCGCCAAGAGGGTGATGCCGCTGGCGGAAAGCATCGACTGCAAGCTGGTGCTCCCCTGTGATGTGAGAAGTGACGAGGAGATCGCGCGCCTGTTCGCGGACGTGCGCGAGGCGTGGGGAGGACTGGACATCCTGGTGCACTCGGTCGCCTTCGCCAACAAGGAGGAACTGAAGGGCTCCTTCCTGAACACCACCCGCGAGGGGTTCGCGACCGCGCTCGACATCAGCGCCTATTCGCTGATCGCCATGGCACGGGAGGCCGCGCCGCTCATGCAGGGGCGCGACGGCAGCGTGATCGCGATGACCTACTACGGCGCCCAGAAGGTGTTCCCGAGCTACAACGTCATGGGTGTCGCCAAGGCGGCGCTGGAGGCGAGCGTACGCTACCTGGCCGAGGCGATGGGGCCGGAAGGAACCCGGGTCAACGCCATCTCCGCGGGCCCGCTGAGGACGCTGGCTTCCGCCGGCATCGGCGGCTTCGGCCAAATCGCCGGGCACGTCGCTGAAAAAGCGCCGCTTCGGCGCAACATCTCGCAGGAGGAGGTCGGCAACGCCGCCCTCTACCTCGCCAGCCCGCTCGCCAGCGGCGTGACCGGCGAGATCCACTTCGTGGACTGCGGCTACAACACCATCGGACTGTAGCGGAGGCGCGCCATCAAAGGACTGCACGGTAACCTGACAGGGCTGAAATCAAGCCAGGTGAACAGGCTGGAGAGGCTGTATCGCCGCCGGGTCAAACCCACGGAGGTCATTTCGCTGGAACTTGCCCGGGAGCTCGCCGACATCTCGCTGGAGATCCGGCGCCAGATCGGCATCCTGGTGAGCCGGATCGGCGAGATCGCCTACGTGGTGGTGGGGGACGAGCGCGGCATCATGATCCCCGCCCTCGAAGATTACCCGCTGGGCAAGCGGCTTTTGCGCGGCGTGCGCCTGGTGCACACCCACCTGAAAGGCGAGGTGCTCTCCGACGACGACCTGACCGACCTGTCGCTGTTGCGCCTGGACCTGATCGCCGCCCTGCAGCTCACCCAGAACCCGGACCGCTTCTCGATCCAGACTGCCGCGTTGGTCCCCCCCGACGGCGGCCACCTTCCCTACCAGGTAGAGCCCTCGGTTCCCTTCCAGAAGTACGACCTCGAGTTCAAGGGATTCGTGGAAACCCTGGAACAGACCATGGAGCGCGGCCTCAAGGAAGGCAAGATCGTCGCCAGCAGCCAGGAGCGCGGCATCCTGATCTCCGTCACCCAGCGTCCCATGGAGGAGGCGGTCGATTCCATCGAGGAGCTGAAGGAGTTGGCCCGCACCGCCGGCGTCGGCGTCCTCGATACCGTTATCCAGCGCCCCAAGGAGTTCAACCCGCGCTACCTGCTGGGCGAGGGGAAGATCCGCGAGGTGGTGATCAAGGCGCTGCAGTACGGCGCCACCATGCTGGTCTTCGACCAGGAGCTCTCGCCGGCCCAGGTCCGCTCCATATCCGAGCTGACCGAACTGAAGGTTATCGACCGCAGCCAATTGATCCTGGACATCTTCGCGCGGCGCGCCACCACCCTGGATGGCAAGGTGCAGGTGGAACTGGCCCAGCTAAAGTACCTGATGCCCAGGCTCTCCGGGCGCGGCGTGCAGATGTCGCGGCTCATGGGCGGTATCGGCGGGCGCGGTCCCGGCGAGACCAAGCTCGAGATCGACCGGCGCCGTATCAGGGACCGCATCGCGCACCTGGAAAGAGAACTGAAGGAGCTCTCCAACGGCCGCTACCAACGCCGACAGAAGCGCGTCAAGGCGGGCATCCCCATCATCTCCATCGTCGGGTACACCAACGCCGGCAAGTCCACCCTCTTGAACACCATGACCAAGAGCGAGGTGTTCACCGAGGACCTCCTCTTCGCCACGCTGGACACTTCTTCCCGGCGGCTGCGCTTCCCCTTGGACCGCGAGGTGATCATCACCGACACCGTCGGTTTCATCAGGAGCCTCCCCAAGTCACTGCTGGGCGCCTTCAAGGCAACCCTGGAGGAGTTGAAAGACGCCGACCTGCTGTTGCACCTGGTCGACTGCGGCCACCCGCGCCTGGAGGAGCACATCAACCAGGTGAACGACATCCTGGCCGAACTGGAACTATCCCAGAAGCCGACCCTCCTGGTGTTCAACAAGATGGACCTGCTTCCGGACCTGAAGAAGAGCGATCCCCTTGCCTTCATGAAGGTGCGGCAGCTGACCCGCAAGTACGGCGCCATCACCATCAGCGCCTCCGATCGCAAGACCCTCGAACCGCTCATGAAAGAGTTGCAGCACCGTTTCTGGCACGACGTCGAGGATTACCGGGCCCCGGGGGAGAACCACGACGAGTTCGAGGAGTAGTTCGGCTCTCTCCTTCCCGTAGTAGAGGAATCGATCTTTACATGGACCAGCAAGCCATCATCTACGCCCTCGACCTCCTGGGCACCGTCGCCTTCGCCGCCTCGGGAGCGCTCGCCGGCGTACGCCGCGGCATGGACCTCTTGGGCATCATCGTGCTCGGCATCGTCACCGCAACCGGCGGAGGCGTCATCCGCGACGTCCTCTTGAACGACACTCCCCCCTTCTGTTTCAAAAACGAGCTCTACCTCTACCTCGCCGTGGCCGCCTCGGTAGTGGTCTTTCTCACCCCGCGCAGTTTCGAGCGGATGAACCGCGCCATGCTCCTCCTGGACGCCCTGGGATTGGGGACTTTCCTGGTGATCGGGACCTCCAAGGCGCTCCAGTTCAACCTGGGGCTCATGGGCGCCATCATCATGGGGGTAATGACCGCGACCTGCGGCGGGTTGGTGCGCGACCTCCTCTCCAACGAGATCCCGCTCATCCTGCAGCGCGAGATCTACGCCTCGGCCTGCGTGGTCGGAGGAGCCCTCTTCTTCTTTCTGCACCAGACCAGCCTCCCCTCCCAGGTGAACCTCACCGTCTCCGCCGCGACCGTGATCGCCATCCGCTGCACCGCCATCGTCAAGGGGTGGCAGCTGCCGCGCGGCCAGGCCCTCTAACCCATGCCCAAACAGAGTGCGGGGCTCATCATGTACCGCGTCGTCAACGGCGAACCGGAGCTTCTTCTGGTGCACCCGGGCGGGCCGTTCTGGGCCAAGAAGGATCTCGGTGCGTGGTCGATCCCCAAGGGGGAATACCTTCCGGGCGAGGATCCATTCCAGGTGGCCCGGCGCGAGTTCTACGAGGAAACGGGACTGACCCCGGAGGGGGAGTTCCAGGAGCTGGCCGAGATCAGGCAGGCGGGGGGCAAGCGGGTCAAGGCATGGCTCTTTGCCGGCGACTGCGATCCCGCCACCCTTACCAGCAACAGTTTCACCATGGAGTGGCCGCCCCGCTCGGGACGGCAGACAGAGTTTCCCGAGGTGGACCGCGCCTCCTGGTTCACGGTGGCACAGGCCCGAGAAAAAATCCTCCCCAGCCAACTATCGCTGATCGACCAAGTAACCACACTGCTGCGCAAGTCGGACCAGTAAACTCGCACGGACCTCTTCGTTTTTTCCCGCCACACTCCCTCCCTTTTCATCCGGCTCATCTTTCCAGCTAAACTTCAGCACCTTACCTGCCAACAGTAAACAGCCACACTGTTCCCCTACCTTTTTTGACTCTTCTGTACCCTACTTTTTTTATCGTATACATTTAAGTCCATGAATCTACTGGTCGATGGGGTAGAAAGCGTCGCTGCGAAGACAGAGCCGACCACAAGGGCAGGTGCGGCACGACTATGAATGAACCAGGGGGGAAAATGAAGATTCAGGACATGAAGATCGGTACGCGGCTTAGCGTTGGCTTCGGCATCATCCTGTTACTGCTCCTTGTCATCGGTACCATCAGCGTTTTCAGCATGCTCAAGATCGACCAGGGGCTGGAAACCATCGTAAAGAAGGATTACGCCAAGATAAAGCTTGCCAACGAGAGCGCCGACAACGTCACGACCATCGTCTCCAGCATCAAGTCGATGGTCATCGAGTCCGATCCGATGGCCAGGCGCGAGGAAAACAAGAAGATCGAACAAGCCCGGCAGCAGTACAAGGCCGCCATGGAAAAACTCGAAAAACTTGAGAGCACCGAGAAGGGCAAGGCGCTGATCGCCAAGGCCAAGCTCTCGCTCGACAACGCCCGCAAGGCCAACAACCAGGCTATAGAGCTGGCCCTGGCTGGCAACAGCGCCCGGGCCGCGACCTTGTTCGAAAAGGAGGCTGAGCCGCTGTGCGCTGCGATCGACTCGGCATTCAGGGATCTGGTGCAGTACCAGGAGCAGGGTATCGAAGAGCGCTACGATAATGCCGCCGCACTCTCCGCGCGCTCCCGCATCATCGCCATCACCCTGGCGCTGTTCGCCATAGCCATTGGCGCGGCCATCGGCTTCGTCATCACCCGCAGCATCAGTCGCCCAGTGGGCGCACTGTCCGCCTGCGCCGACAAGCTCGCGCTCGGGGACGTCGAGGTGGAAATCGACACCGAGGGCAAAGACGAGATCGCCCTTTTGGCACGCTCCTTCAAGAACATGGCGGACAACATCAAGGAGGCCTCGCTTGCGGCCGAGCGCGTCGCCCACGGTGACCTCTCGGTGCAGGTCACCCCGAAATCGGAGCGGGACCTGATGGGCAACAACCTCTCCACCATGATCGCCACCATCGGCACGCTGAGCCAGGAGATGAACGAATTGATCAAGGCGATCCGGGAGGGCAAGCTCAGCGTACGCGGCGATGCGGCAGCGTTCCAGGGGGCCTGGGGTGAGCTCCTTACCGGGCAGAACCGGCTGATCGAGGCGTTCGTGCAGCCGATCGACGTCACCTCGCGCCACCTCGCCCGTATCTCCAAGGGGGACATCCCCGCCAAGATCACCGACACCTACTACGGCGATTTCAACGACATCATCAACAGCCTCAACCTGCTGATCGACGCCAACAACGACGCCACCAATCTCGCCAAGGAAATCGCGGAGGGGAACCTGCTCCTCGAGGTGAAGCAGCGCTCGGAAAACGACGGGCTTATGCAGGCGCTGTCAGCCATGGTGCGCAACCTGACCCGCGTGGTCTCCGACGTCAAGATCGCCGCCGACAACGTCACATCCGGGAGCCAGGCGCTCAGTTCCACCTCCGAGGAAATGTCCCAAGGGGCGAGCGAACAGGCAGCCTCGGCGGAAGAGGCGAGCTCGTCCATGGAGCAGATGACCTCCAACATCAGGCAGAACGCGGACAACTCGATGCAGACGGAAAAGATCGCGGTTAAGTCGGCGACCGACGCCAGCGAAAGCGGCCAGGCGGTGGCGAGAACGGTGGCGGCCATGAAAGAGATTGCCTCCAAGACCTCGATCATCGAGGAGATCGCGCGCCAGACCAACCTCTTGGCCCTGAACGCAGCCATAGAGGCGGCGCGGGCGGGGGAGCACGGCAAGGGATTCGCCGTGGTGGCCTCAGAGGTGAGAAAGCTCGCCGAACGGAGCCAACGGGCAGCCGGAGAGATCGGCGATCTTTCCCTCACCTCTGTCGAGGTGGCGGAGCACGCCGGAGCCCTGCTGGAGATGCTGGTCCCCGACATCCACAAGACGGCGGAACTGGTGCAGGAGATTTCAGCCGCCTGCAAGGAACAGGACACCGGCGCCGAGCAGATCAACCGCGCCATCCAGCAGCTGGACCAGGTGATCCAGCAAAACGCCAGCGCGTCCGAGGAGATGGCCTCCACGGCCGAAGAACTCGCCTCCCAGGCCGAGCAGCTGCAGGGCACCATCGCGTTCTTCAAGGTCGGCGCATCAGCCGTTGAACAGAGACGGCCCAGCAAGCCGGCGGCGGCGACGCAAAAGCGGGGGCAGCAGAAGCTGACCCGTTCCGGAAGCGTATTGCCGGGGCTGACCGGAGTCGAACTGAACATGGTGGCCAACGAGGAGAGCCTGCTGCAGGCGGGATTCGAGAGGTACTAGCAGACCATCTACAGCGTGACGAGAAAGGCGGCCCAACGCGGCCGCCTTTTCTTTGTCACGAAGTCGGGGTGATGGCCACCGCGCCGGGTCCCCCTTCCCTCCCTTCCACGCGGCAGGAAAGCTTCAGGAAGTAGCCCGTCACCAGAAGGTTGATGGCAAGGTGGCTGGTGATGCGCGAGGTGCGAAAGAGCGAGGCCCCCGTGCCACGGGCGAGGTAGAGCACTAGCTGGTCGGCGAGGTGGGGGTCGACCGCTTCGCCGCTTTCATGGTGCTCGAGAAACTCGCTGGCCGCCTCGGCCCCGACCGTTTCCGCGGGCTTGCCCCGCTCCCCCAGGGCGGTGAACCCGGCCACGGCGTGCTCGTACTCTGCCTTGATGAAGATGAAGGTCCCCTGCCCGAAGATGGTCAACTCCCGCGTTTCTATGTCCATGGGCAGACCGCGCTCCAGCTTACCCTTGAGGCCGGTGAGGGCTGACTGGATCTGCCGCTCGGCGATGGTCCTCGGGAGGTTGCCGACGGCAGAGACGATGCGCAGTCGGGTGAGCTTCCCCCTCTCCCGGGGGAGGTACGGGGCCAGCACTTCGGCTGGTTCCACCGTGCACTCCACGCGCCCTCCCCCCTTGGGGTAGAAGCCGAAGGAGCGGGCGGTGGTTTCGCCGCGCACCCCGAGCCGTGCGATGCTGGGCCAGAAGATTTCCTCGAAGTAGTTCCAGGAAGGGCTGAAAGGGACGTGGGTGCTGCCAATGACGGTGACCCTGCTTGCCTTGCGGGCGGCAAGCAGGGGGGGAATCACGGTCTGGAGCACGAGCGTTGCGGAACCGGCGGTGCCGATGTCGAAGCTGTACTCTCCGGCGGTGATGCGATCGGGTAGGAAGCTCAATTCCGGTGAGCCGAGCCGGTCGCCGGCCACGTTGGCCGAGGAGATGCGCGCCGCAGCCTGCACCGCCATCAGGTGCTGGCGCATCAGGCCCGATTTGGAACGGTTCTTCCTGATGTTGTAAATGTGGAAGCCTTCGCCGGTAAGGCAGGACAGGCTCAAGGCGCTGCGCAGCACCTGCCCTCCCCCTTCCCCTACGCTGCCGTCAATCTCGATCATGGCTGTCCCGCTTTCAGTACAGGAACATCGGCTTGCCCAGCACGTGGCGCACCTTGGGCCGGTACTCGGCGGCGTCGTACAACTCGGCCACGTCCACCCGCTTTTCCCCCTGCATGATGGTGCTGATCGGGATGTGCCGGTAGGTTCCCCCCTGCATGGCGACCATACGCCCCGACATCCCCTCGGTGATCAGGTCCATGGTCATGTTGGCATAATTGTAGGCCACCATCAGGTCGAGCGAATCGGGGGCACCGCTACGCATGAGATAGGAGAGCTGCTGGTAGATAATGTGGGACCCAGTCAGCTGCTTGATCGCCTCGCTCACCACCACGCCGATGCCGCCCAGCTTCTTGTGCCCGTAGGCATCCTCCTGGCCATACTCGACGATCTGCCCGCCGACCATGGAGGCCCCTTCCGAGATGGTCACCATCGCGTAGTTGCTGCGGTTGGATTTCTTATCCTCCTGCAGGAGCAGCGAAAGCTTCTCCACGTCGAAGGGGACCTCGGAAATAATGGCGCGGTCCACCCCGGCCAGGTACGCGGAGATGAGCGAGGTTTCCCCGGAGTTCCTGCCGAAGAGTTCCACAACCGCGATCCGCTCATGCGAGCCGGCGCTGGTGCGCAGGTTGTGGATGAAGTTGACGCTCCTTGTGACCGCCGTGGAGAAGCCTATGCAGTAGTCGGTGCCGAAGACGTCGTTGTCCATGGTCTTCGGGATGGCCACGATGGGGACACCCTCGCGGTTCAGGCGCTCGGCATAGCTCAGGGTGTCGTCCCCGCCGATCGGTATCAGCACGTCGATGCCAAGGTGCTCCAGGTTGGCGAGGATGTGCGAGGTGAAGTCGTGATTCCCCTCCGCGGACGGGTCGAACTCGGCGCCGCGCAGGAAGGTGGGAACGTCGCTGCCGGCCACCTTGCCGGGGTTGGTACGGCTGGTGTGCAAAAAGGTCCCGCCGGACCGGTCCACGGTGCGCACGGTGTGGCGATCAAGCGGCATGATGGTGTCGTCCCAGCTGTCCGGGTCGTCGCGGTTGTAGGCCAAGAGCCCGCCCCAGCCGCGCCGGATGCCGACCACCCGGTACCCGTTTTCCGAGGCGCGCGCCACCAGGGTCTTCAGGGCGGGATTGAGCCCCGGCACGTCACCACCGCCGGTCAGAACGCCTATGGTCTTCTGCCTGTCTGCCATGGCAATCTCCTTTAATGATCAGCATTAAAAAACTTTCACATTATACAGGAGCGGGTTTTCATTTCAAGGTGACCTGAGATCTCCATTTTAGGAATGTTATTCGGGAATTGTGGGGGGCTTGGTAAGACAAATTGCAATCCAGACAAAGAGCAAATCCCCCCTGCCCCCCCCTTTCACAAAGGGGGGACCTGGATCCCCCTACTCTTCCCGTTTGGCCGGGGCGAGGCGGAAGATGAAGAGGGACATCTCGGACGGGAGCATGGGGCCGCCGTAGCAGCCTTGCATGAGGCGGCGTTCGGTTGGCGCTTTCAGGTGGTGAGGTAGTAGGTGATCTCGTTGTGCCCGACCAGGAGTTCCAGCCCGGAGAGAGCGGGAGGGGCGCAAGGGGTCGCGCCGCTTTCCTGCAGCATGGACCAGGCGTGCTGTTCGCACTCGGGGGTGAAGTAGAGGTCAGTGCCCCCGTCTTGTACCGGTTTGCGGAATAAAGCCATGGTGCGGGGACCGCCCGCCGAGCGGAACAGCGCGGTGAAGGCGTCCTGGATCGCGGTCGACCTCCCCGCTGAGACCTCGACGGCGCTCAGGTGAAGATGGTGCCATTGCATACTCATACTCCCTCCCCGCCTTTACTTTCCGGGGGCGCAACGTAGCCGGCGCAGGTGCCGACCAGTTTCTCGTGAATCGCGTCCAGCATCTCCGCCTCGTCGGTGAAACCAGCGGCGGCACCCAGATTCAGGGCCAGAGGCAAGAGTCCCATGAGCAGGTTGCGCATGTTACCGCACCCCGTCGAGCCGCCCAAGGCTTCGGAGACCTTGCGCTGCAGGCCGCGCCCGATGACGAAGCCGTTCAACTCTGCCATTCGCGCCGATACGTTGCGGCAGTCCGGAGTGGGGGACTTACGGAAATCGGCTTCCGCCGAGATGATCTTCATAGTGGCTACCTCGACCCGCACCTCCAGGAGCACGTCGTGGAAGCGGTCCTTCATGGTGGCGGTGAGCAGCGCCGTACCGTCGCCCTGCTTCAACAGGCGGTACGAAATGTCCCTCTGGAAATCTTCCATGCTGTTCAGTTGCATCGACACTACCTTTCTGCGTTGGATGTCCGTCCCTGGAGCCGCAAGGCGGCCGGTCCGTCGGGGGGTGAGTTTCGCCGCTCGGGCAGGATATGTCAAGCGAAACTGGGGAGGGCTCCCGCCGCGCCGGCCAAGCGCGCAAGGAGAACGCCCGCTACACCCGCTCGAAGATCGCCGCCACCGCCTCACCGCCACCGATGCAGAGGGAGGCGAGGCCATAGCGCTTGCCGCTGCGGCTCAACTCGCGCACCAAGGTGGCGACCAGTCGGGCGCCGCTGGCCCCGATGGGATGGCCGATGGCGCAGGCGCCCCCGTTGACGTTGACCTTGCCGGCGTCGAGCCCCAGCTCCCTGATCGCTATCAGGGGTACGGCGGCGAAGGCCTCGTTGATCTCGAACAGATCGATCTGTGCCAAGTCCACCCCCGCCCTGGCACAGACGGCCTT
The DNA here is from genome assembly GCF_020179605.1 of Geomonas agri. NCBI lineage: Bacteria > Pseudomonadati > Thermodesulfobacteriota > Desulfuromonadia > Geobacterales > Geobacteraceae > Geomonas > Geomonas agri. Next base: position 1,963,820 of record NZ_JAINZO010000001.1, read on the forward strand.
GATGGCGCAGACCGGCGCGTCGGTGTAGTGGTCGGGATGCATGCTGCAGGTGGCATAGGCGACCAGGCGCGCCTTGGGCGCGAGGCCGAGGCGCTGTACCGCCTCCCCTCCGGCAAGGAGGGCAAAGGCGGCGCCGTCGTTGATGGTGGAGGCGTTGCCGGCGGTGATGGTCCCCTCCCGGCCGAAAGCAGGCTTCAGGTCCGCCATCCGCGCGATATCGGAGCGGAACGGCTCCTCGTCCTCGTCGACCACCTCCTTGCCGTGGTGCACCTTTTTCACGACCGGCACGATCTCGTCGGCGAAGATCCCCTCGCTCACCGTCTCCTGCGCCAACCGGTAGGAGCGTAGCGCAAACTCGTCCTGCGCCTCCCGCCCGAGCGCATGCCGCTTCACCGCCTCCTCGGCTATCTCCCCCATGTGCCGCCCCGAGTACGGGTCCTGCAGGCCGTCGTACAGCATCAGGTCCAGGAGCTGCCCGTGCCCCATGCGATAGCCGTAGCGCGCCTTCTTCAGGATGAAGGGAGCCAGGGACATGCTTTCCATGCCGCCGGCAATGACGATTTCTGCATCGCCCAGGGCAATGGATCCCGCGGCCAACATGATCGCCTTCAAGCCGCTGCCGCAGACCTTGTTGATGGTCATGGCGTTGGTGCTGTCCGGGATCCCGGCTCGCCGCATCGCCTGGCGCGCCGGTGCCTGCCCACAACCGCCGGACAGGACCTGCCCCACGATCACCTCGTCTACCGCCTCCGGGGTGACGCCGCTGCGCTCCAGGAGGGCCTGCAGCACCGGGGCGGCCAGGGCCGGCGCCTCCACATCGCACAACGCCCCGCCGAAGGAACCAAACGGTGTCCGCAACGCTTCGACCACGAATATGTCTTTCATGCCCCGTCCCCCTCACGCCACAGTCGATAAGAGAATAAAATGTACCCGCTTTTGGTCACATCTCCAGTGGCCGCTGACAAAACCGTGCTGGCTTCAAAAGAAAAAGGGCAGCCCGGTGTGGGCTGCCCTTGATGAGAAAGTCTGTGCCTATGCTCAGAGGTAGACGATGTCGTCAGGAAGGTCACTCAACCTGACGCCACCGTCGTCGCTCACTGCGAAGGTGTTTTCTATGCCGATGACCCCCATGCCGGGAAACACGAACTTCGGCTCTATGGCCAGGGTCTGCCCAGCCTGAAGCGCCACCTTGAACCCTTGTGCCAGTACCGGGAACTCGTCCAGCTCAAGCCCCACGCCGTGCCCAACAAACTTCGCATTCTCGCCTGGAGCTCCCATGAAGTGGTCGGAGAGCCCGGCAGCCTGCGCCATCTCGGCAGCCTTTAGGAACAGCTCCTCGCAGATCGCCCCCGGCTTCAGGTTCAGCGCCAGGTACTCCTGGATCGAGAGCGCCGTATGGAAAGCGTGCTCGAGCTCGGGGGCAAGCTTGCCGATCACAAAGAACCTGGTCATGTCGATGATGTAGCCGTTGAAGACCCCGGTGTAGTCAATGAGGATAGGAGCGTTGACGGGGATGAGGGCAGCGGAGGCGCCGTGCGGCGAGGCGCTGGACATCCCCTGCCCGGTGACCGCGCCGTCGAAGAAGCCGGTGTCGCCTGCGGTGGCCGAGGAGACCGCCAACCCCTGGAACAATTCCTGGTTGAAGGCGCGCATGCGCACGTACCCTTCTCCCCCAGCTTTCCTGAGCCGGTACTCGAACTCGGCAGCGAGGTCCACCTCGCGCATCCCGGCTTTGAGAAACCCGGGCACCTCGCGGAAGACGCCGGCCAACTGCGTGCCGCAGTAGCGGATCTGTTCCAGTTCCCAGGGCGACTTTACCGACCGAATCTCGCGGTTAACTGCGGAGACGTCGACGAAGTTACGGCCGGGGAGCAGCTTTTGATAGTAGTTCAACTGCTGTACCGGTGCCACGTCGAAGGTGAAGCCGATAGTAGTCAACTCGGCTCCGAACTCCCCGGGGAATTCCTTGCTGGAGGGAAAGGGGCGAGTGTCGTCGATGCAGCTTTCCTGCTTCCCCCTGATGAAGCTTTTGCGCACCCAGAGGCGCGGCTGGCCCGTGGCTGGGACCCATAGGGTCGAGTTCTGCCGGGTGCCAGAAAAATAGTAGACGTCGATCGGGTGGATGAAGAGGGCGCCGTCCATCCCCTTGTCCCGCAGCGCCTCTTGCAGCCTCGTGATTCTCTGTTGCGCTTCCTGCCTGGTCAGCATCGGTCCCCCCTGGTTGCGGCCTTAGCCGAGCGTGAAGAAAAATGTGGCGCCACTGCCGGGCTCGGACTGTGCCCAGATGTGGCCGCCATGGCGCTGGATGATGCGCTGCACACTGGCCAGCCCGATGCCGGTCCCCTTGAAATCATCCGAGTCGTGCAGGCGCTGGAATGGCTTGAAGAGGACCGAGGCCCGGCTCATATCGAACCCGGCGCCGTTGTCCCGCACGAAAAAGGCGTCCCGCCCCTGGTGCGACACGATGCCGAATTCCAGCCGGGTCTCCTCCTTCTTGGCTGAGTACTTCCAAGCGTTGCCCAAGAGGTTGTCCAGTACCACCCGCAGCAACTGGGGGTCAGCGTCGGCCACAATGCCGGGCTGGATCACGCACTCCACGCGGCGCTGCGGGTCGGAAAGCCTCAACTCGGTGAGGATCTCCCCGGCCAGTTCGCTCACATCCACCAGCTCCCTATTCAAGGATACGCTGTAGCGGCGCGAGAAGTTGAGCAGGGTGTCGATCAGGTGGTTCATCTTTAGGCTGCCGTTGATGATCTCCTGAACGTAGTCCTTGCACTGCGACTCCAACTGTTGCCCGTACAGTTCCATGATCACCTGTGCGAAGCCGTAGATGGCGGTGAGAGGGCGCCGCAGGTCGTGGGACACCGTGTAGTTGAAGGCTTCCAGTTCCTCGTTGGCCGTCTCCAGTTCGAGGGCGCGAGCGGAGAGATAGGTATGGAGCACCTCGATCTCCTCCGCGGCCTGCTTTCTGCGGGTGACGTCGGAGATCATGGCGAAGGAGCCCTGGAATGTGCCGCTTGCATCGTGAATGGGCATGGCCGATACGCTGGCCCAGACCCTGGAGTTGTCCTTGCGCACCAGGATGGTTTCGTAGTGTTCGGAGACGCCGTTCTCGCGGCTTCTCTGGCGGTCGGCGGTTTCGTCGTGCAGTGCCTGGTCGACGAACTCCAGGAAGGGACGCCCCAGCAGCTCGATAACCTCGTATCCCAGCATCTCGGCGAACTGGCGGTTCAGGTAGGAGAGGCAACCAGTGCGGTCGGCAGCGACGATAGACTCCTGCGCGGTCTCCACGATCATGCGGAAACGAGCCTCGCTCTCCTTGAGCGCCTTCTCGGCCGCCTTCCACTCGGTGACGTCGATCATGACGGCCATGGAGCGGACGATGGTTCCCTGCGCGTCCCGCTCGGCAGCGGCGCTCAGCAGGACGTCGATCACCGCCCCGTCCTTCTTGACCAGCTGGTATTCGACGTTGCGGCAGTAACCGACGCGGAAAAATTCCGGCAGCACCGTTTCCACGGCGTAACGACGCGAAGCGGGGGTAAGAAAGTCGATGGACGGGCGCCCCAAGACCTCGTCGCGGCCATAGCCCAGCACCTCGCACCAGTAGTTGCTGACCCCGAGCAGCAGACCGTTGCGGTCGATGGAGTGCAGCATGACCGGGGTGTCGTTGTAGAGGCAGCGGAAACAGCGCCCCCCCTGGTCCTCCCCTTGCAGAGCCTCCTGCTGTTCCTTCAGGATCAGACGCAAAGCGGCATTTTCAGCCTGCAGCCTGGCTACCTCGGCCTGGAGATCGCCTCCGGTTGTCACTTCGCCTTTCATAACAACTCCGGCACTTGCACGTAACGTTGGGGTGAGGATCTGTTTACGCTTTGTGGAGCGAAGTGTCAACCTGATTTGTGCCAGCAAAATCGCTGGAATTGGTCAGGCAACCTCGCGATTCGACAGGGATGAGGCATCGTCACAGGTTTTTTTGTATACGACATGCGACGCGCCCTTTATTTCCAGGAAAAACTCTGCTAAGGTAACCCTGCTTTACGTGCACGTAAACCAGATGAGGAGAAACTAGAGTGTCCAATTCAACCGTACTGAAAGCTTGTGAGCAGACCGAGATCGATCTCAGCGGCGCACCGGACTGGGTTCCGTTCGACGCACCGGCCCTGGTGGGAGACTCCCTGCGTTTCGTCTCCGGCGACTCCCGCGGCGACCGTTTCCGCGCCCGCTACTACCGGGACGCCGAACAGCACCTGCACGCCCGTTTCTGGCTGGGCCCCGAGGCGGAGGGGCCTCCAGGACATGCCCACGGCGGCGCCGTTGCGGCCATCATGGACGAGGCCCTTGGGCTTGCCGCGTGGGCAGCCGGCTATCCTATCGTGGTCGGCAACCTCAATGTGAGCTTCCGTAACATGCTGCCGCTCAGGAAGGTAGTGACCGTGGAAAGCAGGGTCGTTTCGGTTGAGGGAAGAAAAATCATGGTACACGGCCGTATCTTCCGCGGCGAGAAAACCTTCGCCGAGGCCCAGTGCCTGTGCATCACCATCCCCGGCAAGTGAGCCCGCTCCACGATTCCGCGGCGGCGTAGCCGCCGCGGGTCTCCGCCCGCCCTCGCGCTGGCCTGCGGGGCCCGCGGGCCGGCGCCCCCCCCCCCGCCCCCTCCGCCCCCCCCCCCCGGGGGGGGGGGGGGGCCCCCCCCCCCCGGTTCTCCTCCCCCCCTCCATCTTCCCTTACGCTCCAGCTGCCCTTCCCCCCGCACCTGCTTCCCTTTCACTCGCACTCCTCTCCTCGCTGCTGGCGCGCTGCCGCTGCTGGCGCGCACCTGCGCCGACGAGCCCCCTCTTTTTCGCAAAAGTCAGGTCCCAATTTCCCATTCACATTCCCGCACATGTTGCCGATAAACCACAATGAGTATGTCATAGCACCTCGGCAACTCTATCTGATCCGCAACCTGCAAGCCATAGGCACCGGGCTGCAAAGGGAGAAACTGAATGAGCATAAAACGGTTCAAAGACTGGAGCATCGCGGCAAAGGTGCTGAGCATCTCGCTGGCCACTGTGGTTATCATAGCGGCTGTGAACTTCTTCTACCTGCTGCCCACGATGCAGGACAGGATTTTAGCCGAACGGGAAGACACCCTGAAAGCGGTGGTCGACCTGCCGGTCGAGTTGGTCGCGGAATACGACCAGAGGGTCCAGAAAGGGGAATTCACCCTGGAGGAGGCGAAGAAGCGCGCCATGGAGCGCATCAGGAACATGCGCTACGGGGATAACGAGTACTTCTGGATCAACGACGTGAACGCGGTCATGCTCATGCACCCCCTCAAGCCGGAGTTGAACGGCAAGGACCAGAGTGGCACCAAAGACCCTACCGGCAAGACGCTCTTTGCGGAGATGGCCAACGTAGCCAAAAATAACGGAAGCGGCGTGGTTGAGTACCGCTGGCCCAAGCCGGGCTCGACCGTCCCGGTGGCGAAGCTCTCCTACGTGAAGCTGTACAAGCCCTGGGGGTGGATCATCGGCACCGGTCTCTACATGGATGACCTGCACCAGGTGATCGCGGATATGCGGTGGAAGATGGCGGGGATCACTCTGGCCATCGCGGTGGCGGTGCTGCTGCTGGGCTACCTTGTGGCGTCGCGGATCAGTAAAAACATCAACAAGCTGATCAAGGTCGCCGACCAACTGGCAGTGGGCAACGTGGACCTGGTCATCGAGAGCGATTCGCAGGATGAGGCAGGGAACCTGGCCCACGCCTTCAGCAAGATGGTCGACAACATAGCCGAGGCTGCCAGGGCAGCTGAGAAAGTGGCTGCCGGAGACCTGTCGGTCCAACTGCAGCCCAAGTCCGAGAAGGATGTCCTGGCCGTGAACCTCAACGTCACCATCGCCGCCGTACAGGCCATGGTCGCCGACGCCAACATGCTGGCCCAGGCCGCCATGGAAGGAAGACTCACCGAGCGCGCCGACGTCACCCGGCACCACGGCGACTACCGCAGGATCATCGAGGGGGTCAACGCCACCATCGCGCGACTGGTCGGTCTGCTGGACGCCATGCCGGCGCCGGCCATGATCGTGGACCGCGACTTCAGCGTCATGTACATGAACGAACTGGGCGCAAAGGTGGGGGGCAAGACCCAGGCCCAGGTGGTCGGCACCAAGTGCTACGACCACTTCAAGACCAGCGACTGCGGCAGCACCAACTGCGCTTGCGGCAGGGCAATGCAGACCGGCACCATGGCCAGTTCGGAGACCGACGCGCACCCGGCCGGGCTCAACCTCGATATCGCCTACACCGGCCTCCCTCTCCACGACAACAGTGGCCGCGTCATCGGCGCCTTCGAAGTGGTCACCGACCAGACCGCGGTCAAGCAGGCGGCCCGGCTGGCGAACAAGATCAGCGACTACCAGGAACAGGAGACCAGGAAACTTGTGCACGGCCTGGACAAACTGGCAAAGGGCCAGGTCGACTTTTCCATCACCACGGCCGAGGCGGATGCCGACACCGCCGACGCCAAGCAGATCTTCGATTCCCTCGCCGCCGCGGTGAACGGCTGCGTCGACGTGATCAAGACCCTCAACGCCGACACGGCGCAACTGTCCCAGGCGGCGCTGGAAGGGAGACTCACCGCCCGCGCCGAAGCACAGAAACACCAGGGGGCCTACCGCGATATCGTGCAGGGGGTGAACGACACGCTGACCACCATGGTCGGGTTTATGGACAACATGCCGGCGCCCGCCATGGTCATCGACAAAGACTTCAACGTCCTGTACATGAACCAGTTGGGCGCCAAGGTAGGCGGCAAGAGCCAGGCCCAGGTCATCGGCACCAAGTGCTACGACCACTTCAAGACCGGCGACTGCAGGACCGCGAACTGCGCCTGTGCCCAGGCCATCACTTCCGGCCTCGAGGCGACGCGTGAGACTGACGCCCACCCCTCCGCCGGCCTCGACCTCGACATCAGCTACACCGGCGTCCCCATCAAGGACAAAGAAGGCAAGGTGATCGGCGCATTCGAGGTGGTCACCGACCTCACCTCGGTGAAAACGGCGGCGCGCCAGGCCAAACGGATCGCGGACTACCAGGAGAACGAGACCAGGAAGCTCGTGGAGGGGCTCGGGCGGCTGGCTTTGGGCGACGTCAACATTTCGCTTTGCACCGAGCCCGCCGACAGCGACACCGCGGAAGTGAAGCACACCTTCGACACGCTGGCCCAGGCAGTGAACAGCTCCGCACAGGCCAACCGCAATATCTCCCAGGTCGCCCAGCAGATCGCGGCCGGGGACCTGACCCTGAAGCTGGTCGAGCGCTCCCCCGAGGACCAGCTCATGATCGCGCTCAAGGCGATGCTGGCCAAGCTGAACGAGGTGGTCACTGACGTCAAGGGTGCCGCGGACAACGTGGCGTCCGGCAGCCAGGAACTCTCCTCCAGTTCCGAGCAGATGTCGCAGGGTGCCAGCGAACAGGCGGCGGCAGCGGAGGAGGTCTCCTCCTCCATGGAAGAGATGACGTCGAACATCAGGCAGAATGCGGACAACGCACTGCAGACCGAGAAAATCGCCTCTAAGTCGGCCAAGGACGCCAAAGAGGGTGGCGAGGCGGTGACCCACACGGTTGCAGCCATGAAGGAGATCGCGGGCAAAATCTCCATTATCGAGGAGATCGCACGCCAGACCAACCTGCTCGCTCTGAACGCGGCCATCGAGGCGGCCCGCGCCGGCGAGCACGGCAAGGGGTTTGCGGTGGTGGCGAGCGAGGTGAGGAAACTGGCCGAGCGTAGCCAGCGGGCGGCAGCGGAGATTTCGGACCTCTCCTCCAGCAGCGTCGAAATCGCGGAACGTGCCGGCAACATGCTGAACCAGATGGTCCCGGACATCCAGAGGACGGCGGAACTGGTCATGGAGATCTCCGCCGCCTGCCGCGAGCAGGATACCGGCGCAGAACAGATCAACAAGGCCATCCAGCAACTCGATCAGGTCATCCAGCAGAATGCTTCCGCCGCAGAGGAGATGTCGTCGACCGCAGAAGAACTGTCGAGCCAGGCGGAACAGTTGCAGGGCTCCATCACCTTCTTCAAGGTGGAGGGCGCCCATGCCCAGCCCCCACTGCACGGGCTGAAGCAGGAGCCGGTACAGCACAAAGCCAAGCCGGCACCTCGTAAGAAGACCCTGACGCAGGCGGTGCCGCGGGTATCGGTGCAGTCCAAGCGCTCAGTCGTGGCGAGTGGACTGGCACTGGAGATGGACCAGGACGATTCCGACTTCGAAAAATTCTAATAAATTAGCTACAATAATAAGGCAGCACCGACAGTAACGGTGCTGCCTTACTTTTTTGAAGTTTTTGCTTCAGTAAAAACGGCCGACGCCGATAACTGAAACTATTGTGCAAACTCTGAAAGGACGCCCAGCGCGGGCCCACCCCCATCCATGGAAAAAACTCCCTTCGTCGTGCTGCTGTTCGTCGCCATAACAGCCCTTTTCGCGTTGAACCCAGGAATCCGCAAGGCAAGCCAGCAAGGCCGCAGCGAAATATCCGGCTACCAATACTCACAATTACATTCCGCGATGCAGCGCTACCCCGAGATCGCCGACAAGGCGCTCAATGAACTGACAGGAGAGCGGGTCAACCTGTCTCAGTACAACAGGATCATGCAGATAGTGGACCTCATCAAGCTCAGGGACGCACGACGCATGACGGCACACAACGGTGCAGTTCTACCAGTCAAAGCACTAGCCAAAAATTAGAGTGATTTTTTATTGATTATTTTTAATTGTATCGGTATTATTTCCGCGCTGGATCTAAAGCCGAAACTCCTGGGGCCACTTTACGTCGCCTCCCAGTAACTCTCAGCCTCGACCCCGTGGTCGCATTACTCATAAAAAGGAGACACCATGAGCAAAAAGATCCGCAACATCATTCTCGCAACAGCGGCTGTCGCAGCATTCGCCGTTCCGGCCCTGGCCGAAAGCACCAACTGCACGGTAACTGCCCCCGAAATCCGCCTGCGCAAGAGTGCCAGCAAGAAGGCGAAGGTGATCGCGGTCCTTAAAAAAGACGCCAAGGTCACCGCGGAGAGCTGCTCGGGAGGGTGGGTCAAAGTCTCCTCAGCTGACGGCAAGCTCAATGGTTACGTGGGTGGGTGGTCGCTCGCCTCGGCCGCTCCGGTCATGGTCGCCTCGACCGAACCGGTGCCCATCCCCTCCAATGCAGCACCGGCGGCAGAAGCTGCCAAGGAAGTCCCCAGCAACGAGAAGCTCGCCATGCAGATCACCGACCTGCGCCTCAAGGTGCTCAACGTCGAGCGCGACGTGGCCATGATGCGTAAGGACATCCGCAAAATCAAGGTCGCTATGAAGCACAAGAAATGATCCACGTGGGGACCGGAAACGGTCCCCATTCCCTCCCTCCCGCCGTCTTCCCCCAGTATCTCCCTTAGTCACGTCTCTAAGCCTGCCGACCCGCGCAACCTCCGGAAGCATCCAGCAGACCAGCTACGACGTGCAGCAAACGACCCGGGCGGCACATGACTCCGCGGAAGCGGCTTCGTTACTGAACCAGAACACGATGCAGCTCCAGGCCAGGGTGCGACAGTTCAGCATCGATTAGGGGATTGTTGAATCGGGATCGCGTTGCCTGGCGGCGCGTCCTTTGCTGCGCCGCGGCACCGTCCGCAGCGCAAGCAGGTACAGGGTCGCGCATGCGGCAACGGAGAAGAGCAGGACTCGCAGCCAGAGTGCTTCGACAACGACCAACGCGGTAACGGGGAAGGAAACCCAGATAGCGGCAAGAGCCAGGCATTTGGCGCGAAGCGGGACTGAGCCGTGCGCTAGGTACTCCTTCAGTACCGGGCCGAAATGCCTGTGTTCGACCAGCCAGGTGTGGAAACGTTCGGAGCTCCGGGAAAAGCAGATGACCGCCACCAGGAGAAACGGGACAGTCGGTATGAGAGGCAGGAACAACCCCACCACCCCGGCAAGAAGCGACAACAGGCCCGTCGCAATGAGCAGGTAGCGCAGCCATTCGCTTTTTACCAGCCTGACCTTCAGATGCCGATGCCGCATTGTACCCTCGGACAAGAACGGTCGCAGTGAAACTGCACGCCGAATCCACGTAAGACGAAATAACTCCCGTCTTAATTGTAAGCGAGGCGGACCGGTTTTAATATGGTATTTGTGCCAGGGTCAGGGACGCTGCAGCAGGAGAAGCTCGCGCTGTGCAAGCAGAAAGCGTCCCTCGGAGCCGAAGTCCCAGCGCTCAACCGTGCAGCATGGCGGGTCATCGTAGGCTAAGCGGCGACGGCGAGATCGAGCACATCCTGACAGCACAAAGAGAGGAGTTTAACACAATACGGGAGGGGAACAGGGTCGCTAAGAGGGAAGTTGACTATCTGCTGCCGGTTCTGCCACAATCGCGGAATGGAAATATTCGCATTGATAGCAGAAAGACGAATCAAGGAAGCGATGGAGCGCGGCGAGTTCGACAACCTTCCCGGGCGCGGCAAGCCGCTGGTGCAGGAAGACCTCTCGGCGGTCCCCGAAGAGTTACGCATGGCGTACAAAGTGCTCAAAAATGCCGGCTGCGTGCCTCCGGAGGTGGAGTTGACCAACGAGGTAGCTTCGCTACGGCGGCTGGTCTTGGATATGGAGGAGAGCGACGAGAGGGTTAAAAAGGTACGCGAACTCAACTTCAAGCTGATGAAGCTGGAGATGACCCGCAAGCGCCCTCTTTCCCTGGACCTGCTCCCCGAGTACCAAGGTAAGCTGCTCGACAAGCTGCACGGGGAATAGATCGTTTTATCTTTATCCTTGAAATGATCTGCCCCGTTCGGTATGGTGCCAGTGGAGACCACTACTAACCCCGCCCATTACATTCCCAAAGGAAACCCAGATGGAAAAACTAGACGAGGCGCTGGTAAGCATGCGCGAGAACACGACGGACGGCAAGAAGCAGTCCGCATTCTATGATCTCTTTCTCAACTCTTCCTTTTTCGTACCCATTATCGAGGATGGTGAGAAGCAAGACGAACAGGGCGGCGTCATGCCGCTGATCGCCGAGGCTGACGGCAAGGACTACTTGATGCTTTTCAGCTCGGTAGAGCGCCTCCAGGCTTGGGAAGCCACAGCCCCGTATATCGAGGTTCCTGGTCACCTACTCGCGTTGAGCACGGTCGAGCCGCTGAACTGGGCACTTAACGTCGGCACGGAGTATTCCAAGGAATTCCATTCTGAGGAAATCGCCTGGCTCAGAGACGCGGTCGAGCGATGCAACGCCGAAGCTGCGGCTGGCCAACAAGCTTGATGATCTTTCCGGGCGGGGTCCCGCCCTTTACAGCAAAAAATTGATCTCGAAGGGGCAGCGACGCCGGCTGCCTCTTACTAAACAGGAAAGGGGCAGCCATAACGGCTGCCCCTTTCTCATTTCACTACTGTCTAAAAACGAGCTTACTTCGAACGTTGTACCACGGCAGCCTTGACGCCGAGCTTCTCAAGTTCGGTCCCCTTCCGGGCGGCCTCCTCTTCGCTTTTAAAAGAACCGGCCGTGAGACTGAAGGTCGGAACCTGAACCGCTATCGGCCTGAGCTCCGTGGTGATACCGAAACGTGCCAACCGCAATTGTTCGTCCACCGCACTGATCTTGTCGAAGTAGGAGCCGGCATACACGTTGAACTTGCCACTCTTGTCCTGAAGCACGAAGTGATCAGCCTTGGCTTTACGCAGTTTCTGCAGCATTTTCTCTGCGGCCTGCGGATCAATGTACTCGCCGGCATGGATCCGGTTCATCTGCTCTTTTCGCTTGGGCCCACGCACCACGACTGCCTTGATACCGGCATTCTTGATCTTCTTCTTGACCTGGGCCACCTCGGACTTCAAGACAAAATTCCCGAAGTCGAGACTATAGCCACCAGCAGAAGCTGCACGTGCCGGTGCCTGCGGTTGGGATTGCGCTGCAACTACAGGTGCGGCAGCAGGTGCCGTAGCGTTGACCGCAGCATCGGTGCTGGTCTTCGCAGCGGCCTTGGCTACTAATTTCTCTGCAGCGGCCTTTTCCGCAGCAGCTTTCTTCGCGGCGGCTTTCTCTTCAGCCGTCTTTTTGGCAGCGGCTTTGTCAGCAGCAACTTTGTCAGCAGCGGCTTTCCTGGCAGCCGCCTTGTCGGCGGCGGCCGTTCCCGCAGCAGCTTTCTTAGCAGCGGCCTTCTCTTCTGCAGCTTTCTTGGCAGCGGCTTTGTCTGCAGCAGCTTTTTCCACAGCGGCTTTCTTGGCAGCGGCTTGGTCAGCAGCGGTCTTTTCGGCAGCAGCCTTCTTGGCGGCCGCCTTGTCGGCAAAGGCTTTCTCTGTAGCTGCTTTCTTGGCTGCAGCGTACTCAGCAGCGGCTTTCTCGGCAGCGGCTTTGTCAGCAACAGCTTTTTCCGCGGCGGCTTTCTCGACTGCTGCCTTGATGGCCGCGGTTCGCTTAGCAACCGCTTCCTCGATAGTCACCGGTCTTGCAGCAGATGCCTTGGGGGCAGCAGCTTGATCTGCAGACCCTTTTCCTGCGGCAGCCTCTTCAGCAGCTACTCTCTGAGCAGCCACCCTGTCCGCTGCCAGTTTCTCGGCTATCGCCTTGTCTACAGCAGCGTGCTCCGTTACTGCTTTCTCGGCGGCGGCCTGGTTCTTGGCTTGGGCAAACATTTCGTCTGAGTCTGCGAATGAGATGGAAGGAACAATTAGACAGGCCAGTACGAGTGCCACAAACAGGATGCGCATGGTGCTCATTCAAAACCTCACTTGTTTCAATAGAGTCCCCAGTTTTGGTGCGGTTGAGACAGAAGCAGGGAATGTTTCTGAACTTTTTGCAAGATTAGTGTACACGAAGGTCAATGTCAAAGAATAATTTAATATCATATTAGAAGAAGCCTGTAAGACTCTCCTGTAGAGTAGAGTAGAGTAGAGTAGAGTAGATCGTCCCACTACTGTTTGGCACAATCTCATTGCGTGACAGGTGCATTTCTTTTAGTACAATCTGCGGTATGAAAAGCATCGAATCATGGAATGAAGAGGAATTCCGCTCCGGTTTGACGGCTACGGTAGTGGAGGCTTTGCGAAAAGGCGCCGACCCTGCAACCGTGGCGCGTATGCTGGAGTCCTGTGCGGATGCTGCACAAGGCCTCTGCAACGATCGCCCCTACGCCTGTGCTGCCGGCTGCCCGCACTGCTGCGTGCTCAACGTAGCGGTTTTACTACCAGAAGCGATGACCATAGCGCTTTGGCTACGAGAAAGGCTCTCCGGTACGGAACTGGCCGGGCTGCAAATGCAGCTAGCCACGCATCGCTCCTGGGCCCGCTGGATGGACGACGACGAGCGGATCCTTAAGCAGATGTTCTGTCCACTGCTCGACCGTTGGGAGGCCTGCAGCGTCCACCACGTGCGTCCCCTCTCCTGCCGGGCGATAACCTCGCTGGACAGCCAGAGTTGCAAGGACGCGTTCTTCCCGACCGTCACGGATGAGGACCGTATGGTTCCTGCAGACCTGTTCCGCAAGGTGGTCTTCGACGCCGCCTTCACCGCCCTCGCCTCGGGGTTGTGCCAGGTCGGGCTGGACGACCGCAGCATCGAACTAGGCACGGGGGTTCTTGCCTTTTTGGAGCATCCTGAATTCGTGGAGAGGTTCCTGGCGGGGGAGAGGCTACCGCAGGCACTTTGGTTGTAATCCACCTAACCGCGGCAAAGGTTGAGGCAAATCCCCCCTATCCCCCCTATCCCCCCTATCCCCCCTATCCCCCCTTCGCAAAATGTGAGACCTCGTGATCTGGATCTATTGGGCAGATGCTCTGCAAAAGGGGCCCAGGCCATGGCCCTACCCTTTTTTTACGGCAGGACACGCTTATATTGGATGGCTGGTGTAGTCAATGACAAATTGCTCCAACAGGTTATGATACGCAGCTGTACCGGCGATTCCAATTCCGAAGTATGTCGCAGAGGCAAGACAAGCTGCACAACCAAAGGAAGCTGTTACAATTGTCAACTTGTCGTCGAGAACAGCGACACCCAGCTCACTTTACCAAAGTATGCGAAGGAGAAGCACTATGCCAGTTCTTGCCACAGTGTTAGGCCACCCCAGGATCGGTATCGCGAGAGAGTTGAAGAAGGCGCTCGAGGCTTACTGGAGCGGCGCATCCCCAGCAGAATCGCTTCTGGCGACAGCGCAGGAGATCCGCACCCGGCACTGGTCCATGATGAAGGAGGCCGGGCTGGACCAGGTCCCGTGTAACGACTTCTCCCTCTACGACCACATGCTGGACATGGCCGTTGCCGTCGGAGTCATCCCCGAGCGGTTTCGCAGCATCGCCAATCCCTTGAACCGCTACTTCGCCATGGCCCGCGGCGTCCAGGACAGGGGTGCCGGTATAGACCTCTCTCCCCTGGAGATGACCAAGTGGTTCGACACCAACTACCACTACATCGTTCCGGAGTTGGCTGCGGACCAGTCTTTCGCGCTGGACCCGACTAAAATCGCCGGCGAACTCGCCGAGGCACAGGCCCTGGGCGTGACGCCGCGCATGGTGCTCCCGGGCCCGGTAACCTTCCTGAAGCTGTCCAAGTTTGCCGACAACGTCTCCGGGTTAGACACCCTGGACCTGCTGCCGCGCCTGCTCCCGGTCTACGAGGAGTTGCTGGCGCTGCTCGCCGGCCACGGTGTGACTTGGGTCCAGCTCGACGAACCATGCCTGTGTTTCGACCTGGACACGCGTAGCGTGCAGGCGTACCGCACCGCCCTGGGCCGCCTGGCGACCACTGCCAAACGTCCTGCCCTGCTGGTGGCCGGCTACTTCGGGTCCATCGGCGATAACCTCGCCCTGGTCGCCGAGTCGGGATGCGACGCGCTGCACGTGGACCTGGTGCGCGCACCGGCGGACCTGGAAGCGGTACTGACCGGGCTCCCGGCTACCATGAAGCTGTCGCTTGGGGTGGTCGACGGTCGCAATATCTGGCGCGCGGACCTGGAAGCGGCGCACGGCATGGTCCGGCGTGCCGTCTCTACCCTCGGCAGCGAACGGGTCATGGTCGCCAGTTCCTGTTCGCTGCTGCATGTCCCGGTGGACCTGGATGCCGAGACCAGGCTCGACGCAGAGTTGAAGAGCTGGATGGCCTTCGCGGCGCAGAAGGTCGCCGAGGTGCGCCTTCTGGCCGACGCCGCCGAGCAGGAGCAGCCCCAGGGCGCGGTCTTCGAACAGGGCACCGCGGCGCTCGCCCGGCGCCGGGCCGCTGCAGCCGCCGACAACCCCACCGTCCGCCATCGGGCGGGACAGGTGACCGAGGCCATGATCAGGCGTAGCGCCCCCTTCGCGGAGCGGAGCGTCAAGCAGAAGCAACGCTTCAACCAGCCCCTGCTTCCTACCACCACCATCGGCTCTTTCCCGCAATCAAAGGAGGTGCGTGAGGCGCGCTCGAAGTGGCGTAGCGGCGCGCTCGACGCCCAGGGGTACCAGGATTTCCTGCGCGCCGAGATCAAGCGCTGCATCGAGAGACAGGAACAGCTCGGGCTAGACGTGCTGGTGCACGGCGAATTCGAGCGCACCGACATGGTGGAGTATTTCGGCGAGCAGTTGGATGGCTTCGCCTTCACCCAAAACGGCTGGGTGCAGAGCTACGGCTCGCGCTGCGTCAAGCCACCGGTGCTCTACGGCGACGTGGCACGCCCCCGCCCGATGACTGTCGAATGGAGCAGCTACGCCCAGTCGCTCAGCCAGCGCCCGGTGAAGGGCATGCTGACTGGTCCCGTCACCATCCTGCAGTGGTCCTTCGTGCGTAACGACCAGCCCCGCTCCGAGACCTGCCGCCAGATCGCACTGGCCCTGCGCGACGAGGTGGCCGACCTGGAGCGGGCCGGCATTGCCATGATCCAGGTCGACGAGCCCGCCATCCGTGAGGGGCTGCCGCTGCGTCGGCGCGACTGGGACGAGTACCTGGAGTGGGCCGTCGCCGCCTTCTGCCTCGCAACCGCCGGGGTGAGCGACGGGACCCAGATTCACACCCACATGTGCTACTCGGAGTTTGGCGACATACTCCCCGCCATAGTCGCCTTGGACGCCGACGTCCTCTCCATAGAATCCTCGCGCTCACGCATGGAACCGTTGGAGCATTTCCGCCAGTATGGCTATCCCAACGACGTCGGCCCCGGCATCTACGACATCCACTCACCCCGGGTGCCTACCGTGGAGGAGATGACGACGCTCTTGAAACTCGCCGCCGAGGTCCTGCCGGTGGAGCGCCTCTGGGTGAACCCCGACTGTGGTCTGAAGACCCGCGGCTGGCCTGAAATCGAGGCCTCGCTGGCCAACATGGTACAGGCGGCGCGGCAGGTCCGTCTCCAACTCGCCGCCGGTTAACCTACCGAACAGCCCCAACCGACGAAGTGAAACGCAAAAAAGGGATCAGCCGGTATCGGCTCATCCCTTTTTTCATGCGCGGGGCGCGGCACGTGCCGCGACAGTATCAGTCCAATGAGCGCGCCGCAGTTTTGCGCGTTCCCTTCTTCACCTTCGATACCGGTGCCCGGTGCGGCAGCTTCTGCTCGTCCACAGCCAGCGGCAGGAACGACGCCGGATCCGCCGGATGCAGTTCACTTAGGTGTGAGCTGGCAATCTTCCTGACGATCCCATCGTTGAAGTGGATTGCGACCCAGGCCGCGCTGATCTCCATGACCTTACCGGCACCCCACTGGCTCGCTCCGCCGTGACTTATTACATCACCTCGTTTGATGGACATATGGTTCCCTTCCTTGGTTAGCAGCATGAAAGGTGGCGCACCGGCAGGAACAGATGCGATGGTGAGCAGTGGGGAGGGGGATTTAGGAGGTGCCCCTTGATGTGTTCAAGAGGGGGCGCGTTCTGGAGCTGTACGGGGCGCGTCAGGCAGAACCTGGACGCCCCGCACAGGGATGCTTCAGTTACACCCTTGTTACATTGGCAGCCTGGAGGCCTTTGGGCCCTTTGACTACGTCGAAGGTCACGCTATCACCTTCAGCCAAGGATTTGAATCCGTCGCCGCTGATAGCGGAGAAGTGGCAGAATACATCCTCACCGTTCTCCTGCTCCAGAAAACCAAACCCCTTGCTGTCGTTAAACCATTTCACAGTACCGTTTGCCATGTCTTTTCGATCTCCAAAAATGTGTTGCGAATATGTCCGGAAAATCCGGAACTTTTGCCACCGTAACAGCTTGGTATTCACAAAGCAAGCTATTTAAATGTAACACACACACTTTCAATACCCAGTTTTTTGCTTTTTGCCGGTTCAGCGGCGGGTAAAAAAAGTATTCAAAAAAACCTGCTTATGCAACGAGTTCGGCAACTTATCTTATAGTGTCATTATAAATCCCCAAGCTCAGTAATTGTTGTTGCTATTTAAATGATGGAGGTTCAGCATTACGTGTGTTTTTGACTGGATAAAAAAGTAAGGCTAAGGGAACTATATCTGAATAGGCCGGTTTTTTTAAGAGGGAGGTCTGATGGCACAAATCAATTTTAAGTTTCAAAAGCGCCAGAAGGAACTGGATCGTAAGAAGAAGCAAGAGGAGAAGGCACTGCGCAAACAAGACAAAACGGGCCAGACACTCGAAGACGAGGCCGACCAACAGGATGCACTGACCGGGGCGGTCGAGCCGTAAGGCTCCCTGCGCTGGAGCGGAAACGGACAGGAGAGGCGAGCGTGTGAAGCTTTGACGAAAAAGGGATCAGCCCGCCGGCTGGTCCCTTTGCTTTTCTACTGATTGTATTGTTTGCTACGCCCGCCTACTTGGCGCCTGTTACCGGGTGCATGCTCCACGGCCCGCGCGTCGATATCTGCAGGACGGTTTCCTCGTCCACCCAGCCGTTGTGCACCGTCTTGGGCGGGATCGCAAAGTAGCTTCCCGCCGGAAGCACGGTCGGATTGTCCTGGGTCACTCCCATGGCCAGCTTCACGGTGCCGGAGATCACCGTCACCCGTTCCATCTTGCCATGGTAATGAGGCGCAATCTTGGCGCCTGCGGGGAGCTTGATCCTTGCCACGAAGAACCCGGGCTTGGTCAAATCCCCATCCAGAACGGCCATCTGCGCGCCGGGTATCGCCGGGGGACCGGCATGCCACTTGACTTGATCAGGCAGTACTATCACCTGTTGCACCGCTGCCTTGCTTACCTTCTTCTCCGCCGCAACCCCGACGACGGCCAGGGAGAAGAAGACCATCACCAGGAGCATCATCGTCCGTTTCATGTCTTTGCCTCCTCAACAGCCTGATTACCCTGTTATTCCACTTGCCTGACCTCTATTGTACGGCCCCCTCCCCCGCCAGCACCAGACAATTCTCCGGGAGCACCGGGCGTACCCGGCCCTTCCGAAAATAATTCTTTACATCGTATGACAATATGAATAAAATTCGCATTGAAAGGTGTAAACGAGAATGTTTGACGAAATAGACATTCACATACTGGAGATTCTTCAGGAGAAGGCGAGGATCCCCAACGCGGAGGTCGCCCGGCAGGTAGGGATGGCTCCTTCGGCAGTACTGGAGCGCATCCGCAAGCTGGAGGAGCGGGGCATCATCGAGGGGTACGAGGTGAGGCTGAACCCCGCCTGTTTCCACCAGGGGCTCTCTGCCTTCGTGCAGGTCGAAACGGACGGGGCCGACGCGCAGACCGCGACCGCGCTGGCCGCCATCCCGTCGGTGCAGGAGGTGCACCAGGTGGTAGGTCCCGACGGCTTTCTGGTAAAACTGAGGACCGCAGACCACACCACCCTGTCCCGCATCTTGCAGCAGATCAGGCCTCTGCCGGGGGTGAAGTCGATCCGGACCCAGGTGGTGCTGGAAACGGTGAAGGAAACCAGGCGGGTGGATCTCACGGACCACAACGGCAACGGCCGTCACAGCTAATCACGCTAAGCAGCTAACACTATAGAAGGAGAATTAAAGTCATGCCGATGTCCGCTTCTTTCAAAGATCGTCTGTTCCCCCGGATCCCTGAAATTCAGCAGCATTTCCAGACCCCGTTCCACATCTACGACGAGGCGGGCATCAAGGAGACCGGCTCGCAGCTAAAACAGGCCTTCTCCAGCATCCCCGGCTTCCGCGAGTTCTTCGCGGTGAAGGCACTCCCCAACCGGGAGATCCTGAAGCTCATGAAGGAGATGGGTTTCGGCTTCGACTGCAGCTCTATCCCCGAGTTGATCCAGGCCCGCCAGCTGGGCGCCAAGCCGGAAGACATCATGTTCACCTCCAACAACACCAGCCCCGAGGAGTTCGAGTTCGCGGCCCAGGACGGCGGCTGCATCCTTAACCTGGACGACATCTCGCTGATCGACAAGGTGCCGGTCTTCCCGGAACTGATCTGCTTCCGCTACAACCCCGGCCCGCGCCGCACCGGCAACGTCATCATCGGCAACCCCGAAGAGGCGAAATACGGCGTTTCCCACGAGCAGGTAGTCGAGGCGTACCGCAGGGCCAAGGAGCGCGGTGCCAAGCGGTTCGGCCTGCACACCATGGTGGCTTCCAACGAGCTGGACTACACCTACATCGTGGAGACCGCCCGCATGGTGCTCGAGGTGGCCGAGGAGGTCGAGGCGGCACTGGGCATCCAGTTCGAGTTCGTCAACATCGGCGGCGGCTTCGGCATCCCCTACCGTCCCGAGCAGAAGGCGCTCGACCTCTCCACCATGTCCAAGGAGATCACCGCCATATTCGACGGCTTCCGCGCCCGTCACGGCCACGCCCCCGCCATGTTCATGGAGAGCGGCCGCTTCATGACCGGCCCGCACGGCGCCCTGGTGGCAACCGCCATCAACAGCAAGGACACCTACAGGAAGTACATCGGCCTGGATGCGTGCATGTCGTCTCTGATGCGCCCGGCGCTGTACGGCTCCTACCACCACATCGACGTCGTGGGCAAGGAAGGCGTGGAGCGTAGCGAAGTCTACGACGTGGTCGGCTCGCTGTGCGAGAACAACGACAAGTTTGCCATCCAGCGCGAGCTCCCCCCCATCGAGGACGGCGACCTGGTGGTGATCCACGACTCTGGTGCCCACGGCCACGCCATGGGCTTCCAGTACAACGGCAGGCTGCGTCCCAAGGAGCTCATGCTGCGCGCCGACGGCCGGGTGGAGCTGATCCGCCGCGCCGAGACCGTCGAGGACTACTTCGCGACCTACAACTTCGAGCCCAACGTGCTCAAGCCGTAGTGATTGGTTCAAGGTAGGGCGGTGGTCACGCCCTGTCTGCGGAAAATGAGAAAGGCACCCAGTCTCACGGCGGGGTGCCTTTTTTTAATTTCTAGTTTTGCCCACTACCAGTACACCTGCCCAAGAGTTCCCCCCATTTCTCCACCCCCGGCGTTCACCAATGGTCTCTCACACGCTCCCGACCTTCATTGTTTGTCCCTCACAAGCTCCCCTTCGCCCCGCACAAGCGCCCTTCGGCCCTCACAAGTTCTCCCCTTTCCCTGCTCCCGCCTCGGCGCGGGCGAAGGCATCCTGCAGGAAGGCAGCGGCCTGGGGGGGGGGCATCGGCCTCGCATGCAGGTACCCCTGGACCTGGTCGCACTTGCACAACAGGAGTTTCTCCTGCTCCTCCTGGCTCTCCACACCCTCGGCGATGACCTGGAGCCCCATGCTGTGCCCGATGGCGACGATGGCCTTGATGATCCCGACGGCGTCGTCCCGGGCGGTGACGTCCCTGACGAAGGACTGGTCGATCTTGATCCGGTCCACCGAGAAGTTCTTCAGATAGCTCAACGAGGAATACCCGGTGCCGAAGTCATCGATGGAAATCTGTACCCCGAGTGATTTGAACATGCGCAGCATGGCCACAGATTCAGCCGCTTTCTCCATGAGCATGCTCTCGGTCAACTCCAGGTCGAGGAACTTCGGCTCCAGCCCTGCCTCGAGGAGCGTCCCCACCACCATCTCGGAGAATCCCTCCTGCATCATCTGCTTGATGGAGACGTTGACGCTGACGGTTACCTGGTAGCCTTTCTGATGCCAGCGCTTGCACTGAACGCAAGCCTCGCGCAGCACCCAGGCCCCTAGTTCGTGAATCAACCCTGTCTGCTCGGCGATTGGGATGAAGCGCGCCGGCGAGACTTCCCCCAAGGTGTCGTCGTGCCAGCGGGCCAGGGCTTCCATGCCGAGCCCCCTCCCCCCCGGCAACTCGAGCTGCGGCTGGTAGTGCAGCGTCAGCCGGTCGTTTTTGAGCGCCTCGCGCAAGGCCGCCTCGAGCGCCACCCGCTCCAGCGCCTGCTGGTTCAGCCCTTTTGAGAAGAACTGGTACCGGTTCCCCCCTGCGCTTTTGGCGGCGTACATGGCCAGGTCGCCGTTCTTGAGCAGGGTGGCGATGTCTCCGCCATCCTCGGGGAAGAGGACGATGCCGATGCTGGCGCCGGAATAGATCTGACGGTTCTCCACCTCGAAAGGCTGCTTGCCCAGGTCAAGCAGCTTCTCGGCCAGCTTGGTTACGCCGTCCACCCCCGACACCTGACAGCACAGCAGGGCGAATTCGTCTCCCCCCAGGCGGGCGAAGGTGTCGCTCGCCCTGATGATCGTCCGGAAACGCTGCACCACAAGTTGCAGCAACTGGTCGCCGGCATGGTGCCCCAGTGTGTCGTTGACGTCCTTGAAATGGTCCAGGTCGAAGAAGAGGATGGCGAACATCTCACCGTAGCGCTTGGCGCGGGCGAGCGCCTGGGAACAGCGGTCGTAAAACAGGGTCCGATTGGCCAGGCCGGTCAACTGGTCAAAGTACGCGAGGTTGTGGACCTCCTGCTCCGCCTGTTTGCGCAGCGTGATGTCGTGGCTCAGGCAGAGGAAGCGGTCCCTGTTTTCGCTCGACTCCAGCATGGTCGCTGACAAGTGAACGTGGATGGCGCGGCCGTCCTCGGTCGTCAGGCTGGCCTCCCGCTCCACCAGCCCTTCCTGGCGCAGCACCGCGGCGATGAAATCATCACCCAGGTTCGGATCGACGAACAGCCCGGCAAAGTCGCGGCCCACCATGTCCTTCCTGGCAAAGCCGAACACCTCCTCGGTCGCCCGATTCACGTCGAGGATGGCCCCTTCGCGGGAGACCACGGTGAGCGCTTCGGGCATGGTGGCGATGATACTGTCCAGGTACTTGTTGGTCGAACTGAGCCGTTCCTCAGATTCCCGCAACCGCTGCACCATGGTGTTGAAGGAGGCCGACACCGCCGTGATCTCGTCATGCTCGGTTACCGGGACGACCACGTCGCGCTTGCCTGCGGCGACCGCGGCGGCGGCATCCTTAAGGATCCCGATACGGCGGGAAATCTTGTAGGGAACTGTCACGCTTAGAAAAAGGGCAGCGGTCAATGCCACCACGGAGAGCACCACCGCTGAAACGATGGCGCTGGAGACGTTTTGCAGTGTTGCGGCGAGGTGCAGGTTCAGGTCGGCCATCTCCCGGTCATGCGCCTCGTTGACGACCTGAAGAAAATCCCTCTCCGCCTGCTCGAAGCGCTCCTTGGCTGCGATCAACTGGGAGCTGCTCCCCCGCGCATCGACAAGGGCGATGTAATTTCGCGACTCCTTGAGCAGGTCCTGGCCGCCACTCTCCAGCGCCTTGGGCATCGTTTCCGTACCGTGCACCAGGGTTTTGCTGCAGAGTTCGAGGTTGGCAGTAAAAGTGCTGCGGCCATCTTCGAGAAGCCGCGCCTCTTCTGCTTTGGCCTCCAAGTCCTCTTTACCTTCCCCTCCGGCAGGCTGCACCGAGGTAAGGAACGCGTACTCCATCGATGAAGAGACAATACGCAGCCCTGCATAGCGTAGATCCTTGAGCGCGAGCAGGTGGGGGATGACCTCCTTGTTGACTTTGTAAAAGCTGTCCCGCACCTTCTGTGCACCTGATATCCCCCCGATCGAGATCAGGACGGTGGCACAGATGATGGCGAGATAACTCAACAGCAATTTAAGCCAAAGTCGCATGCTACTCCCTCTGGTAGAAAAACTGGCACAGTTCAGTCATACCTATCGGCACAATGCCAGAAATCCTGAGGGCGTTATGTGGGGAAAGGAGCTTGATTGAAGCAACGGGGAGAAAAGATGGCGGAGGGCGCTCAGTGTGCCCTCCGCCATCTCATGCAAGTAAGGGTTATTGTCCAAGCGCGTGCTGCAGGTCCTGCTCTGGAGTGGTGATGGGGCCAAGGTCATAATTCTGCACCAGGACGTCGAGCACCGCCGGCGTCACGTAAGCGGGGAGTGATGGACCCAGGCGGATTCCCTTGATGCCGAGATGCAGCAGCGTCAGCAGGATCACGTGGGCCTTCTGCTCGTACCAGGACAGGATCATGGAAAGCGGCAGCTCGTTGACCTCGCACTGGAACGCGTCGGCCAGGGCGACCGCGATGCGGATTGCGGAGTAGGCGTCGTTGCACTGCCCCACGTCCAGTAGGCGCGGGATGCCGCCGATGTCGCCGAACTCTATCCGGTTGAAGCGGTTCTTGCCGCAGGCGAGGGTCAGGATGACGCAGTCCTTGGGGACCTTCTCGGCGAGGTCGGTGTAGTAGTTGCGCCCGGTCTTTGCCCCGTCGCAGCCGCCGATCAGGAAGAAGTGCTTCACCGCGCCGTTTTTCACCGCGTCAACCACGGTGCCGGCCACCTTGAACACCGCTTCGTGGCCAAACCCCACCAGGATTTCCTGTCCAGGGTTCTCGGGAAGGTCCGGCAGCGCCAGCGCTTTGTCGATAACGGGGGTAAAGTCGTACCCCTCCAGGTGTGGGATACCCGGCCACGCCACCTCGCCCCAGGTGAAGAGCCGGTCGGTGTAGCTCGCCTCGGGCTTCTGGATGCAGTTGGTGTTGAAGATGATGGCGCCGGGGAAGTCGGGAAGCTCGCGGGCCTGGTTCTGCCAGGCGGTGCCGAAGTGGCCTACGAAGTGGGGATATTTCCTGAGGCCAGGGTAGCCGTTGGCGGGAAGCATTTCGCCGTGGGTGTAGACGTTGATCCCCTTCCCTTCACTTTGCTTTAGGATCTCCTCCAGCATGGGGAGATCGTGGCCCGAGACCACGATCCCCTTGCCGCCTCGGGTGCCGAGGTTCACCTTCATCGGCTCCGGAGCCTGCAGCAGCTCTGCGTGTCCGTCGTAAAGCAGTTCCATGGTGCGCAGGTTCCACTTGCCGCACTCAAGCGACAGCCCGACGAAATCCTCCAGGCTCGCCTGCGGGTCGGTGGTCTTCGCCAGGGAGCGGTGGATGAACTCGTAGATGCCGTCATCTTCCTTTTCCATCTCGGCGGCGTGCCAGGCGAAGGCACCCATCCCGAGCAGGCCGTAGATCAGGATCTCGATGGTGGAGAGAATGTTTTCGTCCTGGTGCCAGGTGCGGATCCCGTGGTGACGCCCCTGGTCGATGAGCGCCCGGGTGTCCCCCGCCGGCTGCCAGTTGGCCGCCTCCTCGGTCAGTTGTGTCGCATCGCCCCCCTTTTGCTGGCGATCGGCGTCCTCGTAAAGCGCCTTGGCCTTCTCTTTCATCCGGTGGCAGTTCTGCAACCGGCGCGCTATGTCGTCGGGGTCGAAGTTGACGTTGGTGACCCGGGTGAAGAGGCCGTCCAGCATGAAGCGATCGACTTCCTCGTCCGTCTTGCCCAGCTCGCGCGCCTTGCTCGCGTACAGCGCCACCCCTTGCAGCCCGAAGATCATCAGGTCCAAAAGCGCCGAGACCTCGGGGTTCTTACCGCAGTTCCCCATTACGTCGCACCCTACCCCGCGCGCCGCCTGTTCACATTGCCGACAAAACATCGCACTAGCCATGTACGCCTCCTTAAAAGGTTGGAATTTTCCAATCAGGAGAGTTTGTCAGATCCCGAACAATTTTCAACCGGAGACGTTAGAGGGCTCACACCCGGCACCGGTCAGACTCATTTGCCATCGTCCCCCGGGGGTATCGTATCGGGGTAAAGGAGCGTCTCCCCCAGACCCTGGCGGGGCGCCTTCACAACCGGTCCGGCTTTTGTAAGGCCGGAGGAGAACCGGTGACCTTCAAAATCCGCCGCTGCCGCACAAGCACCACCGGCATTGCCTTCACATCGTTCAAATTTATATACTGTATTTCACAAGTTGATACGTGTTAAAATCAGCTTGTGGTCCGGTATTAACCCAAGTAATAAAATAGTAGCGTAGTTGTTTAAAAGGAGATCAGCCATGAGATCCAGCAGCAGAGATACATCAAACGGCATACTCCACGAAACTAAGGGCAAAGTTAAGGAAACTACCGGCAAGGTATTCGGGAATGTTTCATTGGAAACCGAAGGCAAGGCCGAGAAGATAGCCGGCAAGGTGCAGAAAAACGTCGGCAAAGCTGAGAAAAATATCGAGGAGGATCCCAGCTTGCACCGTCACGGCAAATACTAATCCGATCGGCCAACAGGTTTGACCAGAAGGGGACGGCGTCCGCGCCGCCCCTTTTCATTTGTGCAGGGGTGCCCTGGGCCTTTGCCGCGCGGGATTACTCCGGCAGAGGAGTTCCGCAGTAGGGGCAGACATGGCAGGAGGGGTCGAGGTAACGACCACAGGGGGGGAAGGTGCACTGCTTGGGCGGCTTTCTCGCCGGGGGCACCGGCTGAAATTCCTCAGGATCCTTGAGCGGCGTGCTCGGCAGCGGATCGCTCTGCGCGGCCTCCTTGAGAGGCAGGCATTCCAACGCTTCCTGCATCTGAATACGGCGCTTCTCCACGTTCTTTGCTTTCTTCAATTTGCCGTTTTTCGACATCTCGACACTTCCAGACGCAAAAAGGGGTTACCTGGCTGGGTAACCCCTGCTTCGTAATTAGTGGGGCAATGTAAACCTGCACTCTCGGGGGATAGTGCCTCGGCACCTCCGCTTTCCAGGAGCCGGTAGTCCGCCAGCTATAACATACATCCAGCCGCAACGCAACTTCTGGCTCCCCCCCCTGCCGCCAAAGACACCGGATACTGCTGTAGCATCCAGGGTTCCCATTGGAACAGCGCATGGCAGTGATCTCACAGGCAACAATTGCTTGTCTACTTCAACGAGGCAATGACTTCCCCACACCCCACGTACGGGAATAGAGAAGTCACTTACGAAAACTCCCACAGTGAAACAATTATTAGCATGATATAAACCACGAGATACCAAATCAAAACCTAGTGGCACGAACGCACTATCCTAATCTAATCCTGCACAGGAGAACAGTTTGCCCGTGCCGCTTTACCATAAGCAACAGCGCTCCCTTCTGCTGGCAGCCCTCATCCTCGCCGGTCTAGCCGGCAACTACTTCAATTTCAGCATCTTCCTCAACATCGACTTCCTCTTCGGCAGCATCTTCGCCATGCTGGCCCTGCAAACCCTTGGCCTGGGCCGCGGTGTGCTCGCAGCACTGGTCATCGGCAGCTATACCTATTTTCTGTGGAACCACCCCTACGCCACCCTGATCGTGGTCGCCGAGACCGCACTGGTCGGGCTTCTGGTGCAGCGGCGGCGTATCGGCCTGGTCGCTGCCGACGCGTTGTACTGGGCCGTAATCGGCATGCCCCTGGTCTTTTTGTTCTACCACGTGGTGATGCAGGTTCCCTTGAGCAACACCTACATCGTCATGACCAAGCAGGCCGTGAACGGCATCGCCAACGCGATCGTCGCCCGCCTCATCTTCACCGGCTTCGCACTCAGGTTGAAGTCTGCACGTATCTCGTTCGGAGAGGTAATCGCAACCCTGCTGGCCTGTTTCGTCCTGGTTCCCTCCCTGCTGCTGCTGGCCATCGGCTGCCGCTCAGAATTCACAGAAACCGATCGGATGATCAGGCAGGACCTGCTGCAGGGCATCGGGGTGGAAGCAAGGCGGCTGGAGACCTGGGTGGAGAACCGCAAAATTCCGCTGGTGCACCTGGCGGAACTGGCGGCTGCGTCCTCCCCGCGGCAGGTGCAGCCCTTCGTGGAGCAGACAGTCAAAAACGATCACAACCTCAAGCGCGCCGGCCTTTTGGACCGCGATGCCACGATCACCGCATATTGGCCCCTGCTAGACGACATGGGCCAACCCTGCATCGGCAAGAACTTCGCCGACCGCCCCTACATCCCGGAAATGAAGCGGACGCTCAAGCCCATGCTCTCGGAAGTAGTGATGGCGCGCATCGGGACACCGCACCCGATCGTATCGGTGTGTGCTCCGGTGGTAACGGCGGGAAAGTACAACGGCTACGCCATCGGGATTTTGAGCCTGGAGCAGGTCAAGGAACAACTGGACAAGGTGTCGGCTCATAGCGAGATGCTGTACACGCTGCTGGACAAAAACGGCAAAGTCATCATGAGCAACAGGCCGGGGCAGAAGGTGATGACCCCCTTGCACAGGGGTGAGGGAAGCCTGCGTCGCCTCGATGCCACGATCACCCAGTGGGTCCCCGTCGCGGCCCGCAACGTCCCGATATCGGAGCGGTGGAAGAAGTCCTACTACGTTGCCGAGGCGACCTTGGGCGATTTCGCCGAGTGGAAGCTGATCCTGGAGCAGCCGGTGGCCCCGTTCCAAAAGCGGCTCAACGACAGCTACACCGGCAAGCTCACAGTGCTCTTCGTGATCCTGCTCATGTCGCTGGCGCTCGCCGACCTGTTGAGCCGCCGCTTGATGGGGACCTTCCAAAACCTGCGCAGGATCACCAGCGATGTCCCCGCAACCCTGGCATCGGGTGGCAGCGTGACCTGGCCGGAGAGCGGCATCACGGAAACCAGCGACCTGATCGCCAACTTCAAGGAGATGAGCGGCAGCATCGAGCAGTACCTGGCCGAACTGAAACACCTGAACGATTCCCTCGAGCAGCGGGTCGAGGAGCGCACCCGCCAGGTGGAGAGACTGTCGAGCGAGCAGCGCACCATCCTCAGCACCATGCCGCTTGGCGCCTGCCTGATCATGGACCGCAAGATTCACCGGACCAACCCCGCCTTCGACAGGATCATGGGGTACCAACCGGGGGAAACGGTAGGGCAGGAGACTTCAATCCTCTACGCCGACCCGGGGTGGCACCAGAGGGTGGGAGAGGCGGGGTACCAGGCGCTCGAGCGGGGGGAAATCTACTGCACGGATGCCCTGATGAAGCGCAAGGATGGCTCGCTGATCTGGTGCAATCTCATGGGACAGATGGTCAATCCCGGCGCGCCAGAGGACGGCTCCATCTGGATCATCCAGGACATCACGGAACGAAAGGCGATGGAGTCGCAGCTGCGCAGCAGCGAGAGCCACTACCGCCTGCTTACCGAGGACGTGGCCGACGTGGTCTGGAAGCTGGACGGGGAGTTCCGTTTCACCTACATCAGCCCCGCCGACCATAAACTGCGCGGCTTCAAGGCAACCGAGGTCCTCGGGCACACCATCTTCGAACAGACCAGCGAGGCCTGGCATGACGCCATAACCGTGGCGATGGGATCGCACGACGCGGACCAGCCACCCGCCACGTCGCTCGAGATCCAGCAGCTTTGCAAGGATGGCTCGCAGATCTGGACCGAGATATCGATCACCGCCGAGCGCGGCAGGGACGGGGCGGTGACGGGGTACCACGGCATCACCAGGGACATCACCCAAAGAAAGCAGGCGGCCCAACTAGAACAGCAACTGCTGCACGCCCAGAAGCTGGAAAGCCTCGGCGTGCTGGCCGGCGGCATCGCCCACGACTTCAACAACATCCTCATGGCCATCATGGGCAACGCGGACCTGGCCCTGTTGCGCACGCCGGAGGGATCAGCCGTGGCGGACAACCTGCACAGGATCCAGGACTCGGCTGCACGGGCCGCGGATCTGACCAAGCAGATGCTCGCCTACTCCGGCAAGGGGAGGTTTGTCGTGGAGACGGTGGACCTGAACCGGCTCATCGAGGACCTGATGCACCTGCTGGAAGTCTCTGTCTCCAAGAAGGTCACCCTCACTCTCGACCTGCACCGGCCGTTACCGCTCATGGACGCCGACCCGACGCAACTGCGCCAGATCGTCATGAACCTGGTAATCAACGCCTCGGAAGCGATAGGGGACGCCACCGGCCATATCGTCATCGCCACCGGCAGCGCGGAGGTCGAGCGGCAAAAGCTGCAAGGTGGGCAGGAGGTGGCGTTGCCTGACGGTACCTACGTTTACCTGATGGTCTCCGACAACGGTTGCGGGATGGAGCAGGAAACGCAGGCGAGGCTTTTCGATCCCTTTTTCACCACTAAATTCACCGGCCGGGGTTTGGGTATGGCAGCAGTCCAGGGGATCGTCAAGGGACACAAAGGGGCCATCAGCATCGACAGCAAACCGGGCGAGGGGTCCATCTTCAAGGTCTTCCTGCCGGCAGGAGCAGTCGCAGCGCCGGTGGCGAAGAGCAGCCCGCCCCAGGCGGTCCGGCATCAGGGCGGCGGCACGGTACTGCTGGTGGACGACGAGGAGAACGTGCGCAGCGTAGGGACTCTCATGCTCAGGCAGATGGGGTATACCGTGCTGCAGGCAAAGGATGGCTATGAAGCGCTGGACGTCTTCCGGAAGACACCGGGGATAACCTTTGTCCTCCTCGACCTGGTCATGCCCCGGATGGACGGCAGGGAATGCCTGCGCGAGTTGCGCCGGCTCGCCCCGGACATCGCGGTCATCATGTCCAGCGGCTACGACGAGCAGGAGCTGGCACGGGAGTTCGACGACATCAGACCCAACGGGTTTTTGCAGAAACCCTACGACCTGGCGGTCCTTAGGGAAACGCTGGCAAGATCGCTGCCGGTGGAGGCTGTCACAACCTGAACTGCCCTACCAGCCGCTCCAGTTCCTCCGACTGCAGCGCCAGGGTGGTGGCTGCGGCGGCCGTGTGATTCACCCCGCGCGCGGTCTGCTGCACCACCTCGGTAATCTTCTGGATACTGCGGGTTATCTCGTCGGTGGTGGAGGTCTGCTGCTGGGCAGCGGCGGTGATCTGGCCGATCTGGCTGTTCACCTCTCCCACCTGGGCCAGGATCTCCTCCAGGGCCTCTCCAGAGCGGGTCGAGGACTCGGCCCCCTTGCCCACCTCGGCCACCCCTTCCTCTATGGCGGCGATCGCGCCGCGTGTCCCCCCCTGGATTGCCTTGATCATCTCCCCAATCTCACGGGTGGCGCTGGTAGTCCGCTCCGCCAGCGCACGCACCTCGTCGGCGACCACGGCAAACCCCCTCCCCTGCTCCCCGGCACGGGCGGCCTCGATGGCGGCGTTGAGCGCCAGGAGGTTGGTCTGATCGGCGATATCCTGGATGGTGCCGATGATCTGGTCGATCTGGTCCGAACGTGCGCCCAGTTCCGCCACGGTGGTAGCCGCCCCCTGCACCCGGCTCGCGATCCGCTCCATCCCCTGCGTGGTCTGGCGCACCACCTCGGCGCCAAGGCCGGCGCTCTGGCTGGCACGCTTGGAGTTGTCGGCTGCATTCATGCAGTTGCGCGCGATGTCGCCGGAGGTTACCGCCATCTGCTCGCTGGCGACAGCCACAGCATTGGTCTGGGCGGCGGCGTCATCGGTGCCGGCGGAGATGCGCTCCGCGTTCTCCTGCAGCTGGTGCGAGGTGAGGGCCACCTGCTCCGAGTTCTGCTTGATCTGGCGGATGATGTCGCGCATTGTGCTTTGCAGTACGTCGATCGAGCGGATAATGGTGCTGATCTCGTTG
Source organism: Geomonas agri (assembly GCF_020179605.1). Lineage (NCBI taxonomy): Bacteria > Pseudomonadati > Thermodesulfobacteriota > Desulfuromonadia > Geobacterales > Geobacteraceae > Geomonas > Geomonas agri. The sequence continues at coordinate 1,994,422 of NZ_JAINZO010000001.1, forward strand.
TTACGCTTGGCGGCGATGGGCTGGGACAGATCCCCGTCAATCATGGTCTGCAGGATGGCGATGATGCGCCGCAGCGCGTCGTTGACCGACCAGAACAGCAGCGCGCTGAAGAATGCACCCAGTACCAGGAACACCGTGGTCGAGACTACCGAGAGGGCCAGCGAGAACGACCTTCCTGCGACCACGGCAAAGACAATGCAGAAGCTGTAACAGATACAAAGCAGAATGATACGAGTGCGAATGCGGAGGTGGAGGTAGAGATCGAGTAGAAAGTTCATGACGGTCCCCGTTATTTCTTGCGACAGCAGACCGGCCTCAATGCCGTCTGCATCAGTTCCTGCAAAACCTCTTCGGTATGATAAAACGATGCTTTAGCGCTTTGTCACCCTTTTTTATCAAGAGCGGGCTCATAGTACTCAATTAAGTACCGACTGACTCAGCAGCGGGCGCACACTCTGCAACTTTTTTTATCCTCTAGATGATTCCGGAAACAACCGATAGAGTAGAGAAGAACGTTCCCTCCCTTTAACCGCAGATGCAAAGAGTGTGGCTGTGGCAGCGGCATTAATGCTTCCCTTTCCCTCACGGGAGACACAGCCCACTTTTGAGTACACAACTGAGTAGTAGTTGTAGTCACGTGTATGACAAAAGAAGCGCACCCAGGTACAGAATTAAAAATTACCAACCATGAAAAACCTTGTTTTTTCGAAACTAGCACCCTCTCCGCCCGTATACGCTGCACATGGCACGGTAACTGCTCTTTAGCGTTAATCGAATTGACCGAACAACTACCCCCCCGGCAAAGGTTGCATCATGAAAACAATCGGATTACCCAAGAAGCAGGGGATGTACGATCCCCAGTTCGAGCACGACGCCTGCGGCGTCGGCTTCGTCACCAACATCAAGGGGAAGAAGTCCCACGAGATCGTCCAGCAGGCGATTACCGTCCTGGAGAACCTGGACCACCGCGGGGCCGTCGGCAGCGAGCACAACACCGGCGACGGCGCCGGCATCCTGATCCAGCTCCCCGACGCCTTCTTCCGCAAGGTCTGCCCCGAGGCCGGCTTCGAGCTCCCCGCTCCCGGTGACTACGGCGTGGCCATGCTCTTCACCTCCCCGGAAGCCACCGAGCGTAGCGCCGCGAAGCACATCTTCCAGCGCATCATCGCCGAGGAAGGGGTCGAGGTGATCGGCTGGCGCGAGGTGCCGACCGACAACTCGTCTCTGGGTGACACCGCGAAGGCGGGCGAGCCGCTGGTACGCCAGATCTTCTTCAAGCGCGGTGCTTCCTGCCCCGATGAGGATGCCTTCAATCGGAAGCTCTACCTGGTGAACCAGAGGGCGATCCACGAGATCCGCGACCAGGAAGTCGATCCCTACTGGTACGTGGCCAGCATCTCGACCCGCACCATCGTCTACAAGGGGATGCTGATGCCGGCCCAGCTGGACCAGTACTACCCCGAGTTGCGCGACGAGGACGTCACCTCCGCCATCGCGGTCGTGCACTCCCGCTTCTCCACCAACACCTTCCCGAGCTGGGACCGCGCCCATCCGTACCACTACCTGGCGCACAACGGCGAGATCAATACCCTGCGCGGCAACGTGAACTGGATGCATGCGCGCCAGTCCATGTTCAACAGCGAGTTCTTCGGCGACGACATCAAGAAGCTGTTGCCGGTGATCAACACCAACGGCTCCGACTCGGCCATGTTCGACAACTGTCTCGAGCTTCTGCTCATGACCGGCCGTCCCCTGCCGCACGCGGTGATGATGATGGTGCCGGAACCGTGGGAAAACCACGAGACCATGAGCAAGGAGAAGCGTGCCTTCTACGAGTACCACTCCTGCCTGATGGAGCCGTGGGACGGCCCTGCCGCCCTCACCTTTACTGACGGCCGCATCATCGGCGCCGTGCTCGACCGTAACGGCCTGCGTCCCTGCCGCTACTACCTGACAGACGACGACTTGGTCATCATGGCCTCCGAGGCCGGCGTCCTGCAGGTACCGCCCGAGAAGGTGATCAAGAAGGGGCGCCTGCAGCCGGGCAAGATGTTCCTGGTCGATACCGTGCAGGGGCGCATCATCCCTGACGAGGAAATCAAGAACGAGCTGGCCACCGCCAAGCCGTACGCGGACTGGGTCAAGGTGAACCACCTCCCGCTGGCCGACCTTCCCAAGGCAAAAGGCCAGGCGGTGGAGGATTCCCCCCTGGTACAGCGCCAGAAGGCCTTCGGCTATACCTTCGAAGACCAGGAAACCATCATCGGACCGATGGCGACCTCCGGCATCCAGCCGCTGGGCTCCATGGGCACCGACACGCCGCTTGCGGTCCTTTCCGAGAAGCCGCAGCTGCTCTACAGCTACTTCAAGCAGCTCTTCGCCCAGGTGACCAACCCGCCCATCGACCCGATCCGCGAGGAGATCATCACCTCGACCGCGGTAAGGATCGGCTCGGAAACGAACCTCCTGAAACCCTCCTCGACCGGCGCCCGCGTCATCCGCCTCGAGCACCCGATCCTTACCAACGAGGAATTGGAGAAGCTGCGTGAGCTGGACCGCCCCGGATTCAAGAGCGCAACCCTGTCGCTGCTGTTCAAGGCGGCCGACGGCGCCGAGGGGATGGAGAAGGCACTGGAGAGCCTGTTCAACAGCGCCATCCGTCACATCGAGATGGGCACCACCGTCATAATCCTCTCCGACCGCGGCGTCAACGAAGAGTACGCGGCCCTGCCGGCGCTTTTGGCCGTGGCTGGCCTGCACCACCACCTGATCCGCACCGCCACCAGGACCCACGCCTCCCTGATCCTCGAGTCGGGCGAGCCGCGCGAGGTGCATCACTTCGCGGTGCTCCTGGGTTACGGCGTCACCGCCATCAACCCCTACCTCGCCTTCGAGTCCATCGAGGACATGATCCAGCAGGGGATGCTTACCGGTATCGACTACAAGAAGGGGGTCAAGAACTTCGTCAAGGCCTCCATCAAGGGTATCGTCAAGACCATGGCCAAGATGGGTATCTCCACCATCCAGAGCTACCGCGGCGCCCAGATCTGCGAGGCGGTCGGTCTGCACCAGTCCGTGATCGAGAGGTACTTCACCTGGACCCCGTCCCGCATCGGCGGCATCGATCTCGACGGCATCGCCCAGGAACTGCTGTTCCGCCACAAAAAAGCCTACCCGCACCGCGTGCCGGCCGATCCGACCCTCGACCCGGGCGGGCAGTACCAGTGGCGCAAGGAGGGTGAGGAGCACCTGTTCAACCCGCTCACCATCCAGTCGCTGCAGAAGGCCACCAGGACCAACGACTACAACGAGTTCAAGGTCTTCTCCAAGCTGATCGACGAGCAGAACGAACGTCTCTACACGCTGCGCGGTCTCCTGGACTTCAACACCGACATCCGCATCCCGGTACCCATCGAGGAGGTCGAGTCGGTCGAAGATATCATGAAGCGCTTCAAAACGGGCGCCATGTCCTACGGCTCCATCAGCCAGGAGGCGCACGAGGCGCTGGCCATCGCCATGAACAGGATCGGCGGCCGCTCCAACACCGGCGAGGGTGGCGAAGATCCGGCGCGCTTCACCTGGACCAACGAACTGGGCGATTCCAAGAACAGCGCCATCAAGCAGGTCGCTTCCGGCCGTTTCGGCGTCACCAGCAACTACCTGACCAACGCCAGCGAACTGCAGATCAAGATGGCGCAGGGCGCGAAGCCTGGCGAAGGTGGCGAACTGCCAGGCCACAAGGTGTACCCGTGGGTTGCCAAGACCCGCCACACCACCCCGGGCGTCGGCCTCGTGTCGCCGCCGCCGCACCATGACATCTACTCCATCGAGGACCTGGCGGAGCTGATCCACGACCTGAAAAACGCCAACCGCCGCGCCAGGATCAGCGTCAAGCTGGTCTCCGAGGTCGGCGTCGGCACCATCGCGGCCGGCGTGGCCAAGGCCCATGCCGACGTCGTGCTCATCTCGGGCTACGACGGCGGCACCGGCGCTTCCCCGCTCTCCTCGATCAAGCACGCGGGTCTCCCCTGGGAGCTCGGTCTCGCCGAAACCCACCAGACCCTGATGCTCAATAACCTGAGGAGCAGGATCATCGTCGAGGTGGACGGCCAGCTGAAAACCGGCCGCGACGTCGCCATCGCCGCCCTCCTGGGCGCCGAGGAATTCGGCTTCGCCACCGCGCCGCTGGTCACCCTGGGTTGCGTCATGATGCGCGTCTGCCACAGCAACACCTGCCCGGCCGGCGTTGCGACCCAGGATCCGGAGCTCCGGAAGAACTTCTCCGGCAAGCCGGAGTACGTGGTCAACTACATGCGCTTCATCGCGCAGGAAGTGCGCGAGATCATGGCGGAACTCGGCTTCCGCACCTTCAACGAGATGGTTGGCCGCGCCAACCGCCTCGAGCCCAAGCGCGCCGTGGCCCACTGGAAGGCTCAGGGGCTCGACTTCAGCAACGTGCTGTACCAGCCGCAGACCGGCATCAAGGGAAGCCGCTACTGCACCGAATCCCAGGACCACGGTCTTGAGAAGTCGCTCGACATGACCAGGCTGCTGGAGATTTGCAAACCGGCCATCGAGAAAGGCGAGAAGGTGAGCGCAGAGCTGCCCATCACCAACATCGACCGCGTCGTCGGCACCATCGTCGGCAACGAGGTTACCCGCGCCTACGGCTCCGAGGGGCTTGCCGACGACACCATCAGGCTCAAGTTCCGCGGCTCCGCGGGGCAGAGCTTCGGCGCCTTCGTGCCCAAGGGGATGACCCTGGAACTGACCGGCGACGTCAACGACTACCTGGGCAAGGGCCTGAGCGGCGGCACCATCGTGGTCTACCCGCCCGACGGCTCCCCGTTCAAGGCGGAGGAGAACATCATCGCCGGCAACGTCGCCCTCTACGGCGCCACCAGCGGCTCCGCCTACATCAGCGGCATCGCCGGGGAACGCTTCGGCGTACGTAACTCCGGCGTCAACGCCGTCGTCGAAGGCGTCGGCGATCACGGCTGCGAGTACATGACCGGCGGCACCGTCGTGGTACTGGGTGAAACCGGCCGCAACTTTGCCGCCGGCATGAGCGGCGGCGTCGCCTACGTCCTGGACAGCGCCGGTGACTTCAAGGAGCGCTGCAACACCGAGATGGTTGCCTTGGAACTGCTGGACGACAAGGACCAGGAGACCGTCAAGGAGATGATCGCGGAGCATGCCAGGAGAACCGGCAGCGCACGCGCCACGCGCATCCTGCACGACTGGAAGACCCACGCCCACAAGTTCGTCAAGGTCATGCCGATGGACTACAAGCGGGTACTCCAGGCCTTGGAACGCGCCCAGGCCTCCGGGCTTACCGGCGACGACGCGCTGGCCGCCGCCTTCGAAGAGAATGCACGCCAGGCAGCACACTAAAGACAGGTTGACAACCTCAACCTCAACCTGATTTTAAGGATAGAGCTATGGGAAAACCTACCGGATTCATGGAATACAAACGCGAGCTCCCGGCCGACCGCGAGCCGCTTGAGAGGCTCAAGGACTGGAACGAGTTCCACCTGCACCTGCCGGAAGAGCACCTGCGTACCCAGGGTGCCCGCTGCATGGACTGCGGCATCCCGTTCTGCCACACCGGCATGCTGGTGAGCGGCATGGCCTGCGGCTGCCCCATCAACAACCTGATCCCCGAGTGGAACGACCTGGTATACCGCGGCCTGTGGAAACAGGCCCTGGCCCGGCTGCTTCGGACCAATAACTTCCCGGAGTTCACCGGGCGGGTCTGCCCCGCTCCGTGCGAGGGGTCGTGCACCCTGGGCTCCATCGACCCGGCGGTCACCATCAAGAACATCGAGGTGAGCATCATCGACCGTGCCTGGCAGGAGGGGTGGATCACCCCGAACCCGCCGCAGGTCAAGACCGGCAAGAAGGTCGCCGTGGTCGGCTCCGGCCCCGCCGGCCTCTCCGCTGCCGCCCAGCTCAACAAGGCCGGCCACCAGGTCACCGTGTTCGAGCGCGCCGACCTCCCCGGCGGCTTGTTGATGTACGGCATCCCCAACATGAAGCTGGACAAGCGTGAGGTGGTACTGCGCCGCGTCAAGCTGATGGAGCAGGAAGGGATCAACTTCGTCTGCAACACCGCCATCGGCGGCGCCGACTACCCGGTGGAGAAACTGCGCGGCGACTTCGATGCCGTCGTGCTCGCCACCGGCGCCACCCTCCCCCGCGACCTCCCCATCGACGGACGTTCGCTTAAAGGGATCCACTTCGCCATGGACTTCTTGACCGCCAACACCAAGGCGGTATTGAACGAAGGGGCCGACTTCATCTCCGCCGAGGGCAAGGACGTCATCATCATCGGTGGCGGCGACACCGGTACCGACTGCGTCGGCACCTCGCTGCGCCACGGCTGCAAATCCGTTACCCAGCTGGAGATCATGCCGCGCTTCCCCGACACCCGCGCCGCCGACAACCCGTGGCCGGAGTGGCCGAAGGTACACAAGGTCGACTACGGCCAGGAGGAGGCAGCGGCCAAGTTCGGTGCCGACCCGCGCGTCTTCGTCACCACCGCGACCAAGTTCGAAGGGGATGCCCAGGGCAACGTGACCGCGGTACACACCGTCCAGGTGGAATGGAAGCAGAACGAGAAGGGGCAGTACATACCGGTTCCGGTGCCGGGCACCGAGCAGGTCCGTCCCGCCGACCTCGTGCTGCTCGCCATGGGTTTCCTCGGCCCCGAGCAGGAACTGCCCGAGGCCCTCGGTCTCGAGCGCGACGGCCGCAGCAACATCAAGGCCGACTTCAACCGCTACATCACCAACATCCCGGGCGTCTTCGCTGCCGGCGACTGCCGCCGCGGCCAGAGCCTCGTGGTCTGGGCCTTCAACGAAGGGCGCGGCGCCGCACGCGAGTGCGACCGTTTCCTGATGGGAGAGACCGAGCTCCCATAGTTCTGGTCAATACCGACGCAGCAACAGCGAAAAAGGCACCCGGGAAACCGGGTGCCTTTTTTTATCCGCATCAGCGTTACGCGGGTTGCCACGAAGGGCAGCAGACGAACCCGCGTCCCTCCCTTTGCGAAAGGGAGACAGAGGGAATTTGCTGCTGTGGCGTACCCCAAAATTGTGGCCGGCAGAGTGTGGCATGCCACAACTTAGCCCCCTTCATTAAACACCTCCCCCCTCCCCTTCACACCATACCGTGCACGTCCTCCTCAATGTAATTCCATACAATTTCAGCATGTTAACGACGCACCATCATCAAAATTCTAAATTTTCCCCTCCGTTAACCCCAATGGGAACGAATCATGTTTACGTAATACGACAAAGACCGACGCCAGGCACGCAAAGGTCTGGATCAGGCGACCAAGGGACAACAAGGCAAGGAGGGAGAAGCCATGACTGCACAGGCCAATTACACCAGCAACGATTTTCATCGTATCCGTCACATGTATCGCTCCTCTACCGGTATCACGCTGGGACATCACACCAGAGACCTGGTGTACAACCGAATGTCACAACGGGTGCACGCCACCTCCGGGCAGAACTTCTCCCAGTACCTGGACCGTTTGGTCCTCGGCGACAAGAGCGAATGGAGCGCCTTCACCAGCGCCCTCGGTTCGTCCCCAAGCTGTTTCTTCAGCGATGCACCCCATTTCGCCGCACTGAAGGAGTACCTGCAGGCCCTCCAAGGCCACGGGGCGCTGCTTTGGTCGTGTGCCACCGGTACTGGAGAGGAGGCATACTCGATGGCGATGACCGCCCATGATGCGCTGGGGGGCGATATCCGCTCTATCAAGATCCTCGCTACCGACATTGATCTCTCCGCCTTGGCAATTGCGGAAGACGGAGTCTACACTGCCGAACGGCTGCGTCACCTCCCCCAGCGCTACAAGGAGAAATACCTGGTCCGGCTCGCCTGCCGTGAAGAGGCATACCAGGTCGTGCCCGAGATTCGGCGCATGGTCTCCTTCCTCCCCTGCAACCTTGCGACGCGGGAGTGGGTGCTGAAAGGGAAGTACGACGCGATCTTCTGCAAGGAGGTCTGCGACCACTTCGATGCCGCGACGCAGCAGGAGTTGGTCGGGCGGATGGCGGGAATGCTGAAACCGGACGGGCTGCTCTTCCTGGGCAAAGCCGAACCGTCCCTCGTAGGTGATGCGCGCTTCGAGCGCAGAGGCGACAGGTCCTACGCCATGAAGTTGCGCTTCAATAACAGCGGCAGCTAGCCTGGCACAGGAACCGGGCGCCATCGTACCAGCTACGGTGGCGCCTCTCTTAGGCTGTTACGACACTCCCAGCTAAGACACTGGCCGTTCCCACACCGCACTCGTGTCTTCAACTACATCTGCTTAACTAGGGCTTGGGGTATTCAGGCCGGAAAGTATCTGGAAGAAATTGTGCGTCAGTACCGGATGCAATTCGGTGCCGGACATCTCGAGCATCATGCCCTTGATGCGCTCGAGTTCGATGGGGTCGCGGTAGCTGCGCCGGGTCCGGGTCGCATCGAAGAAGTCAGAAACCATGGTCAGGTGGCTGCAGAGGTTGAGCCGCCAGGATGGGGGGAGCTTGGGGTAGCCGCTCAGGTTGAACTTGGCGTGGTGCTCGTAGGCGGCAATCACAGCCATTCGGGGGACTCCCGGGATATCCATGAGGTAGCGCGCGCCCCGGACCGGGTGCTGCTTGATCGCTTCGAATTCCTCGTCGGTGAGCCTGCCGTTCTTGTTGATGATCTCTTCGGGAACGAAGAGCTTGCCGATGTCGTGCAGCATGGCGGCCACCCCGACATCCTTGAGCTGCTGTCCCTCGATGCCGAGAGCCATCGCCTGGGCAAGATTCAAGATGCAGACATTGGCGCAATGG